>CAVOEV010000116.1:0-13487 GCA_963694825.1 Planctomycetota bacterium
ATCGGCTCCGCAATCGGCTCGGCAATCGGCTCGGCAATCGGCTCGGCAAACGGCTCGGCAAACGGCTCGGCAAACGGCTCGGCAAACGGCTCCGCAAACGGCTCGGCAATCGGCGCGGCAATCGGCTCCGCAATCGGCGCGGCAATCGGCGCGGCAATCGGCTCCGCAATCGGCGCGGCAATCGGTGGTGTCACTTCAAACAGCGGGGCAGGCGAGGGTGTCGGCTCATGAGTCGTCTGTTCAGCGGGCACGTCGATTTGGACATCGTTCCCGGCCGGCCGCGACACCGTAGGACTGTCGCCCAGTCCAGACAGAAAATCGGCCAACCCCGGATCATCAACCTCAGCAATACTCTCGCCACTCTCGCCACCCACCACCTCGGCCGTTGAAAAACTCGTCGTGGGCGTGACCCGAGGAATCACAGGAGCGGTTGGAGGCACGGCTTCGGGGGCGTGTATCACGTCGGCCGGATCGAGTGGCTTGGCGACCGGGACGGCTTGAGCAATCGGAGCCTTTGATCCTGGTGTCAGAGCGTCACCGAGCCAGGCGGTGAGTTGATCGGCAATCTGAGTGGCGGTCTGAAACCGATCGTCGGGATCCTTGGCCATCATGCGAGTCACAACGTCGGCCAGAGGGCCGGGGACATCGGGCCGGACCTCCGAAATCGCTGGCGGTTCCTTGGTCTGATGCCACATCAGTCTCTGAGCCAACGTTCCCTCGTTGAACGGCGGCCGAGCCGTCAGCAGGAAATACATCGTGCAGCCCAGACTATAAATATCGGCACGTGCATCGACCTTGTGACTGTCGAGTGCCTGTTCGGGAGCCAGGTAGTCGGCTGTCCCCAACACTTTCTCGTCGTGCCGCAGCGTGATCGGATCCTCGTCCTCTTCCTCAAAGAATCGGGCCAGGCCCAGATCAAGAATCTTGACCACGCCCTCGGTATCGACCAACAGGTTGGCCGGCTTGATGTCTCGATGCACCAATCCGGCCTCGTGAGCGTGCGACAGGCCTCGAGCCGATTGCCGGATGAAATCGGCGACTTCCCGGAATCCGCGTGACCCGTTGACGACGACCAGGTCCTGCAAATTGTGCCCCTCGACATACTCCATCACCAGGAAATGAATCTCCGTCGAACCGTCCACCTCACGATCGACGTCGTAGGCACGCACAATGTTCGGATGATCCAGCGACGCGACCGCCTGAGCTTCGCGATGGAACCGCTCGAGATAACTCGAATCGGCGACCTTCTTGTGAGGCAACACCTTGATCGCACACCGCCGACGCATCAACACGTGTTCGGCCAAATACACCGAACTCATGCCCCCCTTGCCCAGCAACGACTGCAGGCGGTACTTGCCCAGGAAAAAGCCCTTGTGCTTGCCCTTGAGCAACTTGTCGGCCTGCCATGGGGTCAGAGCCCCAGACGCGACCAGTGAATCGGCAACCAATTGCGAATCACCGCCGTTGGACATCCCTGCCACCAGTCTGTCCAACTCGTCGCCATCAACCAGCCGACTTTGCCGGATCAGGTTGAGAAACGACTCGACGGTGAATTTCAACGCCATCCAGCCTACCCGCCTGTCAGCTGCCAATCCCCGACACCGTACCCCCGCAACGGGCCTCAAAGCCTCGCCGCGGGCACCCGTTTGTGAATCTAACATAAGATCCCCCCCTTTGGTATACTCCCGCCCGCGCCCTTTCCGCCACACGCCCAAGCGAACCGACAACCGAGTTACGGTCTCGGATCACTCGCCGACCTATCGGAGTCTCACCCAACGTGACGCAACGCAGTGACGACGAGATCCGGCGCGAGTTGGAGATCGAGACGGGCGAGATGGATGAGCGTTGGCGACCGTTTGTCGGCACGGTTGCACTTGGCCTGGCCACCGTCCTCGGATTCGTCTCGGCCATTTCCGGCCCAGAACCGGCTCCCTGGAACAGCACTCTGGCTCGAGGCTACGGTCTGTTAGCTGCACTGGTACTCGCCGTCTTCGCCGTCATCCTGCTCAGACAACCTCGCCTGGCCCGCGACCCCCGCTGGCAACCCCAATGGCCCGGGATCCGGTTCGACTCAGTTGAACTCTATACCCGCTCGGCCTGCCACCTCTGCCACCAGGCCCGCGAAACCCTGTTGCTTCACCACGAGTTCTTTGCCGAAATCTCGGAAATCCTCATCGACGGCGATCCCGAATTGATCGCGAAATACGGGGAATCGGTTCCGGTCGTCGTCATTGATGGCCGCGAACGCTTTCGCGGACAAATCGATGTGCAGTTGCTGCGACGACTGATCGATGCCACCGCGCCGAAGGCCACCGAGTGATCGACATCCTGGTGATCATGGCCAAACACCCGCTGCCCGGAACCGTCAAGACTCGGCTGGCTCGATCGGTCGGAGACGAGGCGGCCGCAGGGTTGGCCAAGGCCTTTCTCGAAGATCTCATCGATCGCCTACACCACTGCGCCAATCGACTCGTGCTGGCCACCTCGCCCAACAACCCACCCGCCACCAACTACTTCCAGACTCTCGTCACCAACTTGAAAGACCACTGCCAATTGTGGTCACAACCAACCGGATCGCTCGGAAACCGACTCGAACAGGTCACCGCCGACCACCTGGGGCAACAGCCAGAGGACTACAACCGAGTCGTCGTCATCGGCAGCGACAGCCCAACCCTGCCAACAACCACCATCCAGGCTGCCTTCGAGACTCTCAAACACACCCACGTCGTTCTCGCCCCGGCCGACGACGGTGGGTATGTGCTGATCGGTCTAAGTTGCCCGGTACCGAACCTGTTCAAAGGGATCCAGTGGAGCACTCCTCGAGTCCTCCAGCAGACTCGCCAACAACTGACAGCCAGCAACACGCCATTTGTCGAACTGCCCGGCTGGTACGACATCGACACGCTCGATGACCTCATTCGACTCGACAACGAACTCGACCACCAGACGCCAGAAGCACACGGCGGGGCACACGGCGGGGCACACGGCGGGGCACACGGCGGGGCAGGGGGCGGGGCAGGGGGCGGGGCCACTCGACGGCAGCTCGACTCGCTGTCAACAGGATGGGATACCCGGTCGTAAGGTCCTTGACTATACTCGCCCGGTTGGATTCTTCCGGCCACCTGTTCCACGAGACTCACGTCACCCGTGTCCACTCGCAGCCCCTCCACCAACCGCCCGGCGCGACTGCTGATTGCCGACGACAACCTGCAGAACCGTGAATTGCTCGAAGCCTACCTTGGCGACGACGGATACGAGATCGCGATGGCCTGCGACGGCCAGGAAACTCTCGACATGGTCCAGTCGTTCGGCCCCGACCTGGTGCTGCTCGACATCATGATGCCGCGTCTGAGTGGTTACGAGGTCTGCCAGCAGCTCAAGGACTCCGACGCGACCCAAGACATCCCGATCCTGATGGTGACGGCTCTCAACGAGATGGGTGACATCGAACGAGCGGTCGAGGCGGGATGTGACGACTTCCTGACCAAGCCGGTCAATCGACTCGAACTGACCACTCGGGTCAAGTCGTTGCTCCGAGTCGGTCAGCTGACCGACCAGCGAGATCGGCTGTTGGCCTACCTGGCCGAAATCGACGGAGTCGACCCCGCCAGGCTGCTCGACTGACCCTGCCGCCCTGCGACTGGATCCGGATGGCCTAGTTCTTCGGCTTCTTCCGAGCCTCGCGGATCAGCCGGATCACGGTTTCGTCGAGTTGCCTGAGTCCCTCGTCGACCTTGATCCGATAAAAGCCCACCTTGTAATCGGCGACCTGGCCCTTCGAATCGATCACCACCCACAGCGGTAGCTTCGCATCCAGCCTCCGCGGGTCCCCGAACAACTCGAGCACCTTGCCCGAATCGATGGTGACCGGGTATCCGAGATTCATGAACTCGCGAATCTTCTTGACCGATCTCAATGACGCCCGACGGGTCTGAGGTTTGTCGAACGACGGATTGACCGCCACACCAATCACCTCGACACCCAGCCGACGCCGCTTCCCGTACAGAAAATCCAGGTAACCGACCTGGCCATAGGGTTCGATCAGCTTGTCTCCCTTGTAACCCCAGAAGTGCAGCACCACGATCTTGCCCGCCAGGCTCTTGGAATCGATCGTCTTGCCGTCAATTGATTCGAGCGAAAACGCCGGGGCCGGCTTGCCGATTTTTTGCGTGGCCAACTCCTCAACACTGGCAGCCCGCTTCGACTGACCGGAAATATCCTTGCTGATCGCAGCCACCAGTGCGGCAAACGGAGTCGCTCGTGCCTCGCTGGCGAGCCGAGCAATCTGCGACTGCACGGCGCGAATCTGAACAGCACTCAGTTCCGGCCGCGTCGTGTCGGGCTTGCGTTTCAACTCCTTCTGGATTCCCAGCAACGTCGCCCAGGGCTTTTGCAAGGACTGCAGTCGCTTGAGTTCAACAGGTTTTTGCGACACGAGTTCGGTGTCGAGCTCGAACTCGTCACCTTGACCCATCACGATCCGCCGCGATGCCGCCACGACCAGACCGGTCGACTTCTCGACCCACACCCGGCCGCTGCGGCCGAACTGGTTGCTCAATTCGACACGCCAGCACTCACGAGCCGCCTTCGCCTGCGAACCGGCCACAGTGTATTTGGTCCGCGCGACCGTCCAGCTCGTACCCGCCTTCAATTTCTCGGGGTACTCGAAAACCGGCCGCTGTAATGCCCAGGGATACAGCGAGCCGTCATGATCATACAACACGCGAATGCCCGGCTTGACCGCTCCAACCAAACCCACTCGCCCGTATCGCTCGGGCCACGACCAACGACCCGGTCCCTGCTCCTCGACCACGTAGTCGGCCGTCGACCGATCGCGATCGACCAGGCAATACAGAGTGAATTGCTTTTCTGGAGCCTTGAGAGTCGAACGTCGAGCCGACAGCGTGCCGGTGTACCTCAACTCGATCACCTCGGCTCCGGCCGATGACACCCAACACAAACAGACCACTCCAACCGCCAACACTCGATTCATCACAACCCGCTCCTCACGTCTACGGCTCCAGTTGCCTATTGCCACACGGTATCAGAAGATGCCACCCCGGTGGCCAACTCCATGCTCGACTCCCATTCCAAGCACATCATCCTACAGCAACACACCGTTCACAAGGCAGGCTACGCACCTGTTGACACGTTTCCAAACCGCTTTTAAGCTGAATGCTTCGACGACTTCGCTGCGGTCCCTCGCAAACCAAGGACCGCTCAGATAGCAACTCAGGTCGTGAAATCCAACGCCGAAGGCAGGGCGGCTCACGTGTCAGACGACATATTCAAGATCGATCAGTTCACCGTCACCGGTGACATCGCCGCCGGACAGGTCAGCGATGTGTTCGAAGTCATCGAAGACGGAACCGGCAAACAGTTTGCCCTGAAGCTGCTCCGTGAGGAAATCGTCAATTCACCGACCGAAAAGAGCTCGCGAACCATCCTCTCCCAGTTCAAACAGGAATTCAAACTCGGGCAACTACTCGAACACCCCCAACTGGTCCCCGTCCACGAGTTCAAGTTCAAGGTCCAGACCCTGATGCCGGTCAAGGACCCCATCGCCTACTTCACGATGGACTACTTCCGCTCACAAAACCTCAAAGTCGCCATGTCTACCGACCCGCTGGAGACGCAACGCCAACTGCAGAAATTACTCGAGCAAATCTGCGGAGCACTCGGGTACGTGCACTCCAAAGGATGGGTCCATCGTGACGTCAAGCCCGACAACCTACTGATGACCAAGTCGGCAGAAGCCCGATTGATCGACTTCTCGCTCGCCTGCAAGATCAATAAGAAACACCGGATCATCCAGGGCACCCGGACCTACATCGCGCCGGAAACCATCAAGAAACACAAGACGCTGCCGCAAACCGACATGTACAGCCTCGGTGTCACCATCTACGAACTGCTCACCGGACAGCCTCCCTTCACCGGAGCCTCACCCACAGACCTGCTCAAACGACACCTCGCCGCCAAACCACCAGCACCCTCGCTGCTCAACGACAACGTCGCACCCGAACTCGATCGGCTCGTCCAAAGACTCATGGCCAAGCTGCCCAAGGACCGGTTCGAAAGCATGGAAGACCTGATCGGCGAGATTCGCAATATCAGGTTCTTCAAGGAAGAGATTCCCGAATCGGTCGGGGAAACCGACGACGATAATGTCGACAGCATCGTCAAAACACTCGATAGCCGAGCCGATGCCGCTCGTAGCCAACTGTTCGAAAAACAACCGGAGCTGGCTAGGCAATACGAGCAAGAACGGAAGGCCGAAGATCAACGGCGAGCCAATAACAAAGCCGAACACGCACGTACCGTCGATGAATCCTCGAATCAACCCAACACGCCCGCCACCCAGCCTGCTTCCGCTGTTGCCGTGCCACAACCCATGCCCATGCCCGGTATGCCCGGCATGCCCGTCGCACCCATGATGCCCATGCCCGGCATGCCCGTCGCACCCATGATGCCCATGCCCGGTATGCCCGTCGCACCCATGATGCCCATGCCCGGTATGCCCGTCGCACCCATGATGCCCATGCCCGGCATGCCCGTCGCACCCATGATGCCCATGCCCGGCATGCCCGTCGCACCCATGATGCCCATGCCCGGTATGCCCGTCGCACCCATGATGCCCAACCCCGGCATGCCCGTCGCACCCATGATGCCCAACCCCGGCATGCCCGTCGCACCCATGATGCCCAACCCCGGCATGCCCGTCGCTCCCATGATGCCCAACCCCGGCATGCTCCCCACTCCAGGTCTCCCAGGACTGCCATCCGCACCCATCCCCACGCCCGATGTGGGGGGGGCAGGGGGGGCAATCCCGCTGCCCGGCCAACCCGCCACGCAAACACCGCAGCAAACACCGCAGCAAACACCGCAGCAAACACCGCAGCAAACACCGCAGCAAACACCAACCGGCCAGACAGCACCCACCCCGCCAACGCCCCCCGCTCCGGCCGAAACAGACAATCCCACCGAAGACCTGCCGTTGATGGAGGAGTTGCCTGAAATCGAGTGAACACGGCCGCCACCTCCCAACCAACTCAACCCACACACAACTCCGCTAACTCGCACCGCATCCACCATGCCGCCTCTCAATCAACTGATCTTCGAACGCCCGATCTACGAACTCGAGGACCGGTTGTCGGATCTCGAACAAAACGACGATCCGTCGTCGGAATTGCGATCCGAGATCCGCGACCTGCGACTCGAAATCACTCAGAAACGCCGCGAGATCTTCGCCAGCCTCGACGCGTGGCAAATCACTCAGGTCGCTCGACACCCCGAACGACCACAGACGCTCGACTACCTCGAACTGGTCTTCGACGAGTTCGTCGAATTGCACGGAGACCGAGCCTTCCGCGACGACCCCGCGATGCTCACAGGCTTTGCCACCCTCGATTCACTCAAGGTGCTCTTCGTCGGCCAGCACAAGGGCCGAAATCTCAAGGAACAAGAAAAACACAACTACGGGATGGCTCACCCAGAAGGCTATCGCAAGGCCCTGGGCAAGATGCAGATGGCGGCGAAGTTCGGGCTGCCAATCGTCTGCTTCATCGACACCAAGGGAGCCTACCCGGGCATCGAAGCCGAAAAACGGGGCCAAGCCTACGCCATCGCTTACAATCTCCGCGAGATCGCAAAACTGGCCACACCGATCGTCTGTGTCGTCATCGGGGAAGGGGGGTCCGGTGGAGCTCTGGGTATCGGAATCGGCGATCACATCGCCATGCTCCAATACTCCTATTACTCCGTGATCAGCCCGGAAGGCTGTGCAGGAATCCTGTGGAAACACGTTCAGTTTCGTGAACAGGCTGCCAACGCTCTGAAATTCACATCCGACAACCTGCTGCGGCTCGGTGTCGTCGACGAGGTGATTCCCGAACCGCTGGGAGCAGCTCATCGAGATCACCGCCAAATGGCCATGACGCTCAAGGCTTCGCTGATCGATGCAATTCGAGAACTCCAGGAACTGCCGTCCGACGAATTGCTCGATCGACGCTACCAAAGATTTCGACGATTGGGCGTCTTCGAAGAATCCTCAGCCGCCGAATCTGATGATGACGCTTCTTAGATTGAGTTTCAGCGCAAGCCGTTTTTCCGGCCGCTGTCAGCCGCTCATTCTGCCTGCCTCGGTTTTCGACCCGCCCAGCACGATTTCGGACTGACGATTCAGCGCGGGGCGTTTTTGTGCGAGCCGCGTCCTGACAGCCGATCCCCGGTCACAACAACGTCCGATAATGTCTGTTATGTTAACTTCCAGACGATATATCGAACTGGCGCTCGTCGGACTCGTCATTGCCGTGCCACTGGCCACCACCATCGCTTGGCCACTGCTCCCAGCTCAAGGATCACTCGATCCACCCGTCAACGGCAGCTCGATCTACCCGCCCAGTACCTTGCCTCTCCAATCACTAAGACTCGATCCACCAAGCCCAGTCCCGGCCCGATTCAGCCACGTCCAAATCGTCGATCTCGACGGCGACCTTCAACCCGAAATCCTCGCCTGCGACGCCCTCGCCAACCGCCTGGTCGCCTACCACCGCACCGACGACAACACCTGGACCGAACACACAATCAGCTCGGACATGGCCACACCGGCCCACGCCACCGTCGTCGATATCGACGCAGACGGTGACCTCGACATCCTCGTCGCCATCCTCGGCAACGCCTTTCCCGACGACAGCCACGTCGGACGAGTCCTCCTGCTCGAACGAAACGGCGACCGCTACGACCGACACGTCCTGCTCGAAGCCACACGCCGCATCGCAGACATCCAGGCCGGTGACCTCGACGGCGACGGAGACATCGACCTCGCCGTAGCTGAATTCGGCTACGCCCGAGGCCGCATCCTCTGGCTCGAAAACCTCGGACAACGCCACTTTCGCGACCACCAACTACTCTTTGCTCCCGGCACCATCAACGTCCCCATCGCCGACCTCGACAACGACGGCGATCTCGACATCGTCGCCAACGTCACACAGGACGACGAAGAAATCTGGGCCTTCGAAAACCTCGGACACGGACGCTTCCAGAAACGACGACTCCACAAGTGGCTGAACTTCGACATCGGTGGCTCGGGACTTATCACCGCGGACCTCGACCAGGACGGCGACACCGACCTGCTGGTCACCGTCGGTGACAATCTCGAGTACGCATACACCTACCCTCAGCCCTACCACGGCTGCTTCTGGTTCGAAAACAACGGTGAATGGTCCTTCCAGATCCACCGGATCAGTCATCTCGGAGGCGCCCATGCGGCATCGGTCGCCGACCTCGATGGCGACGGCGACAACGATGTTGTGCTCGTCAGCATGTTCAACGACTGGCGCCGCAACGATACCGCCAGTCTCGTCTGGCTCGAAAACGACGGCCAGCAACAGTTCACTCACTCACAAATCGCCTCGCAACCCACTCACCTGGTCACCGTCGCCACCGGCGACCTGAACCGCGACGGCCGACCCGACATCGTCGCCGGTGGATGGCATGTGATCCCACCCTTCCGACGCCTCGGAGGTGTCAACGCCTGGCTCAGCCACCGCAGCCACCGCAGCCACGACAACAGCGGCGGAGACCGGAAATGAACCGACTCCGCATCACACTGCTGATTACCCTGCTCGCAATCGAAACCGTTCTGATCGCCTGGTGCATCAACAAACGAATCGGCCGACCCGCCCCGCCTCGACTGCCGGCAGACGGCATGGTCGATGCCGAAACCGCTCGAGACTTCCAGAGACTCTGGATCCTGGCCGAAAACCCCCGCCGCGGCGACTGGCTCGCCCTCGGACAAGCCTTCGCCGTCTACGGCTTCTTCCCACAAGCCGACCAATGCCTCCAACAAGCCATCCAACTCGAACCCGACTCCGCCAACAACTGGTTCTGGTCCGGGCTGGTGCTCAATCGACTCGGACAGACAACCCGCTCGACCAGACAACTGATCCAGGCCGCTCGGCTCGACCCCGATCTCACCGACACCTGCCACTACATCGCCGCTCGAAATCACCTCCGAAACGACTCGCCCGAACTGGCCGAAGCCGAATTGCGACAGATCGGAACCGGTCACCTGGCCGGCCAGTACCTGCTGACCTACCTGCTGGTTCATACCGATCGACCGTCCGCTGCCATGCCGATTCTCGATGCTCTGATCGCCCAGCACTCGGACGTCCATAGCCTGTATCAACTGCGTGCCAGGGCAGCCGAAGCGTTGGGCGACAGCGACATGGCTCGGCAGGATCGCCAGACGGTCGAGCGTTTGCCCGAGACGATTGCGACCGACGCCGTTGCCGACCAACTCGGTGAACGGTCCTTCGAGTTCGGACTCGAGAAACGGATTTTCCAGGCCGGCCGGCTCAACACCCCTGGCAACCTCCAGGCCGTCGTCAACGAACTGAAAGCGATCCTCGAGATCTCGTATCGGCCCCGAGTCGCACGGTTGCTGGCGTCGATCGAATTGCAACGCCGACAACCCGAATCGGCCGTCAAGCTGCTCCAACAAATGACAAAACGCGACGGGGCAACCGCCGACTCGCTGATCGAACTCGGACTCGCCATGGACGACGCCGGACACGAACCAACCCGAGTCTTCCAGATCTTCCAGCAAGCCCTGCAATACAGACTCGACCCGGAAATCTGCCGTCTGATGACTCCGTTCGTCAAAACCCAATCCAGCCAGGCCGACGTCGATCGACTCGAAGCTCTCCGGCAACACGCCGCCGGCCTGCAGGCATTCTCTGAGAACAGGATCGACCAGGCCGTCAAACTGTTCGAGACCGCCGCATCGACGGCTCACCAGCGACAAGCCGATTCGAACTTCTTCCTCGGTGAATGCCTCAGACTCCTCGAACAACCCCACGCCGCTCTGGACGCCTATCGCCGCTGCCTGGAATTGCGACCCCATCACGGCCGAGCCGCCGATGCCCTGGATCGCTACGGCAAGACGTGACTAACGACCGTGGCGGATAACGCGACTGTCGACCTGCAACGTCACCGGACCGTCGTTGACCAGCTCCACTTCCATGTGCTGCTGAAACCGACCCTCCGCAACCTCCAACCCCTGCCCGGCCACCTCGGCCACGAAACTGCGGTACAACGCATTGGCCTCATCTGGACGAGCCGCGGACACAAAACTCGGACGCCGCCCCTTGCGACAGTCTCCCAACAACGTGAACTGGCTGACCGCCAACACCGCACCGCCCACCTCGCCAACGTCCAGGTTCATCTTGCCCTCACTGTCCTCGAACACCCGCAAACCCACCACCTTGTTCGCCATCCAGACCACGTCGTCCTGGGTGTCCCCGTCTTCGACTCCAAGCAAGACCAGCAAACCGGTACCGATCTCACCAACCACCTCGCCCGACACCGTCACCCGGGCCCGAGACACCCTCTGGATTACTGCCCGCATTTCGAACCCGCCTCTCCCAAAACTCAACAACGACCACGACGACGCTCACGCGATGGCAACACCTCCAAGCACGTCGTCCACCACCCAGTCTCAATCGTCTCAGAAAACTCCTCAGGCAAACCCTCCGCTCGCATCTCACCCGAAAGTCGCCGGAAATCGTAGTCCACTGACACGAATTCCACCTTCGGCTCCCCCTGTCCCCCCTGCCCCCGACCAGTCAGATCCACAAGCGTGTACCACACGTTGGTTCGACCGTCGTTGGCCGGGCGACCCAATACGCCTACGTTGACAAAACGACGACCCCGGGGTGTCCTCCGAGTCCAATGCAGGCCGGTATGAGTGCCCAAGACCAGGTTGGCACCGGTCGGATCGATCAGTCGGTCCAAGAACCCGTCGCTCGTCGTCGACTCCCACAAGAACTCGTTCGTCCGACGTGGACTGCCATGACACAGATGTAAACGCACTCCGTTCCGCTCGATGTCCGCCGAACCGGGTAAACCACGCAACCAGTCACGATGCTCCCGACTCGTGTTCGACAACGTGTAGTCGTAACTCAACTGGGCATACAGGTTGTCGCGAGGATCGGTGTAACCGCATTGGCAATCCGACAACTCGTTCCCAATGCTGTCGTCGTAATTGCCCTGGATACAAGTCACCCCGGTATCACGCAACTTCGACAACACGCGGTCCGGATAAGGTCCAAATGCACCCATGTCGCCCAGACAATACAACTCCTGCACATCCCGACGCCGCGCATCGGCAATTGCAGACTCCAACGCCAAGTAGTTGCTGTACAACCCTCCGAAAAATGCCAGCTTCATCCAACCCCCTCCCCTGCCTCGCCCTCAACCGGTCCCGTCATCTGTTCGAACGTCTGCCCCGATGGGTTGGTGCAGATGGCTCCGTACTGGTAACAGGTCACGCACGCTCCGTGGTCCAGAGTAAACCGGCGGTCGGCTTCGGCCAAAGTTCCACCCAGCCGCGCCGATGGTTCCTCCAGAAGGATCGGACAAACAAACACACCCCGATCGGTCACCGTCCGGCTGTGACTGCAGATCAGCTGATCACTGTCGTACCCATCGAGCATCCGGGCCGACACGCGATCGGTCGCATCGTACCCACACGTCCTGCTCGCTTCCGCTCCGATCAGCAACCTCGGCAGCACCTTCAATCGCGGCCGATCGCAACCCTGGTCAGCCAACACCTCGCGAAACCGACCCAACACCACCTGGTCCTCGGATTCCGGCCACGTCCGAGTCATCGTGATAATCGGCAACACACCGTGCCCGACCAGCATCCTCACCCCACGCATCGCTCGATCGAATGTCCCCTCGCCGCGAATCGGATCGTTCACCGCCGCCTCGGGACCGTCGATAGACACCCGAAACTCCAAACTGTACCGACCATTCTCCTCAGCCTCCCTGAGCCGCTCCAACCACTCATCCTTCAACACCGTCGCATTGGTCAACACCGTCGCCGGACCATACTCCAACGCCCGCACCAACATCTCCACCAGGTCCGGATTCAAGAACGGTTCGCCACCAGTGAAGTAATATTCGCGCACACCCCACTCAACCGACTCGGCCAAACTCGCGGCAACCGACTCGAGCGACAGGAACCCGAACGAATCGTTCTTCGGACTACAACTGATGAAGCAATGCGTGCAGGTCAGGTTGCAACGCGTCCCGGCAACCTGGAACCACAGCTCGTCCAGCCCGACAAGCTCAACCTGCCCCGCATCCCCGGCCCGCCCCGAAACACTCACAACGCCCCCCGCCCTGCCCCGCCCGCCAGGAACTTGTCTCGCAAGTGCTCGACCACCAACTCGACCTGCTCCAGACCCACTCGCAACAAAAACCTCGAATCGCGGCCGTAACTCTTGGAACCAAGAATGTAGAAGTCCGGTTCCGGAGATTGTAGAGTTTCGATCCCACCGGCCGATTGGGCCAGGCAGTCACCCGAAGACTCGCCCGCCAGAGAAATCAGGCCACCCGTCGCATAACACTCCTGCACCTGCAACTCACCATACAGCGAACGATCCGGGCGGCAACCGGTCAATCCCAACACCCGCTCCGCAACG
>CAVOEV010000117.1:0-13439 GCA_963694825.1 Planctomycetota bacterium
GCTTCGCCGAGGCTGCGGTACCAACCGTCTCGGGGCACATCGGCGGCGGCGGGTGCTGCGAGCAGTGTAACGGCGAGCAGGATCAGTGTGGGTTGTTGCATGAGCGTGGCGGTGTGCGGTGTGCGGGGGGCGAGATGAAAATGGTGTGTTGTTGCGGGCCACAGGATAACGGGCGGGGTGGGTTGGTGTCATCCCGGTGCGGGGAAAGGTGCCTGCGGCGCCGATGGCGGCTGGCGAGCCAGTCCCGGCGGTGCGGAGGAGATCTGGTAGACTGACCAGCGATATGTCTTTTCCCATTTCGGTCGTCAGTCGCCGCGATCTGTTGCAGTTGGACGCCGAGCTCCGCGAGGTTTGGGAGATCGACGTGGGTTCGTTGGAGGAGTCGATTTGGTGGGAGGAGTTGGAGCGGGAGTGTTCGGCGGAGTTGGTGGATCGGTTTCGTGAGGTGCACCAGGCGTACGTGTCGGCGGAGGTGGGTGGTGGCTGCGGTGGCTGCGGTGGTGTTGAGAGTCGTTTGGCAGAGCGCGAGTTTTTTGACGTGGTGGCCGACGCGAGTCTGCTGGGTCGTGTCCATTCGCATCGTCGCGGTGTGATCATCGACACGGCTGCGTTGGTTGAAGACCTGATCGCAGATCGTCAGATTTCCGGCGCGATTCTCGAGGCAGGCTGCCATGCCGGTTACCTGTCGGCGTGGTGGTCGCGGCACGACGTATTGGAGGTGGTGGGCAGCGATGTCAGCGTCCGGGCATTGGAGGCAGGGCGACGGACGATGTCGGAGTTGGGTCGGCGTGTCGAGTTGGTCGAGGCGGACTTATTGCCCGAGCGTTCTACGGGGCGATTCGAGTTGATCGTGGCGGTGGATGTATTGTGCGAGGAGTCGGAGAGTGGATTGAGTGGATTGGCGAAGTTGGCAGGCGGGTTGGTCGACGGGGGTTGGCTGGTGTTGTCGACCGGTCATCCGCTGGATGTGGCGTGGGGTTCGATTGCGGAGGTGGGTCGTCGGTTGCGTGCAATGGGGTTGGGGTTTGTGGGTGCGGGTTGTTTGGGCGGAGCGACGTTTGGCGAATCGTTCGTGGTACAGAACGTATTCGTGTTACAGCGTGGGCTGGATCGGCTGTTGCCCGACGATTGTGTCGAGCGGTCGGCTCGGATGTGGCCGGAGTATGTCGAGTACGCGGCCGATCCAGAGCTGCCCAGTCGCGAACGGAGCCAAGCGTGGTTCCGGGCACGGGGTGTGTAGTCCAGGCCGTGCCTGGCTGGCGGACTCAGACCAATTCCCGAATCGGCTTGGATCCATCAGCGACCAGGTAGTGCGGTCGTCCCTGGAAGTCGTTGACGGTGGCGGTTTCGGTATCGAGTCCGAGGTGGTGATAGAGTGTGGCGAAGAGTTCGGAGAACTTGACGGGTCGAGCGACCGGTTCACCGGCGTGTCGATCGGTGGCTCCGATGACTTGTCCCTGTTCGAGTGATCCTCCGCCGAGCAGTGCAAAGGAGACGTTGGGCCAGTGGTCTCGTCCGACGCCCTTGTTGATTTTCGGAGTCCGTCCAAACTCGCCCCAGACTCCGACCAGGGTATCCTGCAGCAAGCCCCGTTGTTCGAGATCTTCCATGAGTGCCGAGAGTGCCTGATCGAGCACCGGGTGATCTTCACGTTGTCGGTTGAAGATTGTCCCGTAGGAGGATCCGTGCCAGTCCCACTTGCTGTAGTTGACGGTCACGACTCGTGCACCGGCTTCGACCAGTCGTCGTGCGGCGAGGAAGCTTTGGGGCACTCGTGGTGCGCCGTTGCCGTCGATCATATTCTTGGGGTTGCCGGTGCCGTAGCGTGTTCGAGTGGTTTCAGATTCTTGCGAGATGTCGAGGGCATTGGCGAGTCGTGATGAGGTGAGGACACCGAGTGCTTGTTCGGTGAAGGCGTCGTGTCCGGCCATCATGCCGCTACTATCGGCTTCGCGGCGGAAGCGATCGAGGCTGGATCGGAGCAGGGCACGGTCTCCGAGCCGATCGTGTGTAATGCCGTTGAGCACGAGGTCGGCTCGGCCGGGTCCCAGCGGCCGGAAGGGTGATTGGGAGACTCCGAGGAATCCGGGGCTGGGTTCGTTGTAGGGTCCGTGCGTGCAGGTGTAGCAGAGGCTGACGTAGGGCGGGACGCTTGGGTTGAGTGGTCCCATCAACTTGCTGGCCACGGCGCCGGGTGTCGGCCATCCACCAACGGGCATGGGCAGACGCTGGTTGCGGCCGGTGTAACTTTGGAACGCGTTGTGTTCGGGCTGAGCGTCACAGATGGATCGGATGATGGTGAACTTGTCCATCATTTGTGCGATTTTGGGCAGGTGCTCGCCGATCTCGATCCCCGGCACGTTGGTCGCGATCGGATCGAATTCGCCTCGGATGCCGGCCGGAGCTTCGGGTTTGAGGTCGAACATGTCCTGATGAGGCGGACCGCCGACGAGGTAGATGAAGATCACGCTTTTGGCTGAAGGCCGTTTGCCTTGGGCCGCTTCGGCTGCCAGCAGGCCGGCGAGGCTGAGTCCGGTGCCGAGGCCACCGATCTGCAGGAAGTTGCGTCGCGAGAGCCCGTCACAGAACGAGTCCGAGTTGTCGGCCGGTCCGAGTATTTTCAGCATTCGAATCTGCTCGCTTGGCTGGTTGACACTTCAACTATATATCCATCGGCACTTCTGTGGCCAGCGGGACTCAGAATTTCTCATCTTCGCCGCCGTGCACGACCGGCTCGAATCTCTTGAGTCTCTCGACCATCACCTCGATCGCATCGGCGTTGTCGTCGACGAGCACGGCGTTTCGTTGATTGAGCAGTGCGGCTTCGCCAGTGGTACCGCTGCCGGCAAAGAAGTCGAGCACGGTGTCGCCGGGGTGACTGTGGACTCGAACGATCCGTTCCAGGATGGCCAGGGGTTTTTGTGTCGGGTACCCGGTGCGTTCCTTGCCGGTTGGGCTGACGATGGTGTGCCACCACGAGTCGGTCGGTGTTTTTCCTCGGGCGGCTTTTTCGGGTCCGACGAGTCCGGGTGCCATGTAGGGGATGCGATCGATGTTGTCGTAGATGTAGGTGTACTGTTTGGGAGTGCGTGCGTACCAGAGGATATTGTCGTGCTTGGGCGACCAGCGTTTCTTGGTACGACCGCCGTAGTCGTAGCTCCAGATGATCTCATTGATGAACGCATCGCGGCCGAAGATCGTATCGAGCAGCACCTTGGCGTAGTGCACTTCGCGGTAGTCGAGGTGCAGCATCAGGCTGCCGTTTTGGGTGAGCAGTCGATGAGCGTGCAGGAGTCGTGGTTCGAGGAATGCGAGGTAGTCGTCAAAGGTATCCTCGAACGCCTGCCGTCCGATTTCTTCGGTCCGATACCGTTTGCCTGCGAACCCCGTCCGATCTCCCTGTTCGTCGCGAACGGTTTTCAGTCGACGTCGCGACTGTTGCCGGCCGGTATTGAATGGCGGATCGATGTAGATCAGTTCGAACGACTGGTCCGACCAGGATTCCAGCAGCGTCAGGTTGTCGGCGTGGTGAATGTCGAGGGTGGTCATGCGACGAGAACACGCGAGGTGTGTCGGCCAGAAAAAACCCGCCGTCGCGTTGCGACGGCGGGTTTCCAGTAGCGAGGCCGACGGGACTCGAACCCGCAACCCCCGGATCGACAGTCCGGTACTCTAACCAATTGAGCTACGGCCCCTTCCGGCCGATCTGGTGTGGCATCGTGTGGCACGTCCGGATCGACAGCCACAATTCTAACTCGAGCGGTTTGGTGGTCAAGAGAGGTGGCAGGCGCAATGGTCTGAGAGCGCGAGTAGACTGAGTGGCGTATCGACCTCGAAAGGAAATTTGCGATGGTCTCGATCCGGATTCTCATCCTCGCGATTCTGGCCGTGTCGCATCTGGAGTCTTCAGCCGCAGTGGCTGCCGAGCGGTTGACTCGTCCGGTTGTTCGAGCGGCATTGCACAAGGCGGTCGGATTTTTCGGCGAGCAGGTTTCTTCGGAAGGTGGCTATCTGTGGCGATACAGTCATGATTTGAAGCGTCGCGAGGGTGAAGGTCGGACCGAGCGGGGGACGACGTGGGTGCAACCGCCGGGGACTCCGACGGTCGGCGAAGGATTTCTCGAAGCGTGGCTGACTTGTGGCGATCCTTTGTTACGGGCTGCTGCGATCGCCGCCGGCCATCATCTGGTCAAGGGGCAGTTGGTTTCCGGCGGCTGGGACTACCGAATCGAGACGGTTCCCTTGCGTCGCAAGAACTACGCCTACCGCATTGGCGGCAATCCCAAGGGTCGCAACCGCACGACTCTGGACGACAACACCACTCAGTCGGCATTGCGATACCTGATGCACCTGGATCGGGCGTTGGGCTACAGGGACAAGCAGGTCCATTCGGCCGTCGAGTATGCCTTACAGGCTTTGATCCAGGCCCAGTTCCCCAACGGTGCGTGGCCTCAGCGGTACGACGAATTTCCTGACGCGAAGCGGTTTCCGGTCCGTCGTGCGAGTTACCCGGCGGACTGGTCGCGGACGTTCCCCAAGTCTCGCTACTACAACTTCTACACGTTCAACGACAATTCGATCGCCGACGTCGTGCGAACGATGATCGAGGCTCACGAGATTTACCAGAAGCGGTCGTACCGGGCGGCTGCCGAGCGTGCTGGCGATTTCATGCTGTTGGCTCAGATGCCAGACCCTCAACCCGCTTGGGCTCAGCAGTACGACCTCGATATGCACCCGGCGTGGGCCCGTCGATTCGAACCTCCATCGATCACCGGTGGCGAGTCGCAGGGTGTGATGCGGACGCTGGTCTTTTTGTATCGCAAGACTGGCCGCGAGGATTTTCTGCAGGCAGTGCCTCGGGCCCTGGCCTATTTGAAGAAATCCGAAATCTCCAAGGGGCGGTTGGCGAGGTTTTATGAATTGAAGACGAACCGGCCGCTGTATTTCACCAGGAAGTACGAGTTGGTCTACACCGACACGGACCTGCCGACTCATTACGGATTCCAGGTCGGTTCGAGTCTGGGCGTGATCGAGTCGGCATGGCGTGTTGCGAAGCGTGTTGGGCCGTCGCGTCCGGTCGATGCCAGCCGGCTGATCACTCGGAAGCCGCGCAAGTTGACGGCCGCGATCACTCGCAGGGCTCAGGAAGCGATTCACGCGATGGATTCGCGTGGTGCGTGGGTCGAATCGGGTGAACTGAAGTACCAGGGCAACGGCAAGGAGAAGGCCCGGATCATCTCGACTCGGACCTTTGTCCGCCGGATCACCGCACTGGCGGCTTACCTGGGTGCCGTGCCCTGACCACGATCAATCTTCGGCAACCGCTCGCATTTTTTCGAGTCCTTCGCGAGCGACGTCTTCGGGGTCGCGTGCCCACAGGTCGTCACGGAAGAGTTCCAGCGAGAGCCACCGGTTGTAGCCGGTCTCGCGTAGCAGTTGGCAGTAGCGGTGCAGGTCGAAGACACCGTCGCCGGGCATCACTCGGTCGGGGTCGTGTTGTTCGGCCAGCGGCTTGGTGTCGATGCAGTCGTTGAAGTGTGCGATAGCGATCTGGTCGGCTGTCAGCTTGGCGATCGATTCGACACTGCCGTTTCCGCGGTGAATGTGGAACGGGTCGAGTACGGTGGTGGCGGTTGAGTCGCCGCAGCCGTGGATCACCGTGAGCACGGCTTCGATCGTGTTCACCTGTTCGCTAAAGCCCAGGAATTCGACGATCGGTGTCACACCGAAGTTGCGACCGATTTTGAGCAATCGAGCGTATTGTCGGGCTCCGAGTTCAAAATCGACTGGTCCCAGCGGCGGTCCGCCGATGGCGTAGGTAGCTCCGACGGCGGCCGACTGTTCGAGTCGCCTCTGGATTTCCTCGATCACCCGGTCGTATTCCTCACCGGTCGTGTCCCACCATCCCTTGAGAAAGATGGTCGTGGGGACTTCGAGGCCAGCGTCTTCGACCGCCTTGCGGATGTCGGCCAGGTGACCTCCGGCCAGCAGGTACAAGTCGATGTCGTCGTGCCAGAGTTCGATGGCCTGGTAGCCGCACCGGCTGGCGATGGCGATCTTTTCGAGGATCGGAGTCGGCCGGATGGTGCTCGAGTTAAGACTATAAATGAAGTCGGCCATGTGGTGTCTTGCGAGTTGCGGTGTGGTTGCGGTCTTTCTTCGTTACGAGGCGAATTGTACTCTGCCGGAAGCCGTGCTTCCAAACCGTCATCCGTTGGGTTGTTGACGATGTCTTTTCCGAGCAGACGATTGAGACGTTTTGTTTACTTGTTGGTGAGTGTGCTGGGTGGTTGTTTGGGGACCGGGTTGGTGTTTGCGGGTGAGATTGTCCGGTACGAATCGAAGCGTTTGGTTTTGCACACGGACGTGAAGCCTGCGACGGCTCGGATGTTGGTTTCGGCATTTGACACGGCGTGGGAGGTCTGGGTTGGCGAGTTTGGTATGCCGCCGGGCGATTCGAGTCGGTCAAGGTTTCGGATCACTGGTTGCGTGATGGTCGACCCGGCGTCGTTTTCGGCAGCGGGGTTGTTGCCGAAGTCGATCGAGGAGTTTTTGTCGGGCGAGCATCCGGGCAAGCATCGTGGTGACCGGTTTTGGATGAAGGACCAGCGAGGCGACTATTACCGTCGTCACCTGATGATTCACGAGGCGACTCATTGTTTCATGACGACTCGTGGCGGTCCGATGTTGCCGGTGTGGTATTTGGAGGGCACCGGCGAGTTGTATGCGACTCATGTGGTGGACCCGCGAACGGGTCGTTTCCGTTTTGGCGTAATGCCGGGCGACGTCGCCGAGTTGCCCGGTTGGGGTCGAATGGGGATGTTGCGTCGCGATGTGCGTCGCGGGCGGTTGCCTCGGTTCGAGATGATATCGGGTCTTTGGACGACCGAGCATTCTCGGATCGAGACGTACGCCTGGAGCTGGGCGTACTGTCGGTTCCTGGCATCGCATCCGAGTTACCGGGTCGGATTCCGGGAGTTGGGCAAGCACCTGGGTGACGGCAAGTTTGCGGCGTCGTTGGAGCGGTCGTTCGGTGGTCGTCGTCGTGCGTTGCAGTTCGAGTGGCGTCTGGCGGCTCGTGACATGGTGGCCGGTTTCGATTTCGAGCGTGCGGCGATCCGTTTCGTGAAGCCATCGCCGTTGGTGGCGAGTGTGACTGTGAAGGTGCTGGCTGACCGGGGTTGGCAGTCAACTGGTGTGGTGGTTGAGAAGGGAGTTGAGTTGAGGTTGTCGGCGCGTGGTCAGTTTGTGTTGGCACGAGAGCCGAAGCCGTGGTTGAGCACGGCCGAGGGGATCAGTTTCCGTTATCACGCGAAGCTACCGCTGGGCAGGCTGGTGGCGGTGGTGCAAGCGGATCGAGTGACATCGGACTCGCCGCCTCGGGTGGTGTCGATGGGTGAGCGAGGCCGATTGCGAGCGGAGGAATCGGGTGTGTTGTTTCTTCGGTTGAACGATGTCCTGAGCGAACTGGCCGACAACAGTGGGTGGGTCACGGTTGAGATTCGTGTTGCCGAGTAGTGGTCAGAGGCATTCGGCGAGTGCATGGACCAGGTGGTCGATATCGGCGTTGGTGTTGTAGAGGTGGCAGGAGATGCGGATGTAGCGGTGTTGCCGGAGCGTGGTCACGGGGGTTTCGATTCCGTATTTCTGTTGCAGAGTTATCTGCAGTGGGTCGATGCGTCCGTGTCCGGTTTCGAAATCGGGTTGTTCTGGCAGCGGGACGATGGTCATCGGCCCGTACCACTGGTGGCTTTCTGGTGTCGGAGCCTGGAGTCCGGTGAGTTCGAGCAGTCGTCGTCTGGCGGTGTTGACGAGTTGGTGCGACTGTTGTCGGAATCGATGGATTCCGTAGTCTTCAAGGAAGGCGATGGCATCGGGGATGGCCAACCAGCAGGCGGGGTCGCGGGTGCCTGCCCAGGTGAATTCATCTTTCCACGACGAGTCGCGGCCTGAGATGCTCCCGCCCCAGCTGATGATGGCTGGCCGGATGCGGTGTTGCTGTTTGCGTCGGACCCAGAGGAATCCGCTGCCGAAGGGTGCCGAGAGCCATTTGTGGCAGCTGGCGGTGTAGTAGTCGCAGCCGAGTTGTGGGATGTCGAGGTCGAGCATGGCGACGGCGTGCGGGCCGTCGACACAGACGGCGACGCCTTGTGCGGCTGCGGCCTGGCAGATCGCGGCGATTGGCAGGGTGGTGGCGGTGACCGACGTGACGTGACTGACGACGAGCAGTCGTGTGCGGTCGGTGACCGCTGCCATGATCGATTCTACGATTTGGTTGGCGATTTGGTCGTCCGAGTCATCGAGCAGCGGCCAGGGCAGTTTGCAGATGACCAGTTCGGCTTGTGCTGCCTGGCAGGTGTGTTGCCACAGTCGTCGGACGGCTCCGTATTCGTGGTCGGTCAAGAGCACCTGGTCGCCGGGTTTCAGTTCGACGCTGCCGGCGACGATGTTCATGCCGGCGGTGGCGTTATCGACGAGCACCAGGTCGTGCGGGTCGGCTCCGACGAACCGTCCCAGTGCTTCGCAGGTGTGATCGAGCAGCGGCTCGAGTCGCCTCACGAAGAACTCCATCGGTTGACTCTGCAACTGCTCGGTCCATCGTGCCTGAGCCTCACGGACGGGTCTGGGCGCAGGGCCGAAGGACCCGTGGTTCAGGTAGGTGACATCGGCGGGGATGTCCCACAGGTCGGTGATTGATGGGGTGGGTGGGTTCATGTTGGTACGGAGTCTTCTGGCTGATCAGTTTCCGGCTGTACGATTTCTACCACGAGATCGGGTTCGATCACGGTCATCGACTGCCATTTGCCACCGAGGAACCGGACGAGGAATCCGATACCGAGCGTGACGATGAAGCCGGTGCAGGCGAGCCAACCGACGTGGAGGGTCAGTTGATCGGTGCGGATGGCGATCCAGGTGGGAACGACCATGACGAGCCA
This sequence comes from Planctomycetota bacterium, assembly GCA_963694825.1. GTDB lineage: Bacteria > Planctomycetota > Planctomycetia > Planctomycetales > Planctomycetaceae > UBA8437. Next base: position 8,937 of record CAVOEV010000117.1, read on the forward strand.
AGCGGCGACGAGTGTCAGCCACAGCCCGAACCGCGTGTCTCCGGCTCCTCGAATCGCAGAGCTGAACACGATGATCATGGCATCGAAAAAGGCGTAGACGGCGACATAGCGCAGTAGCATGACGACGGTCGTCTGCACCTTGGCGAATTCGACGGTATCGGCCAGCGCGGCGTAGGGGAGCAGCAGCAGTTCGGGGATAGTGAGGTAGAGGATCGAGAATCCGACCATGTAGACGGCGGCGAGGCCGAAGGCGGTCCAGGTGGTGCGGACGGCCAGTTCCGGTCGTCCTTCGCCGACTCGCCGGCCGACGAGGATCATGACGGCCGTGCCGACTCCGAGCATGGGGACAAACGCCATCGAGTTGATATTGAAGGCGAGGTTGGTGGCAGCGAGTTCGACGGATCCGAGTTGTCCGAGCAGCAGGATGAACACGGTGAACCCGGCGACATCGACCAGGAACATGGCTCCATTGGGGACTCCGAACTTGATGAACCTCGCGAACAGTTCTCGATCGAAGCCACGGTGTGCCATCAGTTGAAACTGCCGAACGGTTTCGGGTCTCAGCAGGACGATGACATAAAGGAAGACGGCGGTGGTTTGAGCCGAAACGGTAGCAATGGCGGCTCCGGTGACTCCCAGCCCGGGAAACGGTCCATTGCCGAAGATCAGGACGTAGTCGAGTCCGATATTGAGCAGGGATGCGGCGATGTTGACCCACATGACGACGGCGGTGCGGCCACGGCCGGTGAAGAATCCCGAGAGTGTACCGGAGAGCAGGAAGGGGAGGCTGCCGAGGCAGAGGACTTTGAGGTAGCGGATTTCGAGGATCTGAACGTCCGGGTCGTGTCCGGCCCAGGCGAAGATCGGGTCGGCCAGCGGAGTGCACAGTGCGAGCAGCAGTCCGGCGAACAGCGAGATGTAGATGGCCTGCCAGAGTGACGCGGCGATCCGGTCGGGTCGGCCGGCTCCGTCGTACTGCGAGACAAACGTATTGGTGTACATGGCCACTCCGAAGGGGAGTGACAGCAGGGTCCAGTGGACCATCGAGGCCGGCATGGCAGCGGCGAGAGCTTCGGGGCTGTGCCAGGTCAGGAAGATCCGGTCGACGACGTACATCAGAGTCACCGATCCGGAGCTGATGACTAGGGGCAGGGCGACGGAGACGAGTTCTCCGAGACTACCGGGTGCGTGGCGGTTGCGACGGTTCGCATCGGCCGGCTGGGTTGAGTCGCTTGCCACGTGATGTCTCGTCTGGCTGGCTCACGTTTTTCCCGGAGTGGGCCGTGTGGGAGGGGCCGCTAGGTTAGAATGGCGGGGGGTATCGGGTAAAGTAGCTTGGTGGTTGGCTGTGGTCTGAGTTGATAGAGATTCGGAGTTGTTGTGACGGATAGTGAACCGTATTTGTTGCGGCTGAGCAGTCGGCTGGCGACGGGGTTGTCGGCCATGGACGCGGATCGCCGTGACCGTCACCGGTCCTTCCTGTTGTCGCAGCAGCTGGCCGACGGAGGGTTTCGGGGTCGGGAGGGCGATTCGGATCTGTACTACACCAGCTTCGCCGTGCGAAGCCTGTCGATGCTGGGCGGGTTGGGGCCCGAGGAATCTGGTCGGATTGGGGCATACGTGTTGGGTTGCCGATCGGACGCATTGTCGGTGATCGACCTGGTCAGCTGGCTTTACACGGGATTGATCGTGCAGTTGGCCGGCGGCCCCGATCCGCTGAGGGGGGCTGGGGAGGGTTTTGTCGAGTCGTTGGTGAGGCGATTGGAGAGCACTCGGACGGCCGATGGGGGTTACGCACGGACGACTCGTGGAGCGGCCGGCAGCACCTACCATTCGTTTCTGGTTGCATTGGCTTACGAGTTGTTGGGGCGGAGCGTTCCGGAACCGGACCGGATGATCCAGTTCGTGTATGACCGTCAGCGTGATGATGGAGGTTTTGTCGAGATTGCTCCGATGAAGCGAAGCGGGACGAACCCGACTGCGGCGGCGGTGGCGTTGTTGGTGATGCTGGGCGGGATGGACGACGAATTGCGTGAGGACGTTGGTGAGTACTTGATGTTGGTCCGAGGCGACGAGGGGGGGCTGCAGGCGAACACGCGGATCCCGTTTTCGGATGGACTTTCAACTTTCACGGGCCTGCTGACGGTGCAGGATCTGGGCTTGGAGGGTGTGCTGTGTGTCGAGCGGGTCGAGGCGTTTCTGGGTGGTGAGTTGGAGTTTCCGACTGGAGGTTTCCGGGGCGCGGCGTGGGACACCGACGCGGACGTCGAGTACACCTTTTACGGCCTGGGAGTTCTGGCTCTGACCTCAAGATGACACGATGAGGGGGTTGACTCGGCTGGAGAGATACGGGTAGAGTTCGCGGCTAGGTTGGCTCGTTGGTTGCGGGCCACTGGGTATTGAACGATCCGGGAGAAGACGGAGTTTCCCACACCACTTGAACGCTCACGGCAGTAACGGTCGAAGAGCCAATTGGTTTTTTACCGCGTGTCTGTTGGCTTGTATCGGGTGCGGCGTGGCCGATTGGAGCGAGAGTCACGATGCTGATCCGTGCTGACGGTGCAGCTTTGCGAGTGGATGCTCCGGCCAAGTTGAACCTGTTTCTGGAAGTCTTGGGCAGTCGAGTTGACGGGTTCCATGAGTTAGAAACGCTCATGGTCACCATCTCGCTGCATGACACTCTGCGATTCACGGAGGAACCCGAACCAGCGATTCGTCTGCGTTGTCATGGCGGCGTTGGTGTCGACGTTTCGGTGCCAGCCGGCGATGACAATCTCGTTGTCAAGGCGGCGAAGCTGTTGCAGGATCGGACGGGCACCCGGCGTGGTGTGACGATCGACTTGTGGAAGCGGATCCCGATGTCGGCGGGGCTAGCGGGTGGATCGACCGATGCGGCGGCAGCGCTGTTGGCACTGGACCGGCTGTGGGAGCTGGATTTGGCGTCCGAGGAGTTGTTGTCGTTGGCTGCCGAGTTGGGCAGTGATGTGGCATTTTTCGTCCGAGGCTTTCCGGCGGCGATTTGTCGGGGTCGAGGTGAGAAGATCGCAGCGGTCGAGCGTCCGTTGGAGTTGGCGGTTGTGGTGGCGCGGCCGGCGAGTGGACTGTCGACGGCGGAGGTGTTTGGGCATTGCCAGGTCAGTGCTCGGCCCCGTTCGGCCCAGCCACTGGTCGAAGCGCTCGTCAACGGTCGAATCGCATCGGCCCGGAGTCTTTTCCACAATGCTCTACAGAAGACAGCAACAACATTGAACCAGGAGGTCGCCGACCTGATCACTCGAATCGATCGTCATCCGGTCTTGGCAACGGCAATGACGGGCAGTGGTTCGGCCTGTTTTGGCCTGTGCCCGACTGCTCGATCGGCCCGAGCCGTGGCTCGAACCCTGCGTGCCGGGGGTGTGCCGTGGGCGCGGGCGTTGCGGACTGGGGTGTGAGTGGCAGGAGTGTCTGGCGGGCGAATGGGGACACGGGGAAACAGACAGCGAAGGGTGAAACAGTGTAATCGCTGAGGAGTCGCGACAAGGAGGATACCTGTGGAGATCACGGAAGTTCGCATCAAGTTGATGGCCGACCCACACGAGCGTCTATTGGCGTTCTGTTCGGTCACGTTCGATAAGTGTTTCGTCATCCGGGACCTGAAGATCATCCAGGGGACCAAGGGTGCCTTCGTGGCAATGCCTTCGCGGAAACTCACCGACCGGTGTCCGCAGTGCAACATGAAGAACCATCTCCGCAGCACCTATTGCAACCAGTGTGGTGCTCAGCTGTGTGACGACCGCGCGATCAAGGGTGACGACGGCCGATCGAAGCTCTACGCCGATATTGCTCATCCGATCAGATCGTCGTGCCGCGAGATGATCCAGTCTCGAGTGGTCGAGGCGTATGGCCAGGAGCAGGTGTTGGCAAAGGAGCCGGGTTACATTTGCCGTTACGACGATTACGACGAGGACCGATACGCGGAATTGGCGGACGATGCGCCGGCGATTGCTGGTCGAATCGAGCCAGCCGCCGACGTTCCACCAGCGCCTCATCTTGGCCAAGCGTCGGCCGAGGCCGAATCGATCGAGCGACCCGAGGGCGAGTCGCAGGATTTCGGAGCGGGCGTGTTGCCGGGGTCGTTTTGAACGTGTCGTGTCGCGGTCTTACTGGAAGTAGTCGACCGCGTTCTGAAACACTTTCCGTCCGGCTCCATCACCTTCGAGTCCGTGTCTGAGCCAGCGGGGATGTTGAGTGGCGTGGAGGAACCGTTCCGGGTGGGGCATCAGCCCGAGCACTCGGCCACTGGGGTCACCGAGTCCGGCGATATTGGCGGCCGAGCCGTTGGGGTTGTGTGGTTCTTGGAGCAGCGGGTCGTTGGCTGTTGGTTGGGGGTCTAGGTCGGTACTGGTACTGGTACTGGAATTGGTTGGATCATCGTCGGGACGATATCGGTAGCAGAGTGCGACCTGATCGTTGGCGAACCAGTCTTCGAGTACCGAGTGGTTTCGAGGCACGAGTCGTCCTTCG
>CAVOEV010000118.1:0-13326 GCA_963694825.1 Planctomycetota bacterium
GGCCGGCTGACCACACCCGAGTTGGTCGGGTTGCTGGATCATGCCAACGGCTGGCACCGCGACACCGCATCGCGACTGATTTATGAGCGTCAGGACTCCGCGGCGGTGTTGCCATTAAGGCGATTGGCTCGGGAAGGGCAGCTATCGGTGGGGCGGGTCCATGCCTTATGGGCTTTGGCCGGGGCCAGGGCTTTGACGGCGGGTCTGGTGCTGACTGCGTTGAGTGACAAGAACCCGGAAGTGCGAATCCAGGCCTTGCGGTTGTCTGAGCGGCTGGTGGACCGATCGGAAGCGTTGCGATTGAAATTGACTGCAATGGTTGGCGACCCCAGTCTTCAGGTTCGTTATCAGCTGGCGTTTTCGCTGGGCGAAATCGACTCGGTATCGGCTCGAACGGCTCTGTCGCAGTTGGTGAAACGGGACGGAGCGGATCAGTGGGTGCGGTTGGCAGTGTTGAGTTCTTTGTCGCGGGGTGCGGGTGAGGTGTTCGGGCAATTGCTGGCTGATGGGGAGTACCGGGGGACGGATGCGGGACGTCAGGTGTTGGTGGAACTGGCCGGCCAGATTGGCGCGGCGGACCGATCGGGTGACGTGGCTGCTGTGATAGCTGGAGTGGCGGACTTGCCGGCGGCCGACAAGTCTTTGGGCCAGGCTGTTGTGGCCGGGCTGTTGTCGAAGCGAACCGGAGCGGCGAAGCAGCAATTGGCCGGTGCCGGAGGCGGCCAGGCCCGCCGACTGCTGGCGAGTTTGCTCGAAGATGCCCGGAAACTGGCCCCCGATCGCAAACAGCCGGCGGCGAAGCGGGCTCAGGCGGTAAGGACGTTGGGTTTGGGCGGGTTCGATACCGACCGGAAGCTGTTCGAGAGTCTGTTGACGATCAGCGAGTCGCAACCAGTTCAGGAGGCGGTGTTGGAGACATTGGGTCGGTTTGCTGATCCGGCGGTGGCCGAGTTGCTGTTGGTTCGCTGGAAGAGTCTAAGCCCGAGTCTGAGGCGCAAAGCTGCCGAGACGCTGTTTTCTCGGACCGAGTCGACTCGCAGGCTGTTGGCCGCGGTGAAGAGCGACCGGGTGTCTCGGGCCGATCTGGATCCAGCCCGCGTGAGATTGATCAAGACGTCGGCCGACCCGGCAATCCGTCGTCAGGTGCTCGAGTTGTTTCCTGACGGTGGCCAGGCGGCTCGCAAGGATGTCGTGGCGAGGTATCAGGCGGCGTTGAAGCTGAAGGGCGACGTGGTGGGCGGGCGGAAGATGTTTCGCAAGATTTGTGCCGCGTGTCACAGGCTGGAAGGGAAGGGGACGGGCGTCGGAGCCGAATTGGCCGGGATCGCCGACCGCGGCCTCGACGCCGTGATGCTCAATGTGCTCGATCCCAACCGTGAGGTGAAGCCGCGATTTCTGAGTTATGTGGCGGCGACGATCGACGGTCGGATCGTAACCGGGATGATCACGGCCGAAACGGCCAACAGCATCACGTTGCAACGCAGCGACGCGACGACGGTGACGTTGCTCCGAGCCGATATCGAAGAACTCAGCAGTACCGGCCTGTCGTTCATGCCCGAGGGTCTCGAGAAGCAGGTGACGATCCAGATGATGGCCGACCTTCTGGCCTATCTGGCCGCCGTCCGCTGATCCGCTCAGGCCTCCTGCTGGCGACCCACGAGATCCCCCGCTACATTCGATTCTCCAAGCCCGCTCCTCTCTCCAAACCACCGAGACCCCTCCCACGATGACCACTGCCACGATCGCATTGTTGCCCGGAGACGGGATTGGTCCTGAAGTCGTGTCGGTGGGTCAGAGTGTACTCGAATCGATCGCCGCGAGATTCGGCCACGAGTTGACGTTTTCGACCGGTTCAATCGGTGGCTGTGCGATCGATGCCACGGGTGAAGCGTTGCCGGAGTCGACCTTGGAGTTGTGTCGCACGAGTGATGCGATACTTCTGGGTGCGGTTGGCGGTCCGAAGTGGGACGATCCATCGGCCGAGACGCGTCCCGAGCAGGGCCTGCTGAAGTTGCGCAAGGAACTCGACCTGTTCGCCAACCTTCGTCCGATTACCGCCCATGCTCAACTCGTCGACGCTTCGCCATTGAAACGCGAGATCATCGAGGGAGTGGACATCCTGTTCGTCCGCGAGTTGACCGGTGGAATTTACTTTGGGGCTTCGGGTCGTCGCGAGAGTGCTGGTGGCGAGGCGGCTTACAGCGAGATGGTGTACGAGACGTCTGAGATCGAGCGAGTGGTGCGAGTGGCGTGCGAGGCGGCTCGTGGGCGAGGCGGTCGGTTGACGAGTGTCGACAAGGCGAACGTGCTGGAGGTGTCGAGGCTGTGGCGGCAGGTCACCGAGCGGGTTGTTGTCGAAGAATTCCCGGACCTGGAATACGACGTGGTGTTGGTCGATGCGATGGCGATGCATTTGATCAACCGTCCGAGAGATTTCGATGTGGTTGTGACCGGCAACATGTTTGGCGACATCCTGACGGATCTGGGTTCGATGTTGCCCGGATCACTGGGCTTGTTGCCGTCGGCTTCGATCGGTGCATCCGGTCCAGGCCTGTACGAGCCGATTCACGGCAGTGCTCCGGATATAGCCGGGCAGGGGATTGCCAACCCGTTGGCGACGGTATTGGCGTGTGCGATGCTGTTGCGGCATTCGTTGGAGATGGAGTCGGAGGCGTGTGCGATCGAGGCCGCGGTCGAGGGAGTGCTGGACGCGGGTCACCGCACGGTGGATATCGCGGCGGGTGGTCCGAGTCTTGGGACGGTCGAGATGGGCGAGTTAGTACTCGAAGCGGTTGCTGGCTAGTTGGCCTGCGGTCCGTGTCGCCGATGCCGGGTACGGCGATATCGCCCACTTGTCGCTGGTTTGTCTATCGTGGCCGGGGCCGTCCGGACCGTCACCGAGGTTGTCGGTGTTTGTCTCGGAATTCGGGAAATGGCGCCGGAGCGTTTTCGGGAAAGCGCTTGAGTATCATCTCAAGTCGTTGTCGACGGCCGGGAGCGATTTTGTCGAGCGGACTGACCTTGGTCTTTTGGAGTGGGTCTTTGGTGAGATCATGAAAGTTTCCCTTGCTGTCAACAATGTGCTGCCAGTCGCGAATCATTCGGAAGTCACCGATCTGCGAGAAGATCCAGTTCCGCTTCTGGAAGGGGTCTTCGCTGCCTCGCAGGCTGGGCACAAATGATCGTCCATCCAATGTCACGTCTTGAGGTGGAGCGGTCTTCGCCAGTTCGAGGAATGTCGGGTAGAGGTCGGTAAAGTCGATCAGGTCTCGCGACACTCGACCTCCCGATGTCAAAAAGGGGGCACGAACAATAAACGGAACATGGACTCCCCGGTCAGCTTCCCGGCCTTTTCCCTTTTCGAATGGTTTCCCATTCAGATTCCCTGCGGCCGCCGAACCATTGTCACCGGTGAAAACAACAAGCGTGTTGTTCCCGAGTCCCGCCTTGTCGATGGCTTCAATCAGTTTTCCGACGAGCTGATCCATGTAAGAGACGTTGCCGGCGAAGAGAGATTCTTTGTCTCTCGGGGCATGATCCTTGTTCTGTGGCGTTGTCGTATGTGGACCGTGAGTGAGCAGCATCGGATAGTAGACGAGAAAGGGCTTCTCCCTCTTACGTCGGATGAAATCAATCAGGAAGGAGTTGATCTTGTCAGGGCCATATGACGCGGTCGCGCGGCGACCGTTGGTCATGATGTGACCGCCCCAATAGCGTTGCCTTGTTTCCGCATGTCCGGTTTCAACGCCAGTCCATACACAGTGTTCATCGAATCCGTGGTGTTTCAGAGCGTCTGGCTGTTTTTGCAGGTGATTGATCTGCCACTTGCCGCCGATTGCCGTCACGTAGCCGGAATCGCGTAGAGCGCGTGCGAAGGTTGTGAACTTCGTCCAGCTCAAGCCGTCACCGCCCCAGCGAGGAACGTCGTAGTGCTGAGTCCATCCGTGCCGAAATGGATACTGCCCGGTCAGAAGTGTCACGCGTGTCGGCGTACAGATCGGTGTGCACCAGGCTGTTTCGTATCGAACTCCTTGTTTCGCCAGCCGATCAATATTGGGAGTTTGGTGCTTGGCGCCATAACAGCTCACCCAATCGCGGCCCATGTCATCGACCATGATCAGAATGATGTTCGGTCGGCGGATTTCTGTATCCGTTGCTTGAGTGCCTTGAACGGCAGCAGGAGCGAGGAGAATTCCGAGAATGCAGATCAAAAGTCTTTTCATGAAGCGACGATCCTGCTGCTGTTGGGAATCAACGATTACCGCTTTTCACCGATGCAGATCACCTCACGCATGGTGTGTGCGTACAGGCTGCCGTTAGCGAACGACAACGAGGCGAGGCTCCAGGTCTTTCCGCCTGGACCAAGATCATTGACCGCCACCAGCGAGTCCGGCGAGAGTTCTTTTTGAGCTGTATCAATTACGTAGACCGTTCCCGTGACAACAGGACAGATCAGATACCGACCCACCAGAATCGGGCTGGCGGCCGAGATGTGCCCCCATCCCGTGCCGGCGTGTCCCTTGTCGCCGATGGCAAAGCCGCGGGCATTGACCGGGCGGTTGTCCCCGCGTCGTTTGCCCCACAGCCAGAGATCGTGTTTTCGATCGTCGTTGCTGGGGATCAACTGGGCGGGAAGTTCCAGGTATTCCACTTTTCCGGTTTCAATCTGAACCCGCCCGAGGTAATGGAGATTGTGTGACAGAAACCAGTGCCAGTCACCAACCACGATGTTGGCCTGATTCGTATTAGGGTGTGCTTTGCCGGCCTTGACCTCGACACGTGTTTCTTTTGTCCAGGTTGCCGCCGCGGAGTCGTATTTCCAAAGTTGAGCATGCTGATACAGAGGCTGACGGCGAAGCACTTTGCCATTCGTGATGTCCATGACAACGTGGTGCCCCTTGTGAAAGCCGAAGACGTATCGCTCGTTAAAGTGGCAACTGAACGGTGGGTCGTAACCATCGAGCCTCGTGCTCCAGAGTGTCTGCCCCTCTTTGCCAGGAACGAGGCTCGTCAGGCTGTGACCGTATGGCTTCTCCAGGGGGCCATGTCCGCCACCTCGGGCATGAGCGACGGCGTACGTTCCCCCTGCCAGACGACCAACGACGGGCGTCGTGTGAACGGACGTGCCGACACTTTCTCGCCACAGCACCTTGCCGGTGTATTTGTCGAGACCATGGATGTAGGTCCAGACGTCCTTCTCGACCACATTGTCCGGCACCTTGATCGACCTGTTTCTGACTCCCGGAGCCTTCCATTTTTGCATCTGAGCACCGGCCTGTTTGTTGGCGACTTCGACATAGAGGATGCTGTCGCCAACCAGAACCGGTTCGCACTGCCGATTGTTGTGTTTGAACCGTGGAGTCCACTTCCGCAGCCAAATTTCTTTTCCGGTGAAGTCGTAACAGCCAATCGAACCACAACGATTAAAGAACCACACATGTTCACCGTCGGCGACCGGAGCGAAAACAGTCCCGTCCGTAAATCCGCCAGCCAGTGAAATGAAGGCGCTACCGGGCAAAGTGACCTTCCAGAGAACGTCGCCGGACGTTGCGTCGAGGCAGAATCCAAGAATGTCCGTCACAGCCTCTTTTTGCGCCAGCGAGTCGATCGGAACATGTGTCGTTGTGAAAAGGCAATTGCCCCAGACAGTCACACTACTCATGCCGGCTTCGGGCATCGGAGTCCGCCACAGAATGTTCTCGTTGCGATAAGCGCTCCAGCGAAACGGTGGCGTTCCGGAAACCTGCCAGTTGGAATTCGGCCCAGCGGCCTGATGCCAGTTACGTTCTACTCCCGAAGGGGTATTCGCAACCGGATCGGACGCGACGAGAACAGCGCCGGGAAAACTCACAATGCCAAGTATCAACTGGCAAGTGCAAAGAGATTTGAGAGTCGAGTTCATTTGGTGTGGAATGCCTGACTGGCGACGATGTGTTGAATGAGATCCCGGAAGCCATATTTACGTTTCGGCATGGCAGCGACGACCTGGTCGATGTCGTCGCGATCAGCGAAGCTCAGGCGTCGGCCGAGCGCGTAGACAAAGAGTTTTTCGGTCAGGCACTTTGTGAACTGTTCCGGCCGATCGAGGAGGAATGTCTTGATGCCGCGTGGTCCGAGGAGTTTGGTTCCGTCGGGCAGTTCGCCCGACGAATCGATTGGCAAATTCTTGCTGTACCGATCTCGCCAGGCACCGACGTAATCGTAGTTTTCCATAGACAGTCCGATGGGATCGATCTTGCGGTGACATTCATAGCATGTTGGATTGTTGCGGTGCTTCAGCATCAGCTGGCGGATAGTCGCTACGCCGCGCGTGTCAGGTTCGATCGGGTCGATATCCGGCGGCGGTGGGTTGGGTGGTGTGCCGAACAGGTTCTTGAGCACCCAGAACCCTCGGACGACGGGCTGCGTTTCGACTCCGTTCGACGTCGCTGTAAGGATGCTGCCGTGACCAAGTAAACCACCTCGATGAGAGTCTGGCTTGAGGTAGACTTTTTGGAATTCCTCATGGTCAACATCGGGGATGCCGTAATGGCGTGCCAGCGCGGCATTGAGGAACGTGTAATTCGAATCGACAAACTCGAGGATGCTGCGGTTCCCGTCCAGAACATGGGTAAAGAACAGCCGTGTCTCGTCGCGCATCGCGTCTTCAAGGCTGTCATCGTAGTAGGCTCGGTTCCTTTCCGGATCCGGCGGCATTTCGCCCAGTTTTCGTAAATCGAGCCACTGGCCTACGAAGTTCTCGGCGAGCGAGGCAGATTTCGGATCCGAGAGCATTCGCTCGACGTGTTTTCGCAAGACCTGCGGGTCGCCCAGTTCGTTACGCTTGGCTGCGGCGCGAAGTTCATCGTCGGGCATCGAACTCCAGAGGAAGTAGGAGAGTCGCGTCGCCAGTTCGTAGTCGTTCACCTTTCGGTTGTCAGAATCGGAAGGTGTGGTCTCAGCGAGATACAGAAAATTCGGCGAAGTCAGGATCGCTCGGACTCCGTACTCTGCAGCCGCCCAGAAGTCGCCTTTCTCGGCGAGATACTTCCGGGTCAAAATGAGGTAGGGTGTTAATTCTTCGTTGCGGACAGGACGCCGGAAAGCCGCGGAAGCGACGCGTGTTAATGACTCATCCAGGTAACTGGCGTCAGGATTCATCGGCGGGTCGGGAAAGAACCGGGCAAAACCTGCAGGTGGCCATTGATCGTAGAATGGGCCTTCAATCCCCAGGGTATGAACATGGAGTTCAGGCCCCGAACCCACGTACATCTCGGGCGGATTGCGGACGAGAAAAAGAGCGTCCTTGTTGTACTTGGGTAAAACCTTCCGCAGAATGCGCTTGAACGAGCCATTCGGGCCGTTGGCCCAGTGCACATGAAAGGTAAACCCTTTCTCCAGCCAGACGCGATGTTCGATTGCGACCACCCTGTCGTCGGGGATTTCGTATTCGCCGATGATCCGATGAGCAGTTGCCCCGAGCTCGCGGGAATCGATGGAAATGGATAACCGCATCGGCACATTCGAGTTGTATCGCAGGTCTTGATCCTTGTAGCGAGACTTTCTACGAACCGCTTTCGCAGAGAATCGAATGACATATTCGCCGTCGGCGGGGACTCCCTTCTTCTTGTCGAGCAAGCGTAGTCCCAACGGTTGACGAAACTTGATAAACAAACGCCCGGCTTCTTTGCGCCATTTCTTATCGACAGTCACACCGTTAAGAACTTCCCGCGGCGAATCGGCTCCAGCTTCACCTCCTGTTTGGTAATGGACCATCTGCGGCCGAGGCCCTGGCTGAATGGCCTTGTCCGCCACCTTACGTGCTGCTTCAAGATAGTTGCGGAGCAGGGAATCCGATGTCACGAGGCCTTCGCCAACGTTGTCGAATCCTTCCGTCGAGTCGTCTGCAGGGAAGGTGGTCGTGGGATCAAAGTCGACCATCTTCAGTTGAAACAGATCGCGAATCGTATTGCGATACTCGACGCGATTCAGACGCCGCATCACGACTTTGCCGACGTTCTCTCGAGCGGCTTCGCGTGCCTTTACAAGGACGATCGTCAGACGAGCAATGACACGTTTCAGCTCGGCCTCGGTCGGTTGTTTTTCATCTTCCGGCGGCATTGCCACCAGGTTGAGTTGGTCGAGGATCTCCTGAAGCAACTCGGCCTGTTTGCTGATGGCAAGGTTTGTAGTCAACTGATCGAAGCGACGATCGGCCTTCTGCGCCTTCGGTCCATGACAGCGAATACAATACGACTTGAGGAACGGCCGGAGGACGTCTTCGTTCTGATCGGCAGCTGCCGCGAAGCTGGCAGGCACGCTCAACATTATTAGCAGTAGAGGTATTCTCATGTCAGCAGGTGATTCAGGTTTGAGGTGCTTGTGGAGAACTTGTCGCGTTCGACGCCGAGTTGTTGAAGGATGGTGACGTACAGATCTGACAGAGCACGGCCGTCGCGACCAGCGCGTTCGAAGCGATGGTGGTTTCCATTCCTGAAGCCTCCACCGGCAACCATGATCGGAAGGTTTCGACTGGAATGCGCGCTGGCGTTGCCCATTCCGCTGCCGAACATCACAACAGTCGATTCCAGCAGCGATTGACCATCGGAGTCCGGCGTCTCTTTCATCTTCTTCAGGAACTTCGAAAACTGTGCCGCGTAAAACGATTCGATGATCATCAGCTCCTTGAGCAACTCGGGGCGCTTTCCATGATGCGTCAGTGAGTGATATCCCAGTGTGATTCCGTCAAAGGGAAACATTCGATTTCCGCCAGGGTGTCCGTAGCAGATGATATTCGTCGAATTCGTCTGCAAAGCGAGCACCATCAGGTCGTACATCACCGACGTGTTGTAGGGATATGCGAGATCCACAATCGCGTCCTTTCCGTCACTGCCGCGGATAACATCATTACTGGCTTTCGGTTTGGTGATGTCGAGCCAGTCGGCCTGTCGTTTCAGCTTCAACTCAACGCCTCGTATTGAAGTCAGAAACTGATCCAGTTTGTGCTGGTCGGCCGTCGCAAGACGCGTGCTGAGGCGTTTGGCATCCTGTCGGACCACGTCGAGGATGCTCGCGTCTTCGTCAAGGACCTGCCGCGTCTGTTGTTTCACCCTCGTGTTATCGTCAACGAACAGCTTCGCGAAGACCCTCGCTGGATCGCCGTCAGTCGGCAAGGTGATTCCGGCCCGCGACCAGGAGATACCACGTGAACCAAGTCGCAACGACGGAAACCGAGTGGCCTGACCAATATTCTCAGCAAGAAGCTGATCGAGTGAATGCAATCGTTGCGGACGGTCCTTTGTGTCATTCAACTCGAAACCGTTCAGCAGCGTATTGGAACATCCGTGCCCGCCGCCAACTCCGGGATGATCCAGGTTCGTGAAGATGGTCAGATCCCGTCGATGCGGTTCCAGGGTCTCCAACAGCAGCGGCATCAGGTAATCGGCCCCTGTCCGTTCCGGGAAGAAGCCGCCCGGGTTCATTCCGTAGTTCGGCGACACGCAGACAAAGCGTTTCGCGTTTACGCTCGAGCTGCTTTCGTTTGCGGCATGCAACGAATCGAACGCCGGCAGCGCAATGGAAACACCAAGCCCACGAAGAAAAGTGCGACGGTCGAATTTGATAATGGCTCCTCTTTCTCTTTTGTTGGGCAGGTCAGGATTGGCTGGCCAGGTGTCGGATGCGGGACTCGATCGCGTGGTACAGGGCGATCAGGACCGCCACGCAGATACCGATTGCCACGATCCCAGGGGCGAGGATCATCAGTTGGGTGTAGAACTCGGCCGCTGCGTTGCCTCGTTCCAGTCGGCCAACGCTGACGAGGATCATGAACATCGACCAGGCGAACCCGCCTACGGTGTTCATGAAGTAGGTACAGATCAGGGCCAGCACGACGTAACCCCAGCGAATCGTCAGTGCGAAGAAGGCTGTGAGTTCGACGAACAGCAGGATTTCGAGGATCAGCAGCGTGATGATCATCGGCAGATAGAGCAGTCCGATCATGTTGGAGAAACCGGACCCGGCTTGATTGATTTCCTCGACGAATGCTTCGGCCATCGGCCCGAACAGCAGCAGGAATCCGATCAGAGTCATGGTTGCGGCGGGGATCAGAGCGAGGAGTCCGCTGAGCAGTTTCGACCAGAGCATGGTTCGGATCGACTGCGGCAGCAGAGCCAGCGTCGAGAGCGTCTGCCACTGCACCTCGGTTCTCAGGCCACGGCCGACGTTGGAGGCGAGTTCGAGTGTGCCCGCGAACAGTCCGACGCCCAGCATCCAGCCACCCAGGAAGCTCCAGTCCCATTTCCCCGGATTGTTGGGTCCGTTGTCGAAGAACCCGATCATGCCGGCGATCACTCCGGTCATCAGGCTGTAGAGGATGATCCGGTTGAGCAGTCCGACGGCACCGCCGGAGACAAAATGCAGATCTTTCCAGACCAATGACCAGTTGTTGGTCCAGCACTCTCCGATGTCTCGACCGACGGATTGCCGTTTGATTGCTGCGACGAGCATCGTGATCAGCGGCAGTCCGACGGCGAGCACGAGCGTGACGGCAACCACGGATTCGTAGACTGGCACGGAGGACGTGAGTTGTCCGATGAGTGCCGCTCGGGCGAACGGATAGGCGACAAAGACAATCACCGCCATTGGCAGGACGATCAGGATGGCCAGCCCCAGAGTTCTAAGCCGAATGCGGCTACGCACCTGCCGACTGACCTGTCCCGATTCGGCGGCCGTGTGAGGTTGTCGGGTACAGGGTTCGAAGATGAACCAGCTTGTCAGAAACAGTGCGGCGGCACCGCCGAGGTGGCAAAAGAACTGTAGCTGCAGCGGCGAGTCGTCGAATCCGAGCGACAGGATGGCTGAGAGTCGTTCGACGACCGACCAGATCGAGATCCAGACGATGGCCTCTCGAGCCTCAGTCAGCAGCGGGTGGGACGAGCCACTGCGTCCGAAGATGGCCATGACCATTTGTGTGATGAGCGGGATTATGATGGCGGCCGAAACGATCAGTGCGGCGCCACGTGTTCGGCGTGCGACGACACTGGCCAGGAGCCCCAGTCCGGCCATCAGGAAGATGAACCCGGTGAACGTGACGTAGACCGCCTGGATCTGCCGGTGATGGACTCCACCGAGTGTCACCGCCAACTGCACAAACGGGAACTGGATCGCCAGCAGCAGCAGGGCGTTGGCCAACCGAGGCCCCAGTTTGCCGAGCAGGATGCCTAGCGGATTGACGCCCGCCATCTTCAGCAGCCCCAACGTTTGTTCTTCCTTTTCCTCGGTAATCGCAGAGGTGAAGAAACTCATTCCGCCCAGCGTGATGAAGGCGAAGTTGGTGTAGGTGATGTAGGAGAAGAAGCTGAGTCCGGGTGAGGTGCCGATCGAGATGACGTATTCGATCCACGAGATGACGAGTATGAACAGGAAGATGGCCACGAGCAGGAACCGGAGCGCGTGCATTTGCCAGCGGCGGCAATCGAACCGCAGTCCTCGGATCATCAGGGCCATGGTGCCACGTAGCATCAGCGGACACCCTGTTCGGTCAGGTCCATGAAGGCATCGTTGAGATGCCGCAGGTCCTTCTGGAAACCTTCGATGGGGATGTCGAGCTCCAGCACGGCTGCCAGCAGTCGATTGGCCGATTCGGTTCCGGGAGCGCATTCGATGCGGTAGTCGTCGGAGTCTTCGATCCGCGTGACGGCTGCCACTTCATCCAATCCGAGCAAGGCATTTTCGATTTTCGGCTGATCACCAGGCACTTTGATCCGGAAGGCAGTTGTGTCGGAATCCTGTTCGAGCAGGTCTCGCATTGCTCCGCTGTAGCGAATCTGGCCGCGGTCGATAATCGTGACGCTGTCGCAGAGTTCGGCAAGTTCGCTGAGGATGTGTGAGCTGATGAAGATGGTCTTTCCCATTTGACGCAGTGCACGAAGGATTTCCATCAACTCGATTCTCGCCCGCGGATCGAGTCCGCTGGCGGGTTCGTCGAGCAGCAGCAGGTCGGGGTCGTTGACGAGCACTCGTGCCAGGCTGACTCGTTGCTGCATGCCTCGCGAGAGTCCACTGATCAGGCTGTCTCGGCGTCCGTCCATGTCTGTCAGTGCCAGCACGTCGCCGATGACTCGTCGCCGGTCGGCCAGGCCCAAGCCGTAGGCGGCGGCGAAGAAGTCGAGGTATTCGGTGACGGTCATTTGTCGGTACATGCTGAAGTGGTCGGGCATGAATCCGATCAGTCGCCGGACCGCCTTGGTGTCGCGGCTGACGTCCTGGCCATGGACTCGGACGGCACCGGTCTGAGGTTGCAGCAGCGTGCAGATAAGTTTGAGCACGGTCGTTTTGCCTGCTCCGTTGGGTCCGACGAACCCGTGCAGCGAGCGTGGTGTGACCTGGAAGGTGACGCGGTCGACGGCCAGGTGATTGCGGAATCGGTGGCTGAGATTGCGGATGTCGATCGCGACATCTTCGGAGGGCAGCAGGTCGTTCGGAGCGACGGCTGCCACGGGCGGCGGATCTGCGGTCGTTTCGGCTGGCAGGTACCCTGTTTCGGCGACCTCGCTCGCTTCGTCGGCGGGCAGGTCAGCGGGCAGGTCGGGTGTTGTGTCAGTCATGGGAGATTCCCTTTGTGAGTCACCGCATCGGCCATTGCGTGTGTTGGTGACGGCGAATCGGAGATTTCGGCTCGGACCGGCGTGACGGTGTCCAGGACGAACATCGCCCGTCCGGCGCGTCCGATTCGCTGCGGTTGTTTGACCTGGAACGACTCGGGCAGATCGGTGACCAGGAACAGTCGCAGCCGGTCGATACGAAGTGGCGAGGCCGTGGGGTCTGGTTCAATCCACCTGAGGGTCCGGGCAAGCAGTGGCTGGATCAGTTCCTTGTAGAGCTTGTCGGGACCGTCTTTTCGGCGTGCCGAGAAAGGGAAGGAGTTGCCATTGAAGTCGCTGAAGTCTTTGGAGAAGGCGATCGACTGGACGTCAGTGGCTGGTGCCGAGCCTTGCACCAGGTTGATGGTGGTGTCGTTGGCATCGGAGTCTGGTCCGATTGACAGTTGGCGTATGCTGCTTCCGTATTGAACCCAGGCCTCGTGCAGTTGAGGCGCGTTGGTCGAGGCTGTCAGCGCGATGGTGATCTTGGCCGAACGGGGTGATGTCACCTGCCAGTCAATGACAGTGGGAGTCCACTGGGGTCCGGCCAGGGCCACCCGGTGCAGGAACGGCCGTAGCGTATAGGGTGGGATGGCGACATTCAGGCTGCCGTGAATACCGTTGTGGATGGAACCGGGGACCCGGCTCATGCCACCGGGCACTGCGTACAGTTGGCTACCGACGGCAGGAGCCATCGATGTCG
>CAVOEV010000119.1:0-13283 GCA_963694825.1 Planctomycetota bacterium
CCAACCCGATCAGCGGGTTTGTCGGCGGCTTGAAGCTGGTGTTGTGGATCGTCGGTCTGATCTTGTGCATTGCGGCGATCACTGGCCGCGACCCATCGGGGTTGGTGGCGGGCATCGGCGCTTTGACGGCCGTGCTGATGCTGGTCTTCAAGGATTCGATCCTGGGGCTGGTCGCCAGCATCCAGATCTTCGTCAATGACCTGGTGCGGGTGGGTGACTGGATCGAGATGCCCGCTCATGGAGTCGACGGCGACGTGATTGCTGTCTCGTTGACCACGGTCAAGGTGCAGAACTGGGACCGCACGATCGCCACGGTGCCGTCCTACAGTGTCATCTCCGAATCGTTCAAGAACTGGCGTGGGATGCAGGATTCGGACGGTCGGCGGATCAAGCGATCGATCTCCATCGACGTGAACTCCGTTCACTTCTGCACTCCCGAGCAGATTGAGCGGTTCGGACGGTATGCGTTGCTCGAGGACTACATCGCCGAGAAGCAGGCCGAGGTGGCTGCTTACAACGTGGAACATGGGATCGACACGTCGGAGGTGATCAACGGGCGGAGGCTGACCAACCTGGGGACGTTTCGGGCGTACCTGGTCGCGTACCTGCGTCGGCACGAGGGGATCAACAACGAGATGACGCTGTTGGTTCGCCAGTTGGATCTTTCGGCCGAGGGTTTGCCGATCGAGATCTACGTGTTCAGTTGCGACAAGGACTGGGGTGTTTACGAGGCATTGCAGGCGGATATTTTTGATCACCTGTTGAGTGTTGTGGGGGAATTCGACTTGCGGGTGTTCCAGTCGCCGACGGGGAGGGAGTTGGCGAGTGGCCTGGTGGCTGGCTCACGCCCATAGCGGGTGCCTGTCCCTGGTGGCTACAGGATCCAGCCGCCGCCCAGTACCTGGTTATTTTCGGGGAAGTCGTAAAACACGACCGCCTGTCCTGGGGCGACTCCGAACTGAGGCTCATCGAAGCTGACTCGCACACGGTCGTCACCGGTGCGTTCGACCGTGGCGGCGGCCGCATCGTGTCGATAGCGGATCTGAGCCCGACATCTCAGCGGCAGGTCGTCGCCAGCCTGCTGGACAATCCAGTTCAGTTGATCCGCTTCGAGTGACTGCCGGGCCAGGTCTTCGTGTTGGCCGACAACGACGCGGTGCGATTCGGGTTCAATCGCCACGACATAGCGTGGTTCTCCGAAGGCGATCCCCAGTCCGCGTCGTTGCCCGATGGTGAAGCGTTCGTACCCGTCGTGTTCGCCGACGACCGTACCGGCCGTATCGACCACCTGCCCGGCCGTATCCAGTTCGCCTCGATGCCGTCTCAGGAACCCGGCGTAGTCGTTGTCGGGCACGAAGCAGATTTCCTGGCTGTCGGGTTTGTCGAAGACCTGCAACCCGGCCTGCTGAGCCGTGTCACGAATCTCGCTCTTGGCCGCATGCCCGACCGGGAAGAGGACATGTTTGAGCAGTTCGGGTTCGATGCCAAAGAGCACATACGACTGGTCCTTGCTACGGTCTGCTCCTCGGACGAGAGCCAGGGAGGTGGGTGGTTGGGTCGGGTCGTTTGACTCGTTTGCGGGGACGACCTGAGCGTAGTGTCCCGAGGCGATATGAGTGGCCTGGATTTGCTGAGCGAACTCCCACAGGCGTCCGAATTTCAGCCAGTTGTTGCACATCACGCAGGGGTTGGGCGTGCGTCCGGCGAGGTATTCGTCGGCGAAGTAGTCCTTGATGCGTCCGAAGGCGTCCTGGAAGTTGAGTGCATGGAAGGGGATATCGAGCGAATCGGCAACGCGACGTGCATCGGCGGCGTCGGCGGCACTGCAGCAGCCCTGCCGATGAGCGGCCGGGCTGTCGACGACGGGCAATTCGCAGTTGGTTTCGGCGTGGACGCCGGAGCGCATGAACAGGCCGATCACTTCGTGACCTTGCTGCTTGAGCAGCCAGGCGGCCGCCGAACTGTCGACGCCGCCACTCATTGCCAGAACCACTCGAGTACTCATGCCCCGAGTCTAGAAGCACGCCGGGTGAGTCGCCAAGGGGTCGGGCCGCTAGTTGGGACTGTTGGCGGTGGAATCGGCGTGTGTCCGAGGCGACTACTTGGCCTGGGTCAGCGACGAACCGATCAGGCCGCTGTCCTGAATCGACTGCACCAACCGGCGAGCCAGCGGACCGGCCATTCGGCCACCGCTGCCGGCGTGTTCGAGTACGACAACGAAGGCGAGCCTGGGGTTGTCGGCCGGCACGTACCCGGCGAACCAGGCGTGGTCTTCCAGGTTCCCACCGACCTCGGCCGTCCCGGTCTTCCCTGCGATCGAGATCCCGGCCAGTCGGACTCGCTTGTAGCCGGTCCCCTGGGGGTCCTGGACCACTCGTCTGAGTCCTGAGCGGACTGTTGCGAGGGTGTGATTCGAGAGTCCGGGGATCGAGGTGGTCCGGGGTTCGGCTCGAGTGGCCAGTGCCAGGTGGTCGGGTCCGAGGCCGGAAACGACATGCGGAGTGACCAGTGATCCTCCGTTGGCGATCGCGGCCATCATGCGGACCACTTGCAACGGAGTGGCTGTGATCGGACCCTGTCCGATCGCCAGTTGCATGGTTTCGGCGACGAGTGGTCGAGTGGGTGGGTCGGGCAGTCGACCGGCCGATTCGCCGGGCAAGTCGATGCCGGTGGGTTGGCCGAATCCGAATCGAGCGGCCCAGAGGTGCAGGCTGTTGTGTCCGGCGGGTCCGGATCGAGCCAGTCGTCGCGCGGCGTCGAAGAAGAACACATTGCAGCTGCGGCAGAGTGCATCACCGAGTCCGGTTCGGCCGTGGCCGACTCCGAACTGACGAAACACGTAGCAGCGGTGGCGAGTCGGCTGGTCGAGGAATCCCTGGCACGAGATGCTGTGATCGGGTGGCAGCAGGCCGCTTTCGAGTAGCGCGGTGGCCGAGAGCGCCTTGAAGACCGAACCGGGAGGCAGTGCCATGCCGGTGACTCGGCAAAACAACGGACGACGCGGGTTCTCGAGCAGTGCTTGCCAGGTATCCGCATCGGGAGCGATCACGAGGTTGGGGTCGAAACGCGGTGCCGACGCCGCAACCCGGACTGCTCCGGTGTGCAGGTCGATGACCACGATCGCCCCACCCGGAGATCTCGAGGATGTGGCTTCGTCGAGAATCGCCTCAGCGTGGCGCTGCAGGCCGAGCGACAGAGTCAGCTGGATGTCGCGGCCGCGGCGGGGCGGTTCGAGGACTCGGGTCGAGACCACTTCACCCTGCCGATTTGTGACCACTCGACGCAGGCCGGCTCGACCACGCAACACGTGGTCGTAGGTCTTCTCGACTCCGCTTTGCCCGACCCATTCTCGATCGGGCACAATGCCCTGGTGATCGCTTCTTCGGCGGCAGGTGCCGACGACATGAGCGGCCAGGCTGCCCTGGCTGTAGACTCGGTGCGTTTCGACCCGCAATCGGACCCCCGGAAACCGCTCGGGGTACTCTTCGATCAACGCCGCTGCCTGCAACGGGATATCGTCGAGCAGCCGGTGGTACTCGAGTTCTTCGGTGACCACCAGCGGTTCGCGAGCCGAGCGTCTGGGAGGCGTGGTCAGGGCGGTCTTGAGTGCCTGGAGCAGGGATACGATGAAGTTGGGTGCCTGGCCGGGTGTGTGTGGTGGGGTCGGCGGGTGTAGCGAGGTTGTTGGTGAATCTGCCGTGCGTTTCTTCTGCACGGCCTGGAGCACTCGTTCGACTCGACGCTGCACGCCGTTCATTCTCTCGGTCAATTCGTCGCGACCGATTCCGCACAGGTCTGCCAGTTCGTCGAGCATCTCCTTGCGTCTGGCGAGCACGGTGTTCGACGCGGTTGCGAGTTTGGCCGGGTCGTGGCGTTGCCGGGCGTCGAGTCGAGACAGTGCCTGGCCGCGTAACCAGGCCGGGTCGGGTGGAGTTTCGAGCCAGCGGTAGTGGACCAGGACGCCGAACCGCTGTTCGTCAAACGCCAGCACGCTGCCGTCGGATGCCAGGACACGGCCGCCGTGAGTCGGGATGGGGTGAGTTGTGACGGTGACTGGAGATTTTCGAGTCGCTAGCGAGTCGTCGTCGGTGTGCATGATCGAGGCGACTTGCCAACCGATCGGCAGCAATGGGACGACCATGACCAGGCCCAGCAGGGTCAGCCGGGTACCCGGGTTGCGGTCCCAACGAGATCCCTCGGGGTCGGTTCGGAGTGTCAGGTCGGTTGTGGGACGGTTGAGCATTTCTTGGCGGAACGTGAAACGAGCGGAGTGGGAGTGGGAGCGGGGGAGAGTCTCAGTTGGTCAGGGGTGTGGGGAGCAGGAGTTTGGCGATGGGTTGTTGGATGGTTCTCAGCAGCAGCAGGGAGGCGAGTACGAGAGCTGAGTTGGCGAGTGCGTCGGCGGTGGCGGCGGCGAGGGTTGTGGGGAGGGTGGCGAGGAGCCAGTTGGAGTCCAACTGGGCGGTTGTGTTTCGGACGAGGTTCGAGACGGTTTCGATGCTGGTGGTAAGAACCAGCGTGGTGAGTGTGATGGTTGCGATCGAGCGGGCGGGTTTGCCGGGTCGGGCCGGTCTGCCGGGCCGGGCGGTGGCCAGCAGTTGGACTGCGGCGGAGGCGAGGACGAGGTCCAGTCCCAGTGGCCCGTTGCCTCGCAGACAGTCGCTGGTCAGGCCGAGCAGGGCGGCGTAGACCAGCACGGAGTTTCCCTGGCAGCGTCCGACGACCAGGGCGAGGACGATCCAGAGTGGTCGGATGGTCGGTCCGCCGAGGTCGAGTGCAGGTGCGATCGTGGTTTCTGCGACCAGCGCGGCGTAGACCAAGACGAGCAGCATCAGGTGGCGGACGATGGTCAGTGGGTTCATTGGGCCAGGACTCCCGAAGATGTCGACTCGGGCGTGGTCGTGGGCCGGCTGAGGTTTCGGCCCGGGTTCAGGTTTCGGGTCAGGACGTCGAGTTGTTTGAGTTGATCGAGATCGATGGCTGGTCGGATCCGGATCTCCCAATGCGGTGCTCCGTCGGGCAATTGAGCTTCGACGACGGTACCGTAGACCATTGGCCAGTGGTCAGGTTGGTCGCGGCCGTCGGTGTAGACGATGTCGCCGACGGTCACGGCGGCGGTGGCCGGGACTCGTGTCAGTCGGCAGAATCCGTCCCCGGTGCCTTCGAGCATGCCTTGAGTCGAGAAGACCGGTCGATCCTGTCCGGGTCGTGCCAATCGGGCGAGGCCTCGGAAGCGAGTATCGGTCAGTGGTTGCAGAGTCGAGGTCAGGTGTCCGACTCGAGAAATCCGACCGGCCACGTTTCGGCCCGAGTAGGCGGGTTGTCCCTTGGAGAGACCGTTGCCGTCGCCGAGGTCGAGAGTCGAGTGTCCGGGTTCGACCACCAGGCTGCCTGGCGACAGACGATGGCCGTGGTCCAGGATCCGACCGGCTGCCCATGCCTGGATCGTTTCGCGGCCGAGGACTCGGACGGTGACCAGGCCGGTGGTGATCAGTGGCGGATGAGTTGGAGTCGTTGTGGGTGTGTTGTCGGCTGGTTTTGAGAGCCGCAGGTTGGCCAGTCTCAGACGCCGGATTTCGAGCCGCAGGGTGGCGAGTTCTTCGGTGTCCGGGTTGACGGTCCGTGTTGGGCTGGCAAAGGGGTGCCAGGCGGTCAGACGATCCGCGACAGTGATGGCGGCCTGTTGTCCGGGTCGGGCCAGATCGAGCAAGCCGCTGCGGATCGACTCGGAAACCGGTTCCGGCAAGACACCGAGCATCAGCCCGGTTGCCAGGCAGGCGGCCAGCGGTTTCCAGTTCGACGTTGACCTCACCACCGAATCCTCAGTCCCAACCTTCAGTCCAGGCCCTCAGTCCAGGCCCTCGATTCCAATTCTCAGATCGCCCATTGAGAGTTACCGAGTGGTTCACAGGTCGCTATCGCCATCTTCGAGAGCATCTCGCCATTGCGAGAGGTGTTCGAGGCAGATCGAGGTTCCTCGGGCGACGGTTGTCAGCGGGTCGTCGGTGACACGGACGGGGACGCCGAGTTGTTCGTTCATCAGCCGGTCGAGACCTCTGAGCATCGCGCCTCCGCCTGTGAGCACCATGCCGGTATCGACGATATCGGCGGCCAATTCGGGCTGGCAGCGTCCGATCACGTCGCGGACAGCCGTGACGATTGTTTCGAGCGATTCGCCGAGTGCTTCTCGGATCTCTTCACTGGTAACGACAGCCTTGCGGGGGACTCCGCTGATCGTATCGACTCCGCGGACTTCGGCCGTACGTTCGTCATCGAGTGGAAACGCGCTGCCGGCTTCGATCTTGATGGCTTCGGCGGCCTGGTTGCCGATCAGAAGCGAGTAGTGTTGTTTCATGTATTCGACGATGGCCTGGTCCATCTTGTCGCCGCCGATTCGGATCGAGCTGCTGACGACGATTTCGGCGAGGCTGAGAATCGCGATCTCGGTCGTGCCTCCCCCGATGTCGCAGACCATGCTGGCCATCGGTTCCGAGATCGGCAGTCCGGCTCCGATTCCAGCGGCCTTGGATTCATCGATCAGGTAGACACGTCCGGCTCCGGCCCGTTCGGCGCTGTTGAAGACCGCTCGTTTTTCGACCGGAGTGATGCCTCCGGGGACGGCGATCACGACGCGTGGTTTCAGCAATCGATGGCGGCTCGACTTGTTGATGAAGTACTCGAGCATGGCTTCACACAATTCGAAGTCGGTAATCACACCGTCGGCCAGCGGCCGGACGGCGGTGATTGATTCGGGCGTGCGGCCGAGCATTTGTTTGGCCAGCTTGCCGACTGCGGTGCCTCGGCCGAGCACTCGGCGAGTCCCTTTTTCGAGTGCCACAACGCTCGGTTCGTTCACCACCACACCCTCGCCCTGGATCGCCACCAGGGTGTTGGCGGTGCCCAGGTCGATGGCCAGGTCGGGACAGATCCATTGCCGGAGTCGGTGCAGCATGGCGGTTTGTAGTTCGGTGTCGAGTTTGCCGCAAGATGCAGATTGCGGGGCTGGCAGGACTGCGAATCGACGTGCAAAAGTCGTAGAATCGACAAGCATGACTTTTGCTGAAGAATCTCCTGACACCCAATCGCCACTGACGGCCATCGTAACGGGTTCGGCCGTACGGATTGGTCGTAGCGTGGTGCTGGAGTTGGTTCGTCGCGGCTGGCAGGTGGTGGTGCATTATCGGGATTCGGGTGTTTCGGCCGAGAGCCTGGTTGGTGAGATCACCGAAGGTGGGGGAGTGGCGATAGCGGTCGCGGCGGACTTGTGCGAGCCGTGGGTGGCGGCCGAGTTGTTATTCGAGGCGGCCGAGAGTCGATTGGGTCGGGTGTCGTTGCTGGTCAACAATGCGGCGATTTTTGAGGGTGGTGGTCTGGGTGAGACTGATGCGGAGACCT
The DNA here is from genome assembly GCA_963694825.1 of Planctomycetota bacterium. GTDB lineage: Bacteria > Planctomycetota > Planctomycetia > Planctomycetales > Planctomycetaceae > UBA8437. The sequence continues at coordinate 7,396 of CAVOEV010000119.1, forward strand.
GGTCGCGACTATTTGCGATCAACCTGGAGGCTCCGTATGTGTTGTCGCAGCGGTTCGTTTCGGGGTTGGGCGAGGCCGGGCCCGAAACTGTGACCGGGCAGATCATCAACCTGGTCGACTGGCGTGGACTGCTGGTGGATCGGTCACGACTGGCGTATTCGTTGACGAAGCACGGCCTGATTGGATTGACACGAAGTTTGGCCGAGTCGCTGGCGCCTCGGGTGAGGGTCAACGCCGTGGCCCCCGGGCCAGTGTTGCCGGTCGAGGGAGCTGAGCGGGGTGCGTTGGCCAAGGCGGCGGCGGCGTCACCGCTTGGTCGAACTGGGTCGGTGGCTGATGTGGTCGCTGCGGTTGGTTATCTGCTGGACGCCCGGTTGGTGACTGGCGAGGTGTTGTCGGTGGCTGGCGGTTCGCAATTGCCTGCGAGTCGGTCGGGTTGAGAGTTGAGCGAATGGATCGAGTGTGATGGCAGCCGGCCGCTGGATCCGTCAGAATCCCTCTGTCGCTATTTGCTCTTTTACTCAGAGTCCGAAAGTCCCCATGACCGACATGATCCAGATCCACGACCTGATGATCCGGGTGATTGTCGGGATCAACGATGACGAGCGAGTCAACCGGCAGGACGTGGTGATCAACATCACGTTGTGGGTCGACACGCGTGAGGCGGGTCGGACCGATGAGATCGACGACACGATCAATTACCGATCACTGGCCAAGCGTTTGATCGAGTTGGCCGAGCAGTCGGAGTTCTTTCTGGTCGAGAAGCTGGCGGCGGAGCTTGCGAGGTTGAGTTTGGAGTTCTGCGAGTTGATCGAGCGGGTACGAATTTCGGTCGAGAAGCCTGGTGCGGTTCGGTTTGCTCGATCCGTCGGCGTGACGATCGAGCGGACTCGAGGCGACCTGTAGGCGGCGGGTGTCCGGCTTACTGATTGAGTCGTTCGAGCAGTCTGAGCAACTGGATCAGGCCGTCGTTGCGGGATTTATTTTTGAGCCTGAGGTCCCAGGCGGCGGACCAGGTGGTGGTCTTGGGCTGGAATCCCAGTTCGAGCATACGGCGATGGAAGTCGGGCAAGTGAGCGGCTCCGTAGAAGACTCCCAGTCGTCGACGTCCTATTTTGATTTGTTCCTTGAGTACGACCATGGCTGCGGCGTTGCGGTCCTGGATGAGCAGTTGGTCGAGTGTTTTGCCGACGCCTGTGGTGGGTCCGAGTGAGACCATTTGTTCGGCCATCATGCGTTTCATCTTGGCGGGACCATTGGGGTCGAGCAGCATGGTGGTCAGGTCGATCTGTTGGGTTTGTTCTCCGTTCTTTTGGGCCTGTGCGTTGGCGGCAGCCTGTTGTCGGAACATGTCACTCAGGACACCGAGAGTGATCGACAGTGGCGTGTCGCCTCGTTTCTTCATCGCCTTGGCCATGTCGGCGGGCGAGAGATCGGCGTGGACGAAGTTGTCGGGGGTGTAGTCGATCAGTTCGAGCTGGTGGTCGAGTTCCAGAGTGCTCTTCATGGCGTTCTGCATGAACCCGGCCGGGTTGCTCGAAGCGGCCTTGGCTCCTCGCGGCGGTCGCGTGCCCTTGGCTCCGACCAGTTCGTACAGCAAAGCGTCGTATTGCTGGAATTGTTTGTTGAGTGCTTCGTAATAGGCCCGTTCGCCGACGTGGACGGCTCCGATCATGTCGACAGTGACCACCTGGCGGCGTTGCTTGCCCTTACCTTTGGACTTCTGGAGTCGTTTGACGTAGCGGACGGTGGCGGTTTCCATTTGCAGTGGTTCGTTCGTCTTGGGGTCGCGGACGATGCGGATGAACGTCGGGACGCTATCGGCAGCCGTCTTCGAGTTCTTTTTGTCCGCCGTCTTGGTAGCCGGCTTGTCGGCCTGGAGGACTCCGAGGCCAGTGGCCCACAGTGCGAGGCCCAGGCAGACGAGCGAAGCTCGGCCGGGTCGTTGAGGTCGTGGCGAGAGCATGGTCATGATCGGATTCTCTGGTTGGCTACATGCACGCGTTTGATCCAGCTGTTCAGTTCAACGGCTGAACGCGAGATACGCAAGATCGTGGTGGGAGATTCGTCGTCGAGGACGAAATCTTTCGATGCGTCTTTTGGCAATCAGGCCAACCAGGTCGAGCCAGAAAAGGCGAACCCTCTCTTCCGGGGTGAACCGGAAGAGAGGGGAGTTGAGAGGGACAATACAGGGGCTCGTTGCCTCTCGACTCGGATCGCCAATTCAACAGGTCTCCAGAACGGGCGGATCAGAGCTTGGTGATATTCGTTGCCACGCCTTGAGAATTGTATTCCACCTCAACCCTGTCGCCTTCGCGCAGGTCGCCGAACGTGAGTGGATTGCCGTGAATGTCATTGATGGCCGTGGTCGGCTTGACCTTGACCGTTTTCTCACGGCCGGTCTCGTTCTTGACTCGGATCTCTTTCTTCTTCTTGTCCTTGTGCACGATCTTGCCGGTGATGTCGGTGTAGGCCTCGATCGCGTCGGCGGGTTCCAACTCGTCGGCCAGGTCACCGGCCAGGTCACCGGCCATGTCGCCAGCCGCCTCGGCCAACTCTTCCATCGCTGCCAGATCGGTCGGATCGCCGGCCAATCGCATCAGCAGTCGACGGATGTCGCGTTGAGTTCCGGGTCCGACAGCGATCCGTGCTCGGACGAGATCCATGTAGCCGCTCGGTGTGACGCCCGACAGGACCAGATGGTAGGGACCGGGAGCGACGTTGCGGGGAATGTCCAACAGCAGCTTGACCCGCCGCCGTCCGTCCAGTTGACGCAAGGACTCGGTCCCCAGGTGGACTCGGTCGCCACTGTCGGGATCGTACAACCAGGCGTCGAGCAGAACCGGAGTTGGACAACTGCCGCAATTGACGACTCCGGCAACCATCGAAGCCTCGCTGCCGGCTTGAACCCGCTCGGGCGAATCGAGAATCACGAGCTGGATACACTGATGGGCTTCCGCGGCTGGCACATTCAGACCGAGGGCCAAGCTGCCGACGACGAGTAGAGCACGCAAGGAGAGTGTAGACATTGCAGATCGCTCCAGAATTGTATCATTGGAAGGGAAGGGAGATGGTGTGGCAGCGGCGAGAGGCCCCGGCCGGTGATGGTTCTGCCTGAACACTGCAACCACACCCTGTTGAAAGGCAATGCCCGTGCCAAACTGGATCAGAGTCCAGTCTCAAGACGCAACCTTTGTTGTGGTCAGGAGTTGAGTGCAGATCCGATAATTGCACGTTCTGTCAACTCGGTTGCAGCAGCGGTGCGAAACTGTTGCAAAACGCAACAGCCCACTATTCAACGTTCGATAATCCAGCGGTGGCTGTCCGTCTGGGATGGCACAAAAAAAGGACCCTGGCAGCGCCAGGGTCCATGAGTTCCTTGCAGAGGCGACGATTATGTCGAGTGCCCCCGGAAGGACTCGAACAGTCGGAAGAAACACCGAGACGTGTGCAAGTTTCAGAGACGGCCGGTGCGAAATCCGGTGCAGTTGACCGCGAAAACGCCCCAATCGACCCCGAATTGGCCCAGGTGATCGAGGCCTGGCCAACCCTGCCCCCGGCGATCCGCGAGGCGATCCTGGCGATGCTCAGGGCGGCCGAGTGAGCCAGCCGGTGGCCTCATGCACTCTTGGGGCCTCTCCAGTCGGCCAGAAAACGAACCGCCCCACCCCGTTTGGGATGGAGTCCCTGACTTATCCCGTGTTCGCCGCGACGGGTCTTTGGGGTGGATTCTTCGCCACTTGATGATTGCCGTGCCACATGGGCACAATGCGTGTCGTGCGATCTCGGCTTTCTCACGGAGATGAAGCGATGCGGCTGACCCACTGGCTTGTAGGACTGGCTCGAAAGTAACCTCTCTCCAGGCGATCCACTCGCCGCAAGTGGCACGGCGATCTCCGCCCGGCAGTGGAACGACTGGAAGACCGCACCCTGCTCGCGGCACCGCACCCGTTCGATCTTGCAACGCTGGACGGCAGCAACGGCTTCCGCCTGGACGGCATCGATGCGAGTGATAACTCCGGCTATTCGGTGAGTACCGCCGGCGACGTCAACGGCGACGGCTACGGCGACATCCTGGTGGGGGCCTATGCTGCCGACCCGGGTGGTGCCATCAGTGCCGGTGAGACATACGTGGTCTTTGGCGGGGATTTCACCGGGGCGGCCACACACGCGGGCACGGTGGCGGCTGACACGCTGACCGGTGACGGCACGGCCAACGTGATGGTGGCCGGCCAGGGCAACGACATCGTCACCGGTGGCGGTGGTGCGGACGTGATCTACGCGGCCGAAGGCGACGACACGATCACCGTCAGTGACACGACGTTTGCGAGGATCGACGGAGGTTCCGGTGACGACACGCTCAGACTTGACGAAAGCGGGCTGACACTCGACCTGACCGACATCGCCGACTCGGACCTGACGGGGATCGAGACGATCGATATCACCGGCAGCGGCAACAACACGCTGACGCTCGATGTGCTGGAAGTGCTCAACGTCAGTGATACCTCCAACACGCTTTCGGTCATCGGAAATGTCGGTGACCGGGTCGTTATCGTTCTGGATGGTGAATGGACACAGACCGGGACCGAGTCATTGCCCGGCGCATCATTCGCGGTGTTTGCCAACCGCAGCGCCGTCCTGCGGCTCGACACGCGTCTGGATGTACAGGTGCAACTTCCCGAAAACGGCAAGACCCATGTCGTCAAGTGGGCCGACGACCAGGTGACCGTGGCCGACATCTACGGCGACAACAGCCTGGTCCTCGACATGGACCTGTGGGACAGCAACAGCATCCTGGGCAGCGATGTCGATGATCACCTGATCGTCGACCTGGCCAACTCGGATTCCCTTCCGATCAATGGCCTGACGTTTGTCGATGCGACCGGCGACGATGACGACACGATCGATTTCCAGGACAGCTCGGGCGACGCCTACGACACGGTCCACTGGACGCTGACCGATGCGGATTCGGCCATCGCGACGGTTGGACCGTATCGATTGCCGGCATCGAGCAGGTTGTCGATTCTTCTTCGGCGACTGTGCGTGGGATAGCCGTGGACGCGACGGTCACCGACGCGATCACGCTGACGGCCGACACGGCATCGACAGTTGGCAGGCTGAAGGTGTCGATGGGAAGCATCGATTTCGAGATTGCCTTCCCGAGCGAGACCCTGGCCCTGATGGGCGGTGGCGGCGACGACGTGATCACTGTCTCAGAGCCCGACGCGACATTTACCGCGACGTTGACCGTTGACGGCCGCGACGGCAACGACACGATCAATGCGACCGCGACATGGCGAGACATGGTGCTGATTGGCGGCCCCGGCCACGACGATCTCTTCGGTGGTGACGGCGATGACCAACTGATCGGCGGTGATGGTGACGATGATCTCTTCGGTGGTGCCGGCAACGACAACATTCGCGGCCAACTGGGCAACGACTCGATCATCGCCGGGTCCGGACACGATACGGTCACCGGGCACGACGGAAACGACACGATCGAGGGGGGCAGCGGCAACGACAGCCTCGACGGCAATGCCGGTGATGACGATGTCTATGGCGAACTGGGCAGCGATACGATCACCGGCGATTCGGGCAACGACAGCCTGGTCGGCGGCGGCGGTGACGATACCGTCGCCGGGCAGACCGACGACGACACGGTGCTGGGCGGGCCCGGCGACGACCTCCTGACCGGCGGCGACGGCAACGACTACATGGAATCCGAGGGGGGTGCCGACATCTTCCTGGGTGGCTCAGGCAACGACACGATCCGTGGCGGTGCCGACAACGACGAACTCTACGGCCAGGAGGGCGACGACGTTCTTTACGGCGAGGGGGACGACGACCTGCTCTCCGGGGGAGCCGGCAACGACACGCTCGATTCGGGT
>CAVOEV010000120.1:0-13192 GCA_963694825.1 Planctomycetota bacterium
GAATCGGCAGCGGCGTGGTCGTCGACCGACGCTTCGGCCGACTCGCTCTGAAGACGTTCTTCATCGGCCATCGCGGGGTTTCCTGGCGGGTGCTACTTGCCGGTCGGACTGGCGGTCGGACTGGCGTGCGGACTGGCGTAGGGGGTTTTGGCTACTTGGCCGTTGCCCCATCGGCCGGTGCACTGGAGAGTCCCAGCGAAGCGACCTTCTGGCTGGCGACTCCAGCACCTCGGAAGGTCCTCAACAGGTCTTCCAACCTCGACTTGTCGTCGTCGCTGTCGGCGAGGCTGATCATGCGTCCGATCAGTGCGGCGACCGAGAGGTCCTTGACGTCTTCGAAGCTGACTCCGAACTGTCCGGCGAACTGTTTCAGTTGGGCGGCGAAGTAGTCGCCATCGCCGTTGAAGAACGTGTTCTTGATATCGGTGACCACATCGCTGTTGTTGACGAACCGATCGACGATTTTTCCGCCCTTGATCGAGTTGACGATCTGGTCGAAGAAGGTGGATTCTCCGCCGACGATGTCGATGGTGGAGTTTTTGAGTGCTTCGCCGACGATGGTGGCCTGTGACTGAGCGATATGGGTTTGGGCATCGATGGCGGCGATTTCGATGTCCTTGTCCTTGCCCAGTTGCAGTTTGAATTCTTCGTGTTCTTTTCCGGCGTCGTGGAAGAGCTTCATCGATTCGGCTTTTTCCTTGATGCCGTTGGCTTCGGCTCCGAACTTCAGTTCCATGACGGTGGCTTCGGCGGTCCCGACTTTTTCGGTGGCGACGGCCTTGGCCTCGTCGCCCTTGGCCACGGCGACGGCTTGTCTTTGCGTGACGGTGGCTTCGGCGGTCCCGGTCTGATCGATCACGATCGCCTGGGCTTCACCCTTCCTCTGGGTCACGGTGGCTTCGGCGGTGCCTTCTTTCTGGAGGGCATCGGCTTTGGCGAGAGTGACCTGAGCTTCGGCGAGTCCTTCGGCAGCCTGGTCGGCGATCTTGGCCTCGGCGAGCATCTTGGTGGCCTGCATCTCGCGTTCGGCCGCATCTCGGTGGGCGTCGGCTTCGATGATGACCTGCTGAGCTTCGAACTCGGCCGATTGCTTTTCAGCTTCGGCTGCGGTGACTTGCTTGACCAACGCTTCCTGAGCATCCTTTTCGGCCAACGTCACGGCGACGGTTTTGGCTCGGTCTGCGGTCATGATTTCGTGGGTGTTCTTGATGTTTTCCTGTTCTTCGACGACACCGCGTTCGACGATCACGCGTTCGCGGATGACTTCCTGGATGTTCCGCTTCTCGATCTCGATGGCCTTGTCCTTCTCGATGTCGGCGAGCCCGACCAGCCGTTCTCGCTCGGTCACTTCGAGCATCCGGTCCTTCTCGACTCGTTCAATTTCAACAAAGTCGGTCCGTTCCTTGTTCCGAAGTGCGACGATGATCTGGCGGTCCTTGTTCTGTTCGGCGACCTGGATTTTTTCTTCGGCGACGATTCGAGCATTCTCGGCCCGCTGCCGTTCTTCTTCCTGGACCTGAGCCGCGGCGGCCTGGTTCCGAGCGGTGATCTCGGCGATCTCACGCTTCTGCTTCTCCTCGGCGTCGACTCTCTGACGCTCGAGTTCGTACAAGGCTTCGTCACGCTCGACGTTCTGCTGCTTGATGATCTTGGCCTGTTCGACCTCGAAGTGGTTCCGCTTGATGTTTTCCTGAGTCGTCAACTCGGTGATCTTCTTGATTCCCTCGGCGTCGAGGATGTTGGTCGGGTTGAGACTTTCCAGCGGGGTTTGTTCGAGGTAGTCGATGTGGCAGTTGTCGAGTCGGTAGCCGTTGAGGTCCTGGCCGATGGCTCCGAGGATCTGGTCTCGGAAATTGTCGCGATCGGTGTAGAGGCTGACGAAGTCGAACTGTTTGCCGACGGTCTTGAGTGCTTCGGAGAACTTGGCTTCGAAGAGCAGACGCAGCTGGTCGGTTTCGGAGGCGCGGGTGGGGTTGATGATCTCGGCGACCTGCTTGATGTCGTTGGTTTCGTTGTTGACTCGCACGTAGAAGGCGACGCGGATGTCGGCTCGGATGTTGTCCTGGCAAATCAGTCCGTCTTCACCTTCGCGAGCGATTTCGATCCGTTTGAGCGAAAGGTCCATCCTGTGAAACATGTGGGCTACGGGAATAACGATCATTCCCTTGCCGGTCTGGACCTTCAGCCCGAAGACACCGGTCCTGACGATGGCTTCTTCGGGCCCCGGCTTGCGGTAGAATGCGCTGAGAATGAAGAAGGCGACGACCGTGACTGCCACGGCGCCGATGATTCCGTAAACCGCGATTTCCCAGATTTCCATTACTCGTCTCCTGCGTTGGTGCCGCTCACGATGTACGTGTTGTCAGACTGACTGTAGTCGATGATGGTGGCCGATTGTCCACGCGACAGCTCGGCTCCGGTGGTGCGAATCAAGAGGATCAGAGGAGCTCCCTCGGTGGCGTAGCTCGCTTCGCCACGCTGCTCGGTCGCTTGCAGAGTGGTGATCATGCAGGTTCGGCCCATCAGGGTTTCGGGCCGATTCGGCTCGGTGATCTCGAACACGGGCCGCAACGGGTTGGTCACAAGCTTGGTAATGACCACCGCCAACCCGAACGCCTCGGCGATCTTTGCCCCGTCGGACTGTAAGGGTGCCCAGCGATAGTGGATCAGTAGCGAGAGTATCCAGGCAGCGAATGCGAACACCGTGGCCCAGAGCATGATGGGGATCTTGCCGAGATTGAGAAAACGGAAGGGGACCAGGCCGAAGTCCAGCGCACCTCCGTCGCCGTCGAGGCTGAGATCGAAGTCCCAGTCGAGGAACTCGATGTTCACCGCACCGAGCATCACCAGCGACCAGTAGACCGCCAGGATGGCGACCATCAGTCCGGCCGGTTGCAGGGCAGGTACGGCAAAACATCGTTCGTAGATTCCCGTCAGATCCAGGCTCATTGGTTGCTCCGAAACAGACCGAGTCACTCTCGAGACCCGGTCCCGTTACCTATTATGTGTTAAACAGGGAGGGCCTGCGAATACAAACCGTATAAAAAGGAAGGGTTGGACAGGGTGTGTGGGAAGTTTGTTCGGGTTATTCGGTTTGTGGTGCTGTTGTGATGGTGGCGGTGGTTGGTGTTACGTGTGATTCGCTGTGGCGGGCGAAATCTTGCGCGCACGGCGATCCCGGCCGGAGTGCGGGGCGGCAGTTGGCGTTTCAGGCGATCACGCCGTCGACGACATCTCCGTAGACGTCGGTGAGGCGAAAGTCACGACCGGCGTAGCGGTGCGTGAGTTGTAGGTGATCGAGCCCGAGCAGGTGGAGGATGGTGGCGTGCAGGTCGTGGATGTGGACCTTGTCGAGTGCGGCGTAGTAGCCGAATTCGTCGGTAGCCCCGTAGCGTGTCGCGGGTTTGGCACCACCTCCGGCCAACCACATGGTGAATCCATCGGGGTTGTGGTCTCGACCATTGGATCCTTGAACGCAGGGAGTCCGGCCGAATTCACCGCCCCACCACACGAGAGTATCTTCGAGCAGTCCTCGGGCTTTGAGGTCGGTGAGCAGTCCGCCGATGGGCTGGTCGACCTCCATGGCGTTCTTGGTGTGTCCATCGATCAGGTTGGAATGTTGGTCCCACTGGACCTTGGTGTCGCTGTGAGTGACCTGCACGAAGCGGACGCCTCGTTCGAGAAACCTCCGGGCCAGCAGGCATTGCCGTCCGAAGTCTTCGGTGATTTTTTGATCGAGTCCATAGAGTCGGTGAGTTTCGGCGGATTCCTTGGAGAGGTCCTGGATATCGGGGATTTCGTTTTGCATGCGGAATGCGAGTTCGAACGAGTTGATCCGAGCTTCGAGCCCGGAGTCCTCGCCGAATTGATCGAGGTGTTTTCGGTTGAACTGTCCGAGGAGGTCGAGTTTGAGTCGTTGGAGTTGTCGGGAATCTCGAGTGTTCTGGAGGTAGGGGACTCGGGCATCGGCTGAGGGCAGGCTGGCGTTGCCGATGGGTGTGCCTTGGAAGGGTGCAGGCAGAAATGCGCTGCCCCAGTTCTTGACTCCGCCATGAGCCAAGGTCGGGCAGATGGTGACGAAGGCGGGCAGGTTGCTGTTTTCTGTCCCGAGTCCGTAGCTGACCCAGCTGCCAATACTGGGTCGAACGAAGTTGTCGCTGCCGGTGTGGAGTTTGAGGAGTGCTCCGCCGTGAGCGGCATTGGTACCGTGGACCGAGTTGATGACGCACAGGTCATCGGCGTGTCGGGCGGTGTGTGGGAACAGTTCACTGACGGGCAGCCCGCAGTCGCCGTGCTGGCTGAAGGACCAGGGCGAACCGAGCAACTTGCCGGTGGGTGCGAATTGGACTCGCGGCTTGTCGAAGGGAAGCGGTTGGCCGTGGTCCTTTTGCAGTCGGGGCTTGTAATCGAAGGTGTCGACCTGTGACGGCCCGCCCTTCATGAACAGAAACAGGATCCGTTTGGCTCGTGGGGTATGGTGCGGTTGGCGGCCGGCCAGAGGGTTCCCCGGTGCGGCTGCGGCTTCTGAGTCGAGCAATCCTCGCAGCGCGAGCATGGGAAACCCGACGGCTGTGGACTGCAGGAGATGGCGACGATTGAGCATGGGATGTGTGCGAGGCGGGTCGCGTTATTTTAGGTAGATGAATTCATTGCTGGCCAGCAGCACGTGGCAAAGTGCAGTCCAGGCGTCGACCGGTCGGGAGTCATCGGGGAGTGTTTGGCGGACCTGTACGAGGAACCGGTTGGCGTGTTGGATGTCGGTGATGGAGGCGAGTCGACCGAAGAGTCGTTCGTAGAGCCGGTTGATCCGTAGGGCGTTTCGGTTGATGTCGTCGGCTGGTTTGGCTGAGTTGTCCAAGGCGAAGTGGGCCAATTTGCGGCTGACGCGTTCGACGAGGTCGCTATTGAGCAGGAACAGGGCCTGTGGTGCGATGGTGGTGGTGGCTCGATCGCCGGTCATGACGCTGGCGTCGGTGTAGTCGAAGAGAGTGAAGACGTCGTAGAGGTGATTGCGGACGACGGGCAGATAGACACTGCGTCTGGATACGTCGTAGCGGGTTTCGTCCTTGGAGGTGTGGTCGAAGAAGAAGCTGCGGTTCTTGACGTGCAGCAGCGAGCCGGTCATTTGCGTATCGAGGTCCTCGGCGACACAGAGCATCGCATCTCTCAGAGCTTCGGCCTCGAGTCGTCTCAAAGGGCTCCGCCACAACAACCGATTCTCGGGGTCTCGGGCCATGGCATCGGCTCGCGGTGTGCTGTTCATGCGGTAGGTGGCCGAGCCGAGGATCATTCGGTGGAGTCGTTTGATCGACCAGCCGCCGCGGACGAGTTCCTGGGCGAGGAAATCGAGCAGTCGCGGGTGGGTGGGTCGGCTGCCGAGTTGTCCAAAGTTGTCGGTCGAAGCGACCAGTCCTCGTCCGAAGTGCCATCTCCAGATGCGGTTGACGAAGACTCGAGCGGTGAGCGGGTTGTCGGTCGAGGTCATCCAGTTGGCGAGTTCGAGTCGTCCGCTGTGTTGTGATCCGAAGGGCTTGGTGCCGGGGCGGGCGAACACTTCGGGCATTTGTCTTGGGATGACATCGCCCAGTTCGAGGTGGCTGCCTCGGATGTGCACGGCCATGTTGGCGACCGTCCCGTCGGTGACTCCCATGGCGGTGGGCAACTCGGGAGTTGTCTTGCGGAGTGTTTCGAGTTGGCTGCGGAGTTGTTTGAGTGCAGTTTGGGTGTCGGCGGGGAACTGCGTTTCGATGTCGTCGTCGTTGCGGCTGTTTGCCGGGGTATTGGGGGCTTGTTGGCCGAGCAGCTTGCGAGATGTTTCGACCAGGTTGTCGATTTCTGTCTTCTTGTCGGCCACCAGTTGTTCGTGTCGCTTCATCCTTTGGGTATCGGCCGTGGTAGCGATGGGGTTTTCGAACCAGCGAGCGATTTTCTTGAAGTGTTCCATCGTGCGGGTGCTTTGGAAGATCCCGGCCAGTGCGTAGTAATCTCGAGTCGAGATCGGATCGAACTTGTGGTCGTGGCATCGAGCACACCCGAAGGTGAGTCCGAGGAAGGCTCGACCGACGGTATCGACCTGTTCGTCGACGATGTCGTATTCCATCTTGCGTTCATCGACTTCGGCGAGCACTTTGGGGCCCAGCGAGAGGAACCCGGTGGCGATGAGTCGAGCGTGTTGGTCTGCGACGGATTCGCCGGTGCTGGCAGGCATCAGATCACCGGCGATCTGGTTGCGAAGAAACTCGTCAAACGGCCGGTCGGCATTCAGCGAGTCGATGACCCAATCGCGGTAGCGCCAGGCGTTGCCGTGAGCGATGTTTTCGTCGAGTCCATTCGAGTCGGCGTAGCGGGCGACATCGAGCCAGTGTCGCCCCCATTTCTGACCGTAGTGCGGGCTGGCCAGAAGTCGTTCGATGACACGTTCCCAGGCACCGGGTCGGGTGTCAGCCAGGAAGGCTGTGATTTGTCGAGGCGAAGGTGGCAGTCCGGTGAGATCGAAGCAGACACGTCTGAGGAGGACTCGTTGTGTTGCGCTCTCCGCGGGAGTCAAGTTGGCGGCTGTGAGGCGTGCGAGCACGTAGCGATCGACTGGGGTCCGAATCCATTTCATCGGGCCTGTGGCATCGACCGGTTCTGCCGCGGGCGTCGCGATCGGTCGAAAGGCCCAATGGCTCCTGGTACCTCGGCGTCCGGTTTTTGGGTCGTCGGTCCGCGGGTCGGCTGCTCCGGCGGCGACCCAGCGTTCGAGGATGCGGATGTCCGCGGGGTCGAGTTTCTTTTTTGGCGGCATTTGCAGCGAGTCGTCGTCGTAGCGAACCGACTGAATCAACAGGCTGTCGTCGGGTCGCCCCGGTCGAATCGCCGGCCCGCTTTCGCCTCCTGTTTGCCACCCCGTTCGCGTATCGAGTCGCAGGTTGCCTCGCAGCGGTTTGGCTTGAGCCGAGTGACACGAGTAGCACCTGCGGATCAACAGTGGGCGGACATGCTTTTCGAAATAGGCGACCCTGGCTGCTGTCTGATCGGGGGCGGGTGTGGCTGGGTCGGCGGCCGGCGTGTGTGGTGCCGAGACACAGAGCAGGAGAATCGGGAGTGTGAGCGAGTGGCGGGGCATGCGGTGATTGTATGCGGAAGCTACGGGGAGTGAGTAGCCGCGTCGGGTTGTCGGTTCTGATTCTGTGTGTGTGGCGGGGGCGAGGGTGCGTCTGGTATGTCGTTCAGGATGCCAGTCACGGTGGGGGCTCAAGTAGAGTCAACCTGTCTACGAGTTGTGATGTTGAGAGGTTTGTGTGGTTTCGTGGATGTGGTATGGGTTGGCGGGTGTTGCTAGTCTGGCGGTTGGATTTTGTCTTGGTTGAGTAGGAGTTGGGACATGGACGTTGAGTGGGTGCAAGTGGTGTTTCGGGTTGTCCACGTGGTGACGGCGATCGTACTTGTCGGCGGCAGTGTCTTCATGCGGTTTGCGGTGATGCCGGCAGAGTCGGAGTTGAGCGAGTCGGATCGTGCGGATTTTCGCGGTCGACTGCTTCGGTACTGGGGCAAGTTTGTTCATGGCGGCATCACGTTGCTGCTGGCCAGTGGGTTTTATAACTACCTGGTCGTCATGCGGCCTCTTCACGAGGGCGATGGTCATTACAACATGCTGGTGGGGATCAAGATCCTGCTGGCGATGGTTCTGTTTTTTCTCGCGTCGGCACTGGTCGGCCGTTCCGCCGCGTTGAAGGGCTTGCGAGAGAGGGCACGGACGACGGTGACGGTGATGCTCATCTTGGCCGCGGCGATCGTATCGATTTCGGGGTACCTGAAAATTCGCGGCGAGCCGATTCCGGCGGTGAGTACGGCGGTCGGGACCGGTCTGACGGCGGGTTGATCGGGGCGATTGAGTCCAGCGAGGAATCGGCGGGAACTTTTTCTCCCCGCAAAGCGTCTCAGATCACGTACAATAGACAGCACGAGGCACGATTCGATTCATTCGGTATCTGTTGGGGTCCAGTTTTGGTGTCCCCGGCGTATTGTGATTGCATCTGTATTTATTCTGTTCATCCGAATTCATACCGCGACCTTCCGACGAAGAAAGGGACTAATAAAGGAAGCGAGCGTCGCAGGTTGTCCCGATGTGAGCCGTCAAGGCGATCAGGGGCGATCAGGGGCGATCAGGGGCGGTCAGGGGCGGGCCTTTTTTTGGGTTGAGGTGAACAGAAAGGCAGGATGCAACGGATGGCAAGATTTCATAACCCGGCGATGGCTCAGCTGAGTCGTCAGCAGGTGCAGTACGCTCCGCGAAGTGTCCGCTTGCGTCAGATCGAGCGTGCCGAGCGTTACGTAGATCGGCTGCATCCGGAGCGAATCTACGCTTACGGAGATCTGTGCGAGGAGGTCACTGGCTACCGATCCGAGCAGTACCCGGCATTGCAGTTGACTGGTCGCGAGGCGATCCGGGATCTGAGGTGCCTGGTGGAGGATTTGTCGGACAGTCTGGACATGGCGCCAGCGGATGTGGGCGAGCCGGTGTTGAGTCTTCTGGATGTGTCTGAGCGTTACGGTGTGTCGACCAAGACGGTGGATCGCTGGCGTGACCGGGGCCTGGTGTCGCGGAAGTTCGTGGTCGAAGGCCGCAAGCGTGTCGGGTTCTTGCAGTCGGCGGTCGACCGGTTTGCTCGACGATACGCTGCGGAGATCGACCGCGGGAGTCGGTTTTCGAAGGTGGGTGAGCACGAGCGTGAAGAAATCGTGCAGTCGGCTCGGCGGTTGGCTCGAGACGGAGAAACCTCGACGGCGATCTGCCGATTGTTGTCGAGTCGAATCGGGCGATCGGCCGAGACGATCCGGACGACGTTGCGTGCACATGACCGGCTGCATCCCAGTTCAGCGGTATTTCGCGGAGCGGGTGGAGCATTGCACGATGAGGACCGTCGCGAGATCTACCGGTTGGTCCGGCTGGGCACGTCCGTCGATGCACTCGGACGGCGTTTCAGCCGTTCGAGGAATTCGATCTATCGCATTGCTCTGGAGGCTCGTGCCGAGATTCTGTTCGAGCAGCCGATCGACTTCATGGACAGTGACGAGTTTTCGGATTCGGGTGCAGCGGAGCGGATTCTGGTCGAGGCGCCCGAGAATTCCAAGGCGAGATTGACGAAGCCGCCACCGGACCTACCGGCCTACCTGGCTGCTCTCTACCAACTGCCGATCCTGACACGCGAGCAGGAGCAGCATCATTTCCGAAAGATGAACTTTCTGTTTTGGCAGTCGTCTGAGGCGAGGAAGGGGTTGCTGGAGACTCAACCGACGGGTCGGCGTGGCCGAGTTGCGATGGATCGTGTCGAGGTTTTGTTGGAGGAGGCTGGTGGGGTGAAGAACTTCCTGATTCGCAGTAACTTGCGGCTGGTCGTTTCGATCGCCAAGAGGCACTTGCGGCCGGGAATGAATTTTTTCGAGATGGTCAGCGACGGCAACCTGCCGTTGATCCGTGCGATCGAGAAGTTCGACTACACTCGCGGGAACAAGTTTTCGACGTACGCCACCTGGGCGATCATGCGGAATTTTGCCAGATCGGTGCCTCGGGAACATCGCCAGCAGGACCGGTTCCGGACCGGTAATGACGAGTTGTTCCCAGGACGTTCGGACGAACGATCCAACCCGTTTCTTGCTCAACGGCATCGTCGCCAGCACCAGTTGGTGATCGTCGAGATTCTCGAACACCTGGATCCTCGGGAACGCGAGGTGATCACACGGCGGTACGGACTAACCGACGGCAGTGAGCCTCAGACTTTGGAACAGGTCGGTCGACGATTTGGCGTGACCAAGGAGCGAGTGCGGCAGTTGGAGGGTCGTGCCTTGAAGAAGTTGCAGCGTGTGGTGAGTCTCGAGAGTCTTGAGATCCCCGGATTAGAATGACCGAGCGGCCGGGCCGGGACAGGTGTGGCTGCGGTGTCGGCAGGGCGGTGTCGGCGGAGCCCTTGAAACGCGTTATTCTGGCTTGCAAGGTGCCCTTGGGCTGCTATATTGAGCAACCTGTTGTCCCACCAGGGATTACTGGGCTAGCGTAGCTCAATCGGCAGAGCCCCGGTTTTGTAAACCGGAGGTTGTGGGTTCGAGTCCCACCGCTAGCTTCCCGCGCCGCATGAGGTGGCTCATCGGGGACGCAACGGCGTCGGTCGACGGATTCACGCCGGTCAACTCGCCAGAGAATCGAGACTGATTGAGGGGGAATTCCCGAGCGGCCAAAGGGGCCAGACTGTAAATCTGGTGGCTCAGCCTTCGCAGGTTCGAATCCTGCTTCCCCCACTTTTTCCGACCAACCTGTTCCTTGGCAACCGGCGGCTGTCCACCTTTTGAAATCGACATTCGTACCAAGAGTCTCAAGCCGTTTCTCTCGAACAGCAATCCCAAGACAATCATCTCAGCACAACACTTTCAGGAGACCTCGAACTCGCCGGAGTCGTTTCAATCAACGGCCAGCGGCGGGCCAGACGCGGGCGTAGCTCAATGGTAGAGCTCCAGCCTTCCAAGCTGGTGGTGTGGGTTCGATTCCCATCGCCCGCTCTTGTCCCGGCCTCGCCTGTTGCACCGAATTGGTCGCGTAAGCCGGATCGCCGGGTTCCTTAAAAATCATCCAGGTGGGTCAAGACTCAACCCGCTGCTGTAGCTCAGTTGGTAGAGCGCGTCCTTGGTAAGGACGAGGTCATGGGTTCGAGTCCCATCAGCAGCTCATTGCACCTTTCCTGACGGGTCGGTATCACAGACTCTTCGAGAAGTCAGTCACACAAGTCAGTCAGTAAAACAACCACTCGCAAACGTATCCTCAAACGAAAGCAGGATCGGGAGAAACCGGAACGATGGCCAAGGAAACATTTGAACGAACCAAGCCGCATGTCAACGTCGGAACGATTGGTCATATTGATCATGGCAAGACGACGTTGACAGCAGCGATTCTGGCGGTACAGCAGACCAAGGGGTTGGCGGAAACCAAGAGTTACGCCGACATCGCCAAGGGCGGAACGGTTCGCGACGAGAACAAAACGGTGACGATCGCCGTGAGTCATGTCGAGTACGAATCTGAAGCCCGGCATTATGCTCACATCGATTGCCCGGGCCACGCCGACTACATCAAGAACATGATCACCGGTGCTGCTCAGATGGACGGTGCCATCTTGGTGGTCGAGGCCGGCACCGGCCCGATGCCTCAGACTCGCGAACACATTCTGCTGGCTCGGCAGGTCAACGTGCCTGCACTGGTCGTGTTTCTGAACAAGGTCGATCTCGTCGATGACGAGGAATTGGTGATGCTGGTCGAGGAAGAGATCCGCGACCTGCTCACCAAGTACGACTTCCCCGGCGAAGAGATCCCGATCATCCACGGGGCGAGCAAGCCTGCGTTGGACAATCCGGGTGACGAAGAGGCGAACGCGTGCATCGGCAATCTGATGGAAGCCCTGGACAGCTACATTCCCGAGCCGGTTCGTGACAACCAGAAGCCGTTCCTGATGGCTATCGAGGATGTGTTCTCGATCGAAGGTCGCGGTACGGTCGCCACCGGGCGGATCGAGCAGGGGATTGTCAACGTGGGTGAGAAGGTCGAGATCATCGGTTTGGAGGAGACGGCTGAGACGACCTGTACGGGTGTTGAGATGTTCAACAAGACGTTGCCGACCGGCGAAGCGGGTGACAACGTGGGGATATTGTTGCGAGGCGTCAAGAAGGACGAAGTCCAGAGGGGCCAGGTGCTGGCCGCTCCCGGATCGATTAATCCTCACACCAAGTTCAAGGGTGAAGTCTACGTGCTCTCGAAGGACGAGGGTGGTCGGCACACTCCCTTCTTCACCGGCTATCGTCCTCAGTTCTACTTCCGCACGACGGATGTCACCGGCGCAGCTCACCTGCCTGAAGGGGTGGAAATGTGCATGCCTGGCGACAATGTCACGATGGACATCGAGTTGGGTAAGCCGATCGCGATGGATTCAGGCAGCCGGTTCGCCATCCGCGAAGGTGGCAAGACGGTGGGTTCGGGGCGAGTCATCGAGATCATCGAGTAACCGACGGCTTGGCCGAGATGGAGATGCGTGATGCCCAGGGAATATGTCTGGCTGGAATGCAGCGATTGCGGCTCGAGGAACTACCGGGTCCAGAAGGAGACTCGGGGGACCGAGCGTTTGGAATTGAAGAAGTACTGCCGCAAGACGCGTCAGCATACGCTGCATAAGGAGTCGCGTAAGAAGTAAGATTATCCGGCCGGCCGGCGGCCGGATCGGCAGTGCCCTGGACGGGTGTAGCTCAATTGGCAGAGCACCGGATTCCAAATCCGGCGGTTGGGGGTTCAAGTCCCTCCGCCCGTGCTTTGTTTGCGATCGTGGAAACGGAAATGGCCAAACAGAAGAATACAGCTCCGAAAGCCGCAGGGGTCGGTAGTGCCCTGGCCAACAACTTTGCGCTGGCACGCTATAAGCGGACTCAGGGCAGGGTGACGCGGCAGCTGACCGCTGCGGCCGTATCGCTGATCGTGTTCTTCGGCTCCTACACGCTCTACCAGAAACTGCTCACCGAACTGTCGGCCACCGATAGCATGGATTGGTTGCCCGTTTGGTCGGCCATGGCTGTGACGGCCATCGGGTTGTGGGCCACCTTCCGAATTGTTCACTGGCCGCGGTTTGCCGATTTTCTGATTTCCGTCGAAGCCGAGATGGACAAGGTCACTTGGAGTGAATGGGGTGAATTGAAGCGGTCCACCGCCGTCGTGCTGGTCACCATGGTCGTGCTCACCATCGTGCTGTTCCTGTTTGATGTTCTCTGGCAGAAAGTTTTCACCAACACCGGGGTGTTGTTCTGAGTCGGCTGGTGGACACGTGATGTGTTCAATATTCAAGTTGTTTCGTTCTGCGGTTTTGCTTTGTAGAGCGTGGTTTTGAAGTGAGGAAATTGGGGGGCGTTGCCGATCGCGGCCGATCGTGACCCGGAGACGACGAGGATGTCGTTGGGTGCGTGAGGGGGCAGGGAGAGCCGATCGTGGGCTGGCGACGTCTGGAATATCATACGCCTGGCGGTGAGACGCAATGTCGATGTTCGACGATGCCACGATTCCAGATGACGACGCTGCCGAACAACCGGTCGATGACCAGTTGAGCGGAGCGGACGATTCGGCTGAGGAACCCGAGGCTGAGGAACCCGAGGCTGAGGAACCCGAGGCTGAGGAACCCGAGGCTGA
>CAVOEV010000121.1:0-13191 GCA_963694825.1 Planctomycetota bacterium
GGCAGTCGTGCCTGGGATTTCGGTTGGCTGATGCCTCGGAGTGACGGCTTCGTGGCCGGTTGGTTGTGCGATCCGTACACGTTGAAGTTTCGGCGCGAAGACGGGCGGTATGCGATGCGTTGGTTTGTCAGCGAATGAGACGGTCGGTGGGTTTGACAACCGGAGTGGGAACAGCTTGGTTGGAGGGATGTTGGGTCGTCCGAGACGGAGGTATCGGCGGCCTTTGGCTTGAGTTCCAATCTGTGAGTGGGTGGTGCGATGAGAGTACCTGGTGTCGGTGTCGTTCTGGCGATCATTGTGGGCTGGCCGGCGTGGGTTGACGCGGCTGATGTCACCGCGATGGTGACCCAGGAAGTGCGGCCGGTGCTGGTCCGCAACGACCACAACCGGTTGTTCAAGCTGACGGTGACCTGTCAAAAGCCCTATGTCGTGGTCGACTCGCTCGAGCTGTCTTTGGATGGCACCGACGACCGCGGCGACATCGACGTGATCGAGGTGTTTGGGGGCGACGCCTTCAACCCCTTGATTCGGTTTGGGACGGCGGTGTCGGTGCGAGGCCGGCGGGTGACGATTGCCGGTCATGCCCGGTTGGAGAAGGGGGAGAACCATTTTTGGGTTTCGTGTCGACTTGAGGGTGACGCGAACCTGGATCACTACGTGGATGGCACGTGCGTACAGATCGAGACGTCTGCGGGTGAGATTCGGCCGGTCGACAAGACTGACGGCCTGCGGCTGCGGATCGGCCTGGCCTTGCGGAAGCACTTCGACGATGGAGTGCACACCTACCGGATCGCGGCGCTGGCCACTTCGGCCAGGGGGACGCTGCTGTGTGCCTACGACATGCGTCGTCGCACGGGTCGCGATCTGCAGGAGGACATCGACATCGGGCTGATGCGCAGCACCGACGGCGGCCGCACCTGGAAGCCTCAGCAGGTGATCATGGACATGGGCATCAAGGGCGGACATCCCCAGCATCTCAACGGCGTCAGCGACCCCGGCTTGATTGTCGATCCCAAGACCGGCCAGATCTGGTGTTTTGCGGTCTGGATGGTGGGCAAGGAGGGGAGCCACCAGTGGGACAAGGGCGGGTCGGAGAAGGGGTTCGAGATTGGCAAGAGTGCCCAGTTCTTGATGGTCACCAGCACCGATGACGGCAAGACCTGGAGCGAGCCTCGTAACATGACTCGAACCTGGAAACAGAAGGACTGGATTCTCTACGCCCCTTCACCTCAGGGGGGCATCGCCCTGGCCGACGGCACACTGGTGATGCCGACTCAGGGTCGGGACGAGAACGACGGGCATTTTTCGAACCTGTTGATCAGCACCGACCATGGAAAGACCTGGACGGTCAGTGCCAAGGCATCGATCGGCAACACCGAGTGCCAGGCGGTCGAGTTGGGTGACGGCACGATCATGCTCAACTGTCGCACCGAGTCCCCGACGAAGTTCCGCACGGTGGCTGTCACCCGCGATCTGGGTCGGACCTGGGTGGTTCATCCCACCAGTCGCAAGACGATCATCGAGCCCAACTGCAACGGCAGCACATACCGATTCAACTTCCGTCGCGGTGGTCGCGACGGGTACGTGCTGTTGTTTGCCAACCCGTACTCTCAGACCGGTCGCGACCACCATTCGATCCGCACGAGTTTGGATGACGGCATGACCTGGCCCCGGCGGATGTTGTTGGACATCGGCCGCGGTGCGGGCTACCCGAGTCTTTCGCGAGCGGGTCGCAAGCACGTGGGGATTGTCTATGAGGGCAGTGGTGCGAAGCTGGTCTACCAGCGGTTGTCGCTGGACGACCTGCTGGGCCGTTAGCCCCACGGCAAGAGCAAACCGGGTGGTTCCAGCCCAAGCTGGAGCCCACCCGGCTCGCATCCCTTCCATCACATGCGGGTTACGGGAAGATCAGGTCGACACCCGGTCCACCAAAGACCAGGTCGGCATCGGCTCCACCGATCATGATGTCGTTGCCGGTACCGCCGAGCATGATGTCGTTACCCGCGTTGCCGAGCATGATGTCGTTACCCGCGTTGCCGAGCATGATGTCGTTGCCGTCACCGCCGACCATGACATCGTTGCCCTGTCCTCCGAGCATGCGATCGTTGCCGCGGTCTCCGAACATGCGATCGTTGCCATCCTGTCCCTCGAGAAAGTCGTTTCCGCTGCCTCCGTGCAACCGGTCGTTTCCGCTGCCTCCACGAAGTCGATCGTTGCCGTTTTGGCCCTCGAGCACGTCGTCTCCGAAGCTGCCGTCGAGCCAGTCGTCGCCCAGTCCGCCTCGCAGCAGGTCGTTTCCGAATCCGCCGTGGAGGTAGTCGTTGCCGGATCCGCCGTCGAGCCGATCCCGGCCGCTGTTGCCCGAGAGCACATCGTTGCCGGCGCCGCCCCAGATCCGGTCGTTGCCGAATCCTCCTGTGACGTAGTCGTTGCCGGCTCCGGCGAACAACCAGTCGTTGCCGAGGTTACCGAAAAGCCTGTCGTTGCCGTTGCCGCCCCGGAGCAGGTCGTTGCCGAGATGTCCTCTTATGGTGTCGTCGCCTTCACCGCCGACGATCACGTCCGAGCCGTCGTTGCCGTTGAGGGCATCGGAGCCGTCTCCGCCTAAGATCAGGTCACGGCCGGCTCCACCGGAGACCACGTCGTTGCCGTCCTCTCCATAGAGTCGATCGTTGCCCGAACCGCTCTCGATGACATCATTGCCCTGGCCACCGTGGACCAGCACGTTGGTGGTGACTGCGGCCTCGATCTGTACCACGTC
This sequence comes from Planctomycetota bacterium, assembly GCA_963694825.1. Classification (GTDB taxonomy): domain Bacteria; phylum Planctomycetota; class Planctomycetia; order Planctomycetales; family Planctomycetaceae; genus UBA8437. Next base: position 2,762 of record CAVOEV010000121.1, read on the forward strand.
ATCGCCGACGCTCGAGTCGATGACGATCGGGCCCTCGGTGTCGACTCCCTGCGTGATCGTGTAGCTCTCGCTGCGGATCAGGTTGATCATGTCGCTGTCGAGGAAGGCGTCGACCTGGACCTGGGTCACTCCGTCACCAAGATCCGTCAGGGTGATCAGGTCGTGGGCACCGGTGCCGGTGACGTAGGCGAAATCGGGCACTCCGTCGCGATCGCTGTCTCGCAGACCGATGTCGGGATCAGAGGCCAGGATCTCGTAGTTGTTGACCATCGAGATACTTCCGTTGAGCTGCGTGTCGAACCGTGTGACGATGTTGTTCGTCTCACGGGTGACCGACCCCTTACGGATCGTGTCACCGCTGGAGATCAGTTGTTCTCCGGTAGTGCTTCCCCTGGTGTGGGATAGCCCGAAGGTGTGCATCGCCTCGTGCACCAGCGTGTACGCTAGCCGATGTGTCAGGTTCTCGTTGAAGGCGTCGGTGCCAGCTGTGCCGCTGGTGGCCGAGACGATCTTGTCGGTGAACGTCAGGGTCGCTTCGTCGTGGTTGTTACCGGTTCCGGAGAACAGGTCCTCGCCGGCTGCGATCCCAAACAGGCCCGTCGCGCTACCGACCAGTCCGCCGGCGGCAGTGATGGCCGGCGAGGAGATTTCCATCACGAAATTGTAGGCGTCGTGTTGTCCGTAGCCGTCGAACCCGGCCATCCCCGTGTCGTTGTTCCCCAGGGTGTTGACGACGTCCAGGAAGCTCGAGGATCCGATCCCGACCACCTCGAAGTCGAACGCGTTGAGTTCGCGTTGCACGATCGGCAGCACCGCGTTCTGCAGTGCGAGTGCGTCGGCGCTGTCGATCACCGAGTCGCCGTTGAAGTCGTATTGCACGGGATTGAAGTCGAGTTGATCGGAGTCACCCAGCCCCCCCCATCCCTGGAGATCCGAACCGGTCCCGAAGCCGTTGGTGCCGGCCCCGTCGAGGTCGCGGAAGTCCTCGACGGTTGTCGAGAGGCCGGTGGTCGGCAATGCGGCGCCGAAGTCGACATAGAACATGGTTGTCAGCAGGGTGCGTGATTCGAGCGATTCGGCCGAAACAACACCCCGGCGTCCCTGGCGTCGGCGGGGACGAGGGCTGGGGCGACTCGAAGAGAGTAGGTGAGCGATTCGGCGGGTCCAGTTGGTAAGACGCATGGCGGGCTCCTCGAATTGAGATCTGTGAACAGCGAAAGTGTGTGTCGCTGTTCTTCGAGGAACGCTTGCGTCAGGGTTGTGACGCGCGTTCTGGAGCAAATCCGGTATTTTCCAAAATTCGCTTGGCCACAGCGGCAGGGTTTCGGGTCCCGACGAAGTTCGTGCCGGGACCGGCACCAGCGAGGGCCTGGCAGCGGGCGAGTGCATTGAGGGTCGAGAGTGTATCGGCGTGCGAGTTGCCTCGTTGCTCGACCTGTGCTTTCCACGTCGCTCGCAATTCGACCTCGGCCTCCACGTACCTGCGTTGTCGCACCAGCGTGCGGCCGAGGTTGGCGCGGGTCCTGAGTGTCTGGGGGTGCTCAGGACCGAGCACACGCCTACGGATTGCCAGCACATCGCGGTTGATCCCCTCGGCCTGCTCGACGCGTCCCTGCCTCATGTGCGTGTTGGCGAGGTTGTGACGGGTATTGAGTGTGCGGGGGTGTTCGGGGCCAAACGTCAGCTGCTTGATCTCCAGCGTCTTCTCGTACAATGCCTGCGATTCGGCGTGTCGCTTCATCAGACCCAGCATCTGGGCGTGGTTGTGCATGGCCGAGAGCGTGTCGGGGTGGGTGTCTCCCAGGGTGCGTTGTCGTACCACGAGAGTTTGCTGGCTGAGCGATAGGGCTTCATCAAATCGTTTGAGTCCCCGTAGGCAGAGGACGAGGTTGTTGAAGGCCTTGAGCGTGCGGACATGCTCGGGGCCATCGAAGCGGATTCGATCCGCGAGCACTCTCTCGCAATGCTCGAGTGCCTGGTCGTATCGACACAGTTTGAGCAGGCACAGGCCGAGGTTGTGCCGTGCCATCAGCACGAGTTGATCCTCTGCCCGGCAATTGTCTCGCAATCCGTCGTAGGCCTGTTGATGGAGTTTCAGGGCCTGCGAGTAGCGGCCGCGATGGACCAGCGCGGTCGCCAGCTGAGACATGGCGACAAGCGTATCGTGGTGATTCGCTCCCAGCACATCCTGTCGGTGCTTTAGGGCCCGTTTCAGCTGTTCGATCGCCAGGGAGTGCAGCCCGAGTGCGTCGTAGCTCTCGCCGAGTGACAGCTGGATCGATGCGGCGGTGGCCGGTTGATCGGCGAAGGCCTTTTCCACTCGTGCGGCGGCGTGGTCGAGGATCGAGCGTGCCGAGACCGGTCGTCCGCGTTGTCGATCGGGTCTCAGGTCACGGATGACCTCCGAGACCAGGAATCGGGTCAGCGATTCGGCCTTCTGCGCGTCCCGCTCCGATTGCAGCATCAGCGACTTGGCTTCGGCACGCGAGGTTTGTTCTCGAGTGAGTGCGATCTGTCGAGCCTGCCTGGCCACTTCCCTGGCAGTCACCAGCTCACGTGCCCGTATGGCTTGCTGGCGGAAGTGGATGGCGGTCGCGATCGATCCGATGCTCAGGGTGAGCAGCAGCAGCACGGCCAGAGAGGTCATTCCGGCCAGGGCGGGATTGCGTCGGCACCAGCGAGCGGTTCGGCCGCACAACCCGATCCGTCGGGCCTGGATCGGTTCCCCGGACTGGAAACTCGCCAGGTCCCGGGCCAACTCGCCAGCCGTTTGGTACCGCCGTTCGGGATCAGGATCGAGAGCACGGGCGATGATCGTCTCGAAGTCCCGCGAGATCCGGGGGACGAGGGACCGCAGCGAGCGAAGTCGGCGGTCCCAGGGGCTGTCGTCGGTTTCGAAGGCCGGTTGGTGTGCGACCAGTTCAAACAAGGAAGCTCCCAGGCTGTACACGTCGCTGCGGGCATCGGCCTCGCCCAGAAAACATTCCGGAGCCATGTAGCGGTGGGTCCCCAGGATCGCGCCGGTGGCGGTCAGGTCTTCACTGTCCTGATCCCGTGCCAGGCCGAAGTCGCTGAGCCAGACGGTGCCCTGTTGATCCAGCAGCAGGTTGCCCGGCTTGACGTCGCGGTGGATCACTCCCTGACGGTGAGCATAGTCCAATGCCTCGGCCGCCTGCCGCCCGATGTCAGCGATCGCCTTTTGAGAATCAGTGTCCGACCGCGAAGCCGACTCGGGGCCCAGTTCCTCGAACTGGTCCAGCGAGATACCGTCGATGAACTGCATGGCCAGGAAGTGGACGCCCAGTTCGTGGCCCTGCGAGAAGACCGGAACGATGTTCGAGTGGTGCAACGCCGCAGCGGAGCGGGCTTCGGCGGCGAATCGCTCGATCCGTTTCGAGTCCATCCATTCGCTGGCCGGCAGCAGTTTGAGCGCCACGCGACGGTCGACCGAGATCTGGTGGGCCTCGTAGACGATCCCCATCCCACCCCGGCCGATCTCGCAGATGATCTCGAAGTCACCCAGCGGACCGGACGGCGGCACGAAGTTCTTGGCCGCGTCGTCGGCCAATTCGGCGCGAAGCGACGCCAGATGATTGCCATGGCTGCCCGATTCCGATTGACGACGCAGACGGCCGGTGCGGCCCCAGTCCGAGAGCAGTTCTTGCCAGATGGTCAGGTCGACGCCCAGGTCGCTTCCAGTCGTGCCGTTCATAGTGGTCCCTGCTGTTCAAATTGCAGCAGCATGGCCCGGCGGGCACGCTGGTAGAGTTGTCGGGTGGCCGCGGAACTGCGGTTCAGCCGTTGGGCTATCTCCTCGAACGGCAACTCCGAAACTATCCGCAGCAAGAGTACCTGGCGGTATTCGTGCGGCAGGGCCGCCACTGCCACGCGGATCCGTAGTCGCTGCTCTTTGCGGACCACCCGCCCGCTGGGGGAGGTCTGGCTGGCAGCCAGCTGATTGGCCGCGTTGGATTCCGTGAACGAGTCGACCGAGGAGGACTTGCGGCCAACGGGCACCTCGCGTCGGAGATCGCGGCCAGCCACGGCGATGTGACGCCGCACCGACCCCAGAATGCGGTGGGCCAGGATCTGCCGTAGCCAGCTCCATAGCTCGCCGTTGCTGCGGCCGCGGAAACTCAAGAAGTCCCGAGAGGCGTGTAACAGGGTCTCCTGGACGATGTCCGAGGGACTCTGTCTGACACCCAATCGCGCGGAGACTCCCCGTTGGGCCAGTACCTGGAGTCGGTCGCGGTAGCCTCCCAGCAAGGGACCCAGGCCGCTTTCGCCATTCCGGACCGATTGCAGCAGGTCTGAACCAGACGCATTTCCCGCTTCATTTGTAGCCGTGTCTGTCACAATACCCTGACAACGGCTGCACGTTTCGTGCCATTGCGCGATGAAGCATCGGGGGCCGGGATTTCAGCTGCGCCGGGCTCAATGGTGTTTCCCGGACGTCGAAACCGGCGTGGCGTTTTGAAACACCTCTCACGACCGGTGTTCTATAGTGCTACAGCGACAACTGACCGCTTTGAGCGATCAGGTTGAGCGATCAGGCGACGCCGTTGTAGAGCACGTCCATGACGTGGCCGGTGTTGAGGTGTACCGGTCGATCGAGTCGATCGTGGACGATCGTTGTCGGGTCGATGCCCAGTGCGTCGTAGATCGTGGCCCCCATGTCGTTGGGGTGGTAGGGGGTGGTGATCGGGTGCCCCCCGATCTTGTCGCTGGCTCCGATGATCTGACCGGGGCGGGTGCCTCCACCGGCGAACAGTGCCGAGTAGACCGAGGCCCAGTGGTGGCGGCCGGGGACCTTCTGGTTGGGTAAGGGTGAGATGGTTGGCGTGCGGCCGAATTCGCCGACGCAGATCACCAGGGTGGTGTCGAGCAGCCCGCGGTCCTTGAGATCATCGAGCAGTGCGCTGAGTCCGTTGTCGAGAGCCGGCAGCATGGTCCGCAGTCGTGGGAAGTGGTTGACGTGAGTGTCCCACATCTGCACGTGACCCATGCTGGCCTGGATCACGGGGATTTCCATTTCGACCAACCGGCGAGCCAGCAGCAGTGTCTGGCCATACTTGTGTCGGCCGTAGCGGTCTCGGACCGCGTCGCTTTCGGCGTTGATGTCCAGGGCGCCTTTGAGTTTGCTGGACGAGAGCATCGAGAAGGCGGTTTGTTGTTGGCTGGTGTACCGGATTCCCTTGGGAGATTTGTCGATGCCTCGTTGTTGCCGGTCGATGGTCGTCAGCAATTTGCGGCGGTCGTCGAGTCGGCTGGCACTGAGTCCTTCGAGCAGCGAGAGGTCGTTGACCTTGTAGTCCTTGTTATTGGGGTCGCTGTTGAGCACAAAGGGGTCGTGCCTGGGTCCGAGGAATCCCGAGTGCTGACCGGGCCAGACCAACGCGCCTTCGATCAACGGGTTGGGGACGGTGACCTGGCTGGGCAGGCCGTCTGCTCGAGGTCTCAGCAAGGAGACGCCGCCGCCGTAGCAGGGCCAATCGGAGCGTTTGAGCGATTTCGCCTGGTTCGAGGTACCGCTGTCGGGTTGGACGTAGCCGGTCAAGGCGTTGTGCGAACCGGAGAGGTGGCGGTTGTCGCCGTGGTGCATCGAGCGGACGATCGAGATCATGTCTGCCCGTTGAGCCATCTTGGACATCTTGTCCGAGAACTGGATCCCGGGCAGCTTGGTCGAGATCGGTTCGAATTCTCCCTTGGTCGCGGAGGCTTCGGGCTTGGGGTCCCACATGTCGATGTGGCTGCCGCCGCCGGGCAGAAAGACGAGCACGACGGATTTGATCCGTGGCGTCTTGAGTGCCGAGTGAGCCTGCTGGGTGAGCAGTGAGGAGAGTCCCAGGCCGAAGAACGATGAGCCACCGATCTGCAGGATGTCGCGTCGATTGACCATGTTGTCATCCGTCTCCGGTCGTCCTGGTTCCACTCGGACGGGACCCGTCCATTGTCTCGGATCGAGGTCGACGCATTCGCCGCACCCGATGCGTTGCATTATGGTCTGAATCGAACCACCGGGGCAATGGGAGCCAGTCTTGTTGGCCGGAATTCTGGTGGAAACACCGATTGAGATCGGCAAGTGCTACCGTTTCAGGGAATACAACCATTCGTTGCGGGACCCGTCGCTGGTATTCGTCATGGCCACCCGATGGAAGATCCTGCTGTTGCAGATGGCCATGGACGAGTAGGTCTGTTGCCCCAGCTGGTTTTTCGCCTTGATGTCGAGTCCCTTCCGGCTGGCGGCAAAGACGGTGGTCTGTCCCGATTCGTCGGTGGCGTAGAGGTTACCGGCGGCGAGGACGAGGGAGGATGTGAACGTGCCTCCGAGTCGTTTTTTCCAGAGTGTCTTGCCGGTGATGGTATCCCAGGCGACGGCGATGCCGGCATCGAGCACGGCATAGAGCGTCTTGTCGTGAGCGACCATCGAGGGGACATAGACGCGTTGTGTGTTCTGCCAGGCGGTCGTGCCGCTGCCATCGGCGAGTATGGCCTGGACGTGGTTGCGTGGATAACCGCCGCTGGTGAAGATGCGTGTCCCGTCGCTGACCACCGAAGTCACGCACTCGGTCGTCGCCCCGTCGATCTCCCACAGTTTCTTTCCGGTGCGTGGGTCGTATGAGGAGACGAGGTTGGCACCGACCATCAGGATCTGATCGAAGCCGGCCACCTTGAAGACGATCGGCGAGGTGTAGTTGGCTTTCTTGGGTCGTTGCTGCTTCCAGACCACCTGCCCGGTTGCTCGCGACATCCCCACAACGACGCCTCCGGCTCGGTTGTCGGCCGAGACGAGCACGAGGTCGCCGAAGAGGCAGGGTGAGGAGCTGAAGCCCTGGTGCGTCTGGTAGTTGGTCACGCTGGTTTGCCAGGCGATGCGTCCGTCGAGGTGGAGTGCTGAGGTGACGACGGATCCGTTGTGGAGAAAATTGACGTAGATCTTGTGTCCATCGCAGGCGGGTGTGCAGCTGGCCTGGCTGCTCTTCTTGTTGCCTCGAGTTTCCAGCGGCCCCTTGTGGACAACGGTCTCCCAGACCTTGCGTCCGGTGTTTCGATCGAAGCAGAAAACGCTTTGTGTGCGGGCCGACGGGTCGGCGGATACGATGACGACGTGCGGGCCCAGGACCGAGGGCGATCCATGTCCACGTCCCGGGACAGCGACCTTCCAGGCCACGTTGCTCGATTCGCTCCAGGTCAGCGGTGCCGTTTGTCCCTGGGTAGCGACTCCGTTTCGATCCGGCCCGCGCCACCAGGGCCAGTCTCCCGGTGACGTCTTGATCGGACGCACGCGTGCCGTCTTGGCGACGCTGACCAGTTGTGTCCGATTGAGATCCGGTTCCTGATCCGGTTCCTGAGCCAAAGCCGGACAAGTTGATCCGATGGCCACGATGGCCAAGGCTGTCAGACACGATCGATGACACTCGTGTTGGTTCATGGTGCGGCAGCCTGTTTTTCAGCGTGAGGTCAGTTGAGACCAACTGGGTCCGGCTTCTGCGGGCAGTTCCTGCAGGAATCGGACTCGGCTGGTAACGCGTTTGAACAGTTCCGGAACGGCCTCACCCATCTGCCAGAGTGCATGTCGAAAACCGGACTGATCGGCCAGGTGAACCCCACGGATCGAATTCCAGCATGCGTTCGGCGGGTGACCTGCCCAAGACGACATGGTAGTCGAAGCCACAACCAGAATCTCCACCGTCCACGGAGACCCGGTTCGCATCACGCGGTTTTGTTCTGTTGTTGGCGTTGTCTGTGAGCGTGGATATGCTGGGTCGGGTTTGGCGGCGGGCTGGCTGTGTTGGCGAGCCGGTCGGTGTAGGGACTTGGGCGACTTGGGCGAGAAAGAGGTCAGTGATGAGGATAGCGTTGGGTGAGATTGTCCAGGAGACCGGGACGTTTACGCCATCACGGATGGGGCTTGAGGCTTTCGAGGCGTACGGGTTGTACCAGGGAGCGGAACTGCTTGAACAACTCCCGGGTGTCGGCCCACCGGGTGGGTTCCTGCAGGTTGTTGCCGAAAGGGCCGGACAATCCGAGCCGATTGAAGTTGTTCCGTTGGCTCGAGCCTGGGCCGGCGCCGGAGCCAGAATTCTCGACAGCACGTTTGACAAGATTCTCGAGATGTTGTTGGTTCCGTTGCGTGAGGCGGGCGAATTGGACGCGGTGTTCCTGTCGTTGCACGGAGCGGCCAGCATCGAACGCGATGACGATCTGGAAGGCGCGGTGCTCGAGGCGGTTCGTGAGGTGGTTGGACCGGATGTGCCGCTGGTGGTTCCGCTGGACCATCACGCGAACATCACGGCACGGATGATTGAACATGCCGATCTGCTGGTCGGCCACGAGACGCAACCTCACGACCCGCTGGCCACCGGGGTCAAGGCGGCCGGTTTGCTGTTCGACTGGTTGGCGAGTGGTCGCAAGCCGGTGATCGCCTGGCGGAAGATTCCGATGATCACTCCTCAGGACCAGTTCCTGACCTCGGCCGGCCCCATGAAAACCTGGTTCGATCGGGCTCGAGAACTGGAACAGCAGCCAGGCGTACTGGACGTCTCACCGTACCCCATGCAACCCTGGCTCGACGTGCAGGAGGGTGGCTGGTCGGTTGTGGTTCAGACCGATGGCGACGACCGACTTGCCGAGCGGCTGGCTGGCGAGATGGCGGGTTTGGCTTGGGAGATGCGAGAGTCGTTCTGGCGATCCGAGCGGGTGGAGGTGTCCGAGGCCGCCCGGCGGGCTCTGGAAGCCGACCACTCCGACGGCCTGTTGATTCTTTCGGACACCGGCGATTCGGTCTATGGCGGAGCACCGGGTGACAGCACGTGGATTCTTCGTGAACTGTTGACCCAGTCGGCCGGTCAGCCCGAGTCGGACCGGGCGGTGCTGGTGCCGATTGTTGATCCGGCGGCAGTCGATGTGGCCTTCGCCGCCGGAGTCGGGGCTCGGGTGACGGTTGAACTGGGAGGCAAGATCGACAGTGAGTTCAGCCAGCCGGTCGGGACGACCGCCTTGGTGGTGGCCGTGTCCGAGAACCACGTGGCCGATGTTGGTGAACGTGGGCGAGTTGAAATCGGACGGGTGGTGGTGTTGCAGGTCGGGCCGGTGCAGATCGTGGTGATGGCCAGCGCCGGATTCACCATCTGCCACCCCGTGCTCTACCAGCATCTGGGACTGGATGTCGATCGTGCTCGTGCGGTTGTCGTCAAGACGGCCAGCAACTTCCAGTACTTCGAGAGATGGCGACGGGAACTGATCCGAGTCGATACACCGGGAATGACTCAGTCGGATCTGGCCGCATTCGACTGGACCCGGATTCCTCGACCGATGTTTCCCTTCGATGGGGAAATCGCATGGGACCCGGGCTGCACGGCTTCTTGAGGGAGGTCGATTGTCTTGAGGTTTGAGAAAAAACGGGGCCCTGACGGGCGAGAATTCGATATAGTGTGACAGCGGATCGCATAGGAGTTCTTCGATGTTACATGTATTGGGGCGGCGCAAGCGGCTGTGCGACGGGATCACTCGTCGCGAGCTGATGCAGGTGGGTGGTCTGTCGCTGTTTGGCAGTATGAGTGTGCCGCGTCTGTTGCGTGCGGCCGATGCGTCGGAGGGGAACGGGACGGCCAAGTCGGTGCTGCTGTTCAACCTGTTGGGCGGTCCATCGCACATGGACATGTTCGACATGAAGCCTGACGCTCCGGCGAAGGTGCGAGGCGAGTTTCGACCGATTTCCACCTCGTTGCCGGGCGTGCAGATTTGCGAGCACATGCCGGGTATCGCTCGCTGGATGCACAAGGCGACTTTGATCCGCACGGTCACTCACAAGTACAACTCTCACGATCCCACAGCGATCTTGACCGGTTGGGACAGCGGCAATTCTCAGCTGCCCGCTCAGCCGACCGACCCGCCGGACATCGGAGCCATCTGCGAGTATCTCGGTCGCGGTTCGCGTGATTTGCCAGCCTCGGTCTGCCTGCCGAATTACCCCGGATCGGGTCAGAGTTATCGTCGCGGCGGCCCGTATGGTGGATTCCTTGGCAGCCAGTTCGACCCGTTGTTCGCCGTCTGCGAGCCGACCTTCAAGAAGGAACCGCCCAAGCACCACTACTGGCCGGTGATGCCGCATGGCGAGCCGATGATGCCGGCATTGGACAGTCTGCCGGCGATGACGGCCGACCGGTTCGATCGGCGCCGCTCGATTCTCGATCAACTCGACCAGCAGTTCGAACTCGTCCGCAGCAGTCGTTCGCTCGAGCGACTGGATGGTTTCCAGCGTCGTGCGTTCGAGATGCTCACGTCCAGTCGCACCCGAGACGCCTTTGATCTCTCGAAGGAATCTTCTGCGACTCGCCAGCGTTACGGCGACAACTTGTGGGGTTCGACCATGATGGTGGCCCGCAGGTTGCTCGAGAGACGTGTGCCGTTTGTGAGTGTCCACCAGG
>CAVOEV010000122.1:0-13187 GCA_963694825.1 Planctomycetota bacterium
GTGGCAACGGCGACGATACGGTCTACGGCGAAACCGGTGACGACAGCTTGATGGGCGAGGCGGGGAACGACTGGATCGACGGTGGCACCGGACGCGACCTGGTCTACGGCGGACTCGATGACGATGCCGTCTTTGGACTCGCCGGAAACGATACGCTGTATGGCGGTGTCGCCTGGGACGGAGAATGCGACCCGCTGCTGGCCGATGATTGCACGACCGACACCGACGGAGTCGACACGATCGATGGCGGCAGTGGACACGATTCGATCGACGGCAATGCTGGTAACGACCTGCTGCTGGGCAATACCGGCAACGACATCGTCAACGGTGGCGATGGTGACGACCACATCGAAGGTAACCACGGTCAAGATACTCTCAATGGAGCCGACGGCAACGATACGGTCTTGGGCCACTCAGGAGTCGACTCGATCACTGGCGGCACTGGCGACGACTTTCTCTCGGGTGGCATCGACCTCGATGTCCTCGCCGAAACGGCCAACGTCGACTTCACCATGTCCGATTCGCTTCTCAACGGATTGGGCGAAGACCAGTTGGAAGCGTTCGAGTACGCTCGGCTGACCGGAGGCACGGGCGGGAACCGAATCGACACCACGGCGTTCTCCGGCAACGTGACACTCGTGGGCGGTGCCGGACACGACACGCTGTTGGCCGGATGGGGTAACGATGTGCTCAACGGAAACTCCGGTGATGATGTGTTGTCCGGAGGCAGCGGAGACGACACGCTCGGCGGCGGAGGCGGTGGCGATACCCTGGACGGGTCGATCGGCGATGACGTCGTTCGAGGCCACGGTGGTAGCGGCGACGTGCTGCAGGGCGGACCCGGACTCGATACGCTCGATGGTGGAGCCGGACACGATCGGGTCTTCGAATGGGCTGACACCAACTTCACCCTCGCACCCGGCTCGCTCTCAGGACTCGGAAACGACCAACTCGCCAACATCGAATCCGCCCAGTTGATCGGTGGCAACTCGTCGAACTCCGTCGACACCGAAGCTGTCGATTGGCCGGTGACGGTCAATGGAGGAGCTGGCGATGACACGATCCGCACCGGAGCCGGCAACGACAAGATTCTCGGCGGACGTGGCAACGATGTGATCCACTCCGGCGACGGAACCGACAACCTCCGCGGACAGGCCGGCCACGACATTCTCGACGCTGGCAACGGAAACGATCGACTCGATGGAGGATCCGGCAACGATCAACTACTGGCCCAAGACGGCGACGACCGACTGCGAGGACACTCGGGTAACGACCTGATCGATGGCGGACTCGGCAACGATCGACTCGATGAACTGGTCGGCGGCAATGCCACACTCGTCGATGGGCAACTGCAAACCACCAGCAGCATCAACAACCTCGTCGATATCGAAACCGCTCGGATCAAGGCTGGCGAAGGCGACGATGTGCTCGATGCCTCAGGGTTCTCAGGACCCGTCACACTGATCGGCGGACCCGGCAACGATACGCTGCAGGGAGGCTCGGCGGGCGATCGGCTGTATGGACGACAAGGCCGAGATCAACTCGAAGGCGGTGACGGTGACGATTGGCTCTCGGGTGGAGGTCAAGACGACAGCCTGTATGGGACCGCCGGCAACGACACACTCGTCGGTGGAACCGGCAACGACCTGCTCGCGGGAGGCAGCGATGCCGACACACTGCTCGGCCGAGACGGCGATGACTCGCTACAGGGTGGCGATGGTGACGACCGACTCGACGGAGGCAACCACAACGACCAACTCGCCGGACTACTCGGAAATGACCTCCTGATCGGTGGCCACGGTGATGACTCGATGATCGGAGGCGACGGCAACGATCGACTGCTCGGTGGCGCCGGCGCCGATGTGACCCTCGGCGGTGAGGGTGACGATACGCTCAGAGGCCAAGCCGGCGACGATACGATCGGGGCCGGAAACGGGCAGGATACCGTCCTCGACGAAAATGCCGTCATCGACGAACTGTATGTGTTCCTACCCGATTGGATCGATGCCTGATTCGAAACCCGCTCTCGATCCCCTTCGCGTTCTCGATTCCAAGACGAGACGCTATGTAAGTGTCGTGGATCTGCTGCAACCATTCACGCTTGCCCACCGACTGAGTGTCACCCACATCGCACGCCTTCTGGCATCGTGACAACTGAGTCAAAGAATTGCGGATCCAGCGACGGGCGTCGTCCCAGGCGTCACGGTCCTGATGCGTCGAAAACTCCTTCTCCTCGTACTGCAGATCCCGATTCATCGTCTTCAATTGACCCATCATGCTGTCGACCTGCTTGCGCAAGTATGTCGAGCTTTACCGTCTCGGACTGGATCCCAAGCCAGTGAGACTCGATCGATGTGTACAACTCCTCGTCAACCACACCACCACCCGATACCACCGGTTGGCCACCTGGCACACCAGCCACCGAAACCAGCTCCAGCCAACTCGCTCGCAAAATCGATTCGGCCAAGTGGGCGATGAGGGACTCGAACCCCCGACATCCACGGTGTAAACGTGGCGCTCTAGCCAACTGAGCTAATCGCCCTTTGCAATTCGGTGCGAATCGTAGCTTTGATTCTCGCAGATGCAAACGTCGTTTCAGGCACGCTACAACGATATGACACGTGGCTGGGCTGGTTCGACCACTTTGACGCCAGTTGTGGTTATCGTTTGGGGTGTTGCACCGTGAGCTTTCGCCGATAGATCTTTTTTCCGTGGGCGATGTACAGGGTGCTGTGGTCGCTGCCTGCCAGCATGCAGGTGGTCAGCGGCTGGTCCTTGTCTACTTTAGGCAGGACTCCGCAAGGCCGGCCGGTCGGGTCAAAGACCTGCACGCCGAGATCGCTGGTCACGTAGTAGCGGCCCGCCTTGTCGACAGCCATACCATCGCCTCGGGCGACGGCCACGTACGGTGGTGCTTCGTGCCGCAGGAACTCGCCTTTCGCATCGATGCGGAGTCGCATTGGCATCGTAGGCATCTTTGAGTCGAGCACGGCCCCGGCATGGACTCGGAATGTCCACGTGTGAGTGCCCCCGTAATCGGACACGGCCAGAGTGCCTCCATCGTTCGACAAAGCGATGCCGTTCGGTTTGGTAATGCCGGTATCGGCCGGGGTCACTTCGCCGGTTTGAGGATTGATCCGAGTCACCTGCTTCGCGCCAGTTTCTGTGATCAGGATGAAGCCGTCGCGAGTGACAGCCAGGTCGTTTGGTTTGACGCCCTCGGCGACCGTTTCGACTTCACCATTGGCGACATTGATGGAGATGACTCGGCTCTTTGATCCCTGGCACGCGTACAGCAGCGAACCGTCCGGACTGAACTCGAGACCGCTGACGGATTCTTTGGCGATCTCTGTCTTCGTGCCATCAGCCGCGTTGATGCGAATGACTGCTGGTGCCCTCATGTCGCAGAAGTACAGATTGCCCTCCTTGTCTGCACATAAGGCATCGGCGAAGCCAAGATTGTCGGCGACCAGTTCCCAGGACTCGCCGTGGATCAACAGGTTCAGCAGCGTCAGGTCACCGCCGAGATCGCCTCGGGTATCGATCGCCGGAGTGTGAACGTGTTTTCGCCACAGCCACTTCATGGCGTCAGGAAATCTTGCACTGCCGAAGTCGGCGTTATGAGCGTACCCTTCGGCCCAGTCGAAGCGAGTATCGTAGCCCATGTATTTCAGAGCCGACGCCATCCGCTGATTGGACCACGGCCAGCTTCCGAAGGCGTTGTCGACGTCGCCGCTAGTGTCGGCCATGTAAACGCGAATGGGCTTCGGTTCGGTTTTGCGAACCAGAGCTGGATAGACGTTGCCGCCTCGCAGATTGGTGAAGCTGCCGACGCTGGAATACACCCTGCGAAAAAAGTCCGTCCGTTCCCACGCGGCGGTGAACGCACAAATGGCTCCGGAGCTGGAACCGCCGATCGCGTGCATCTCGGGATCGTCGGAGATCGTGTAACGCTTCTTCAATTCGGGGACGATCTCTTCCAGCAGGAAGCGGATGTAACGATCGCCCAGACTGTCGTATTCGAAGCTGCGATTGGAATGTCTTCCGTTATTGCGAGGTTTCGATTTGTCGTGACCTGGATTAATGAAGACTGCAATTGTGGGTGGCATGTCTCCGCGAGCAATCAGATTGTCAAAGACGATGGGGATTCGCCAGCGGCCTTTGACGTCACGCATTCTCTCGCCATCCTGGAACACCATCAGCGCGGCGGGTTGTTCAGCTTTGTATTGGGCGGGCTCGTAAACGGCCCAGTCGCGAGTTGTGCCGGGGAACACGCTTGATTCCCACGGTTCCATTTTTGTGACCAAGCCCTTTGGTACGTCATTACGAACAACCGCGTCCGGATGCGGTTCCCACTTTGGCTTCGTATTGACAATCGGAATATCGGTCGACTCGGCTTTGTCGTCCCACAACCACTTCAGCGCGTCCGGCAGTCGTTCGCCGCCCCATTTGCTGCTGTGTCCTCCGTCGGTCATCTCAAGCTTGTACGTGTATCCTGCAAACTGCAGAGCCGCCGCCAGATCCTGATTTCCGAGCGGCCAGTTGCCGTGCAGATTGTTCAGATCGTCGCGCCCATCCTGCAGGTACACCTTGATGTCTTTCGATTTGTCCTTCGTCTTACGCACCAGTCCGGGATACGCCCAGCCGCCTCGAATATTCGTAAAGCTGCCGATGTGGCTCAGTACTTTGCCGAACTGATCCGGTTTCTCCCACGCGACAGTAAATGCACAGATACCGCTGGAAGAGATGCCGCAGACAGCTCGTTCAGCCGGACTGGTCGACACGTTCAGCCCCTTCAACGCGACGGGCAGGAATTCGTCGACCAGAAAGTTCGCATAGCGATCCCCCAGCGAGTCGTATTCAAACGATCGATTGCTGCGGTTTTTCGCTCCCGGAGCCGTTGCTGGAACCGTGCCAGGATTCACGAACACCGCGATCGTGACCGGCATGGTTTTCTGATGAATCAGATTGTCAAACACAACGGGAACTCGAAACGACCTCTTCGGATTCGCATAGCCGCCGCCGTCCATGAACACCATCAGTGAGGCGGGTTCGTTGCCCTTGTACTGAGCGGGCACATACACGCTGTAGTCGCGGGTCGTGCCTGGAAATATTTTACTCTCGCTGAATTGCCCTGGCGTGACTTTGCCCTGAGGCACTCCATCCTGAACGACTCGATCCGGATCGTCTTCCGCCATCGCACTAACAGACAGCAGGGACACCGCGGAAAATAACAGGATCAAATGACGTTTAAGATGAATCATAGCCGGACTCCGGATTGCTTACGTGGTCTCTGCACTTTGCAGTCGCGATTAATCATTCAATACAACGTGCGTCGAAGCGCGAGTCGCTCGACATGGCAAACGAATTCACAACCACCGTGACGCGGCTGAATTCTTACAGCTGCGAGAGACAATTTCACGCTGGTTGCCTTTATCAGGCGAAGTGGGACAAGAAGCGTTGGGATTGCATTTTTACCGGCACTTGCCGCTGGAGACTGCTTCATGCCATTGCGTCAGCGATGTAACCCAGGCCCGCTCACTATGCAAAGATTGACAGCGGCGAGCCTTCGCACATGGTCAGCGGCCGGTCGTCCTGGTCGCTGATTTGGAAGGCAGGGCTGATGCCCAGAGCGTGGAAGATGGTGGCGTGAATGTCTTCGGGTGTACACGCTGCTTCGATTGGGCGCGAGCCGATTTTGTCCGACTTGCCGAGTACCGTTCCGCCTTGGACGCCAGCACCGGCGAACAACACGCTGTAGCAGTTTGGAAAGTGATCACGCCCGGCGGATCCATTGATCTTCGGGGTGCGTCCGAATTCGGTCAGGAAGACGACCAGCGTGTCGTCGATTTTGCCGCTCTGAACAAGGTCCTGAACGAGTGCCGACGCGGCGCGGTCCCACGGCGGTAGCATGTCATTTTTGAGACGATTAAAATTGTTGCCGTGCGTGTCCCAGTTGTCGCCGGATGAGCCGTTCAAATCTCCAACGCTCAGATTGACTGTCACCAGAGGAACTCCGGCATCAGTCAGCCGCCTGCCGAGCAGCGTGCTTTGCCCGGAAACGTGGTCGCCGTAAAGCTCGTGTGTGGCTTTGTCTTCTTTCGAAAGATCGAATGCCGATTCCACATCCGGCGACAAGAGCATATTGATCGCTTGATCCTGCGACGCCTGCAGGCGGCGGCCCGAATCTCTCGAAGTAGTTCGTTGGAACCTCGAGTTCAGTTCATCGAGGAGTTGCCCACGCTCAGCCATCCGACGTCTGGTGACTCCGTGAAGTGTCAGGTCGACGGTACCGGAGTTGGGCGAGACCCCTTTGTATGACGTGCCCTGGCCAGGATGGATGAAGACTGGATCGTATTCCAGGCCCAGGAAACCACCGAACTGCCCGTTGAGTAGTCCTCGATCAGCCAGCGGATAGGGAATCGAGATCGTTCGCGGCAGATTGGCCGCCAGTTCTTCCGTCACGGCAACGGCGGATGATGCGACTTCGTCAGGTTCCGGGTCTGGAGGCGGTTCGGGAAGTTCGCCCTCAACTTCGTGAAGGTCCACATCCCTCATCGCAATGTCGTCGAAGAATGTTGATCCGTCTCCGTTCAGCATCGCGAGTGTCAAATACTTTGCATCCGGGCGAACGATCGCTTCCAGTATCTGCGATCGTGAATCTCTCCGCAAAAGCCCGCTCAGTGCAGCTGGCTTTCCATCCAGCCAGATTCCCACCTGACCGACAGCCGACTCGTGAACGCCCGGGTCACCATTGACTCCGACGCGGCAAGTCAAGATGAACGGCTTGCTCGAATCGGCGAAATGTCGCGCGCGGATCTCGTCGAGATTGAACGTGATGAACTTGTTCGCGTGGCAACCAAATCCGGTGTGCGGAACACTGGCTTCGCCATCCCCGACGAGGCACAGATTGCCGCCTCGCCCATGGGTGTCCGATCCCCAGTCGCCGGCCGTGCCATCGCCAGCAACCAGTTTCGAAAAGTCGCTCTGAGGTCCGGTCGTCTGTCGAGTCAACGGAATCGACGAGGCGAAGGTCTGACCGATCATGCCAATCAGCTCGACGGTATGCTTATTCGTAAAACCGTCCTGATGCCCGAACGATCCTGTCGGAAATCGTCCAGGGCCGAGTACCGTGCTGCTCAGGCTGACCGTTTTCACGATCCGCAGTTTGTCCCAATCAAATCGTGACTTTGTCTCTGCTTCTGCGAGCTCCTCAGGATTCACACGCCGTACGTGCTTGCGGTTCTGGTATCGCTGGTCGTTGCTCATCGCGATGGCAACTTGCGAACCGACACTTGGCCAGTCCTTCCGAGATGGCAGCACCGCCGCCGTGACACCTGCTTCGCCTCCGGCAGGCGCATGCCCTGTCAAATTCCAATAGGCCGCTTTGCGATGGTCTCCCGATTCGTGATGAACGCTGCGGACCAGAGCCAGGTGGTGCATCTGCCGAGACATCAACGGCAGGTGTTCGGTAATCCCGATTCCCGGGACACTGGTCGAGATGGGGCTGAACTCTCCGCGGACATCGCTGCCCGCTTCGGTTTTCATATCGAACGTGTCGACATGACTCATTCCTCCCCAGCAGAAGACGACCATCACGCTGCGAGCGCGACCGAAGCTGCTTCCACTCGGAGACGGAAGCTGAATCGATGGCGATGCAAGCGCCGACAAGGATCCGATCTGCGAGGCAGTCGCGCCGGTAATTCCCAGCCTTAGAAAATCGCGGCGGAGATAGCTCAGTGTTTTGAGATCTGCAGACATTGGTGTCGCAACCTGGTCGACCTGGGAATAGCCCTTTTTTGTACCAAAGCGGCTTCCATCAGGCCATAAGGATCCGAGTGCGAGCCGGGACGACTTTCAACAAATCAATGCGGAATCGCTCAAAAACGCAGAACCATCTGGTTGGGTCACCCGCACGAATGCTTGGGTCGCGAAGCGACAGGATGTTTCATCATCCGTGTGCGGTCGGAGAACAGACATCCTGATTCATCGTGAGATGATGATGCGGAATTCTGTGCCTGCGGTAGGCTACCACAATTGTCCGGGGTACCTTGCGATTCACTCGCCCACAAACGGCGTGATTATCCCGCAGCGGCAGTTGATCCGTTCCGGCGCGGGCGGTTGGCTTGTGGCTACCAACACCAGGTTACAGTACGCTCAGCGAGATTGTTCTGAGGCAGGTCCGTTCCCTCCTGCAGTTGGTGACACGATGCGAACACTGTTCTGCCTGGTGCTGGTGTGGTCGGCGTCGCTGAGCGATGCGAAGGCACAGACCACAAACAATTCGCAGCCGTCGGCCGTCGCGGCCATCAGGAAACTGGGCGGCAAAGTCACGTTCGATGAGAAGAATCCCGGCAAGCCACCCATTGGTGTCAGTCTCTCGCAGAATCCCCTTGATGAAGTCAAAGTGACTGACGCCGGGCTGGTGCACCTCAAGGGGATGACGGGCCTCGGTCAGCTGTAGCTCGAAGGGAGCGGTGTTACCGCCGCAGGTGTGAAAACACTTCGATCCGCGTTACCCGGGTGCAGGATCTTCAGGTCACCGAAGACGGCGCACATCGAAGGCAAAGAGTCTCGGCTTGCGGGGATTTTGCCCGAGGTCTTGCCGCTGCTGATGCAGCAGTCCGAGTTGGCTGATAACGGAGCCGAGTTTGTGCTTCCGAGGATGGCACACAAGAACTATCGGAAGTTCTTTCTGAAGTATCTTGAGCGCGCAGGCATCAAGCCGTGACCGGCGTTGTTCAACAACCTGCGAAAGTCATCCGTGACGGATGCTCATGATTGGTTACCTCCGCATGTATGCGACTCGTGGTTCGGACACTCAGAAACAATCTTCAAAGAACACTATGCTCAGGTTACCGAGGAGCACTTCAAGCTGGTCCGCCAGCGTCACTCAAAAACACCTCAATTTACACCTCAGCGGGCGTCGGAAATGCCCGAAAAGAGTGGCACAGAAAAGAAAGAGGACATTGAGCAAGACGCTCAATGTCCGTTGGACGCAGCAGGTTATGGAAAGGGATCGAAAGCGCCGGAAAACGACGGAATCGATCAGTGGGCGATGAGGGACTCGAACCCCCGACATCCACGGTGTAAACGTGGCGCTCTAGCCAACTGAGCTAATCGCCCGGTCCGGCAGGCACTGTAAAGGATGCTAAGCCGACCCGGCAAGTGGCTCGCCTCAACTCGCATCACGACCCCACACAGCACTGTGCTACAATCACGCCCCATACTCAACTTCACAGCCCCAGCCAATCACAAGCCCCGCCCCGGGCCACTCGAATGACTCACTCGCTGGCCGATTGTGCCGACTCGCTCGAGCAATTGCGTGGCCACGTCGAGACGCTCGGACAACAACTCGACAGCCTCGGATTGCCTCGCCCCGATGGCGAACCGTGGCACGAACTGCTCGTCAGAAAACTGCTGCCACAACTCGACCCCGACACTCCACTGATCGCCGCCGTCGTCGGGGGCACCAACACGGGCAAAAGCGTGGTGTTCAACCACATCGCCGGCGACACCGTCAGTGCCACCAGCCCCCTCGCCACCGGAACCCGACACCCGCTGTGCCTGATCCCCGAATCGTTCGACTCGAGTCGACTCGAACCAATATTCGATGGATTCCTCGTCACACCCTGGTCCCGACCCGAACAGACCCTCGAGGATGCCCCAGAACACCTGCTGTTCTGGCGAACCTGTCACTCTGTCCCCAAAAACCTGCTCGTCCTCGATTCGCCCGATATCGACAGCGATGCTCGAGTGAATTGGGATCGAGCTGAATGGCTCAGACAATCGGCCGATGTCCTGATCGCAGTCCTGACTCAACAAAAATACAACGACGCTGCCGTCAAACAGTTCTTCCGACGGGCCGCCGACGAAGACCTCGCCACGATCGTTGTCTTCAACCAGTGCCAGCTCCCCGACGACGAACAGTACTGGCCACTCTGGCTCGACACCTTCGTCAACGAAACCGGGACCGACCCCGAATTCGTCTACCTGGTCCAGTACGACCGCTTGGCCGCAGAATCCGGACAACTCAAATTCCTCGGACGACACACCACCAACGCCGCCACCAAACCCGAATCCGACCAGCCCCCTGCCTCTGATCCACCACGAAGTCTCCAGCAGGATCTTTCAAGCCTGAGATTTGAAACCATCAAGTTCCGGTCGCTCCGAGGATCACTCGGACAACTGCTCGATACCGATTCGGGCGTCGGAGCCTGGTTGGACGCGGTCCGAGTTCGCAGCGACGAGTTTCAGGCGGCGGCAGACTTGCTGTCGGCCGAACACCTGGCCGCCATCGACGATTGGCCCAATATCCCGGCTCGACCACTGATCCGCTCGGTCCGGAACTGGTGGAGTGACCAGCGAAGCGGTTGGACCGCCCGAGTGCACACGTTCTACAACGCCATCGGACACACACTGGCTTGGCCGCTCAGGCAACTGGCCGCCGAACCCGACACTGCGGACGATCCGCTGGCGGCGTATCGCGACTCCGAATGGTCCTCCATGCTCGCCACACTCGAACAGGTCTACCGCCGACTGGCTTGGTGCCGCGACTCCGGCGGCGAACGACTCACACCCCGCCTGGCTCCACTGCTCGACGGCCACTCGCGACAACACGTCATCGAACAACTCCGAATCGCTCACACCAATTGTGACCTCAATCTGGAACTGGCTCGGACTGTCGGCGAAGCGCTCGAAGAATTTCGTGCCGCAAGCCCCCGGTCGTTTCAGCTGCTGAAACGAGTCGACAAACTGGCGGCCGTGGCGCGACCGGCGACCAGCGTCGCACTCTTTGTCGTCGGATTCGGACCCCTCGGTAACGCCGCGGCCTCAGCAGCAACCGATGCCGCCATGCAATCCGCCTTGCACGTGGCCGGTGATGTTGCCGGTGGCACCGTTGCAGCCACGCTGGGCGAATCGGCAATCAGCCAGTCCACAGCCACCGGAGCCGGTTACCTGGAATCGAAGTTCCGCAACCTGCAGGATCGGTTCGCTGTCCAACGAGCCGGCTGGCTCGCCGAACAACTCGAACGGCTCCTCCTGGGCGACCTGACAAGACAACTTGGATTCGCCGCACGAACACCGCAATGCGACGAGTTTCAAGAAATCGAGTCGACGGTGAGCCGACTCGCTGCCATGCTCGATGACCTGATCACTCAACCCGATCCAACCTCGACACACACACCATGAGCGACGGTGAACTGGCACGACTGAAGGAACTCGCCCGGATCGACGAACTGGTCGAACAACTCGACTCGTGGGCCGAACTGGACGTGCCTTGGCAACCCGCTCGCGATGCCATGGCACTGGTCCGACGACTGCTCGATCGAGTCGACTCGCTTCGACTCAGACTCGAAGCTCCACTCGTCGTCGCCGTCTTCGGCGGCAGTGGGACCGGAAAAAGTACACTGATCAACGCACTCGTCGGACACGATGTCACACCCAGCGGACATCAACGACCTACCACTCGACGACCCGTCGTCATCACCACACCCGACCTCGACCTCCAACCGCTCGGACTCCCCGACGACGCCATCGATGTCGTCCGAATCGACTCGAGCGTGCTGCGGGATGTTGTGCTCGTCGATTGCCCCGATCCCGATACCGATGCAGCTGCCGATCCCACTACCGGCGACCCCTCGCCCGATGCCGGTCAACTCGAACGACTCCTCCAAATCCTCCCCCTCTGCGACGTGCTGCTCTACACCTCCACTCAACAAAAATACCGCTCGGCACGTGTCGCCGAAGTGCTGGCGGCCGCAGCAACCGGCTGTCGTGTCTTCTTTGTGCAGACTCACGCCGACGTCAACCAGGACATCCGCGACGATTGGGCCAAGCAACTGGCCGACGATTTTGATGATCCCGAACTGTTCCTCGTCGATGGCGTCGCCGCACTCGAACAACAAAGGCAGGGACGACGACCCGGTGGCGATTTCGCCCGCCTCGAACACCTGCTCACCTCACGCTTGGCCGCATCAGCACGGTTGGGAATCCGTCGAGCCAACCTGATCGACCTGATCGACCAGGCACTCGAAGCCTCCCAAGACGACTTCAACGCTGCCTGGCCACACATCGAAACTCTCGAAAACGCACTCGCACAACAACACGAACTCCTTGTGAGTTCCCTCGCACAGAGGCTCGCCGAAGAACTCGAAGCCAGCCACTACCTGTGGGAACGCAGGCTTGTGGAACGAGTGAGCAGCGACTGGGGCTTCAGCCCGTTCAGTAGCCTGCTGAGACTTTCGCAGGGGATCGGCGGACTGCTCGCGTCGGCGTCGCTGTTGCGAGCCCGCTCGTCCGCTCAGGTCGCTCTGCTGGGGGCCTGGCAAGGAGGACGCTGGTTGACCTCTCGAACCAAACAGCGGGATGCCGACGAAAGATTCGAGCAAACAGCCGGGCTCGGGATCGACGACGCCGCACTGTGCGAAAGCCAACTCGTCATCGAAGGGTTTGCACAGTCCGCAGGCCTCGACCGGGCACTTACGCAACCCCGAACCCTCGAATTACTCCGCGACGATGCAGCCTCGCTGCAACGGGCGTTCCTCAACGATGCCGGAACTCAAGTCGATGAAGTCATCGAAGCCCAAGCCGCTCGGAGCCGAGGCTGGACTGTGCGACTGGTCTACGAAACTCTGCTCGGTACGCTCCTGGGCTTCCTGCTCTACCGCATCGGTCGCAACTTCTTCTACGAAACACTGGTCCAGGACCGAGAGTTTCTGCCGCTGGAATTCTACCTGCCGGCCACCGCGTTGGGACTGCTGTGGAGCGGTTTTCTGGTGATGGCCTTCACCAGACGGTTACGCAGAGGACTCAGACGAGCCATCCACGGGCTGGCCGAACGCGTGGCTCGACACCGGGTCGCCCTAGGACCATTCGTTCAAATCGAAGACGCCTGCCAACAGGCCGCTCGCTCACGTGAACAACTGCAAAACCTCGGCGAACGCGTCCGCGAACTGAAAACCAGCCTGGCTACCAGCTCGCTCGACCCGAACGACAACGCCGACAGCTAGTTCCCCTTCGAGAAACGGCCCGAAGTCTTACCGGTCGATACCGGCTGCTTCTTCAACCGCTTGCTGCGAGTGAACAGGCTCGACACCTTGCCGGTCGACACCCGGTCACCGACACTGCCGCCGACGCCACTACTGGCGGCTCCAGCCTTCAGATTGTAAGGACGATCCACCAGG
>CAVOEV010000123.1:0-13083 GCA_963694825.1 Planctomycetota bacterium
TCAACCCTTCGAGCACCGCCAATCCGGCGGCCACATGGTCGGCCGGATCGATGCCCTTGCCCACGTCGTGCAACAACGCTGCCAACTGCAGGTCGATGTCATAGGGACGGTGCCCGCGAACTAGTTCATAAACCTGCAGGCTGTGGAACAGCACGTCGCCCTCGGGATGACTGTGTCGCGGCTGGTTGATCGACTCAAGAGGTTCGAGCAAACTGCCCAACGCCGCATATCTGTGCGATGCCTCCGAAGCACCCGCCTCCAACACCTCCAACGGCACCAGCCTCTGTAACGCTTCGCGGACCTCAAGATCGGTCGGTAAGTCGCTCGACCGGGCCCACCCGCCACAGACCGCTCGGGCCGCCGCTCGCTTGGCGTCGAAGAAATCGCCACTGCGACGCACCGAAAGCAATCGAGCTGCCTCGCAGGCGATCCGCTGGCGGAGAGACGACGTCGACATGTCTGGCTGTTACGGGAAGACCGTGAAACGAGTCACACAACTGGATCAACGCACACAACTGGATCAAACGCCGCCGAGGAAACCGGCCCAGGTCAACCCGACCACGTAGACCACAGCGAGCACGATCTGCACGGCCGCAAATGGCACGGCCACCTTCACGAAACCGACGAACGACAATGGCAACTTGTACTTGCTAATGATCGTCATCGCCACGACCGTCGAAGCCGAACCGATCGGAGTGATGTTGCCACCAAGATTGGCTCCGAAAATGACGCTCCACCAGTACGGAGTCGACGACGTGTAGGCCGGTTCGTGACTCCCTAGAATCTTGGCCAGCATCGCCGCCAGGGGAATGTTATCGGTCACCGAACTGGCCAACGCCGAAGCAACCAGCAACAAACCCGTACCCAGATTCTCGCCCGCACCAATCAACACCTCGAGGCCACTCCCGATCAACGCCAGGACCTGAGCGTGCTCCATCGTGTTGATCACCACGAACAACGCGGCAAAGAACGCCAACAGGTCCCAGTCCACGGCACTGTAGAACTTGTCGACCTCGTGCTTGTAAGCCAGCAATACGATGCCCGCAAACGCCAACGCCACGAAACCCATGCCCAGATCCTGGAGCACCGGAATCTTGCTCTGGCCGGCCAGGAACACCACGAACAACAGCAGCGAAGCGATCGAAAACCAGAAGAACTTCACACTCGTGACACTCTCGTTCTCGTCAAAACCCGCCACCAACCCCGCCGCCGCACTCCGTTCCTCGTCGTTCTCGAGTCCCCGGATGTCAAACCGACGTCGACCCATCCACAACGTCACCGCCGTCGCCACCACCACGTAGGGAGCCGCCACCAGGAAGAAGTCCACAAAGCCGATCCCGGCCACGTTGCCGACGATGATGTTGGGGACACTGGAAATCAAAGTCAGCAGCCCGCCGACATTGGTCAACAGACCCTCGACGACCAAAAAACCGAGCAACAGGTCGGTTCGCCTCAGCTTCGACAGCGAAACTCCGGTCAGGCTGCCGATGATGATCATCGCCGTCACGTTGTTCAGCATCGCCGAAAACAGCACAGTCAGGATGCCGTAGGCCAACAATAATTTCCACGGATCGCCGCCCGACTTCTTCGTCAAACTGATCGCCATCCACGTGAAGACTCCCGATCGACTGGTCACCTCGACGAACAAACTCGCACCCAGGATGATCGTGATCACGCCCCAGTCAATCGCCGGGATGTAGACCGGCATCTCGATCTCGTGACCGTTGGGCAACGTCACACCACCCAGTGGCAGCAACTGAAACGCCGTCGCCAGGATCAGGCAGACTCCGGCAAATACACCCACGATCACCGACTTCTTGGCGTGGATCTTCTCCTCCAACGCCAATGCGATGATCATCGCCAGCAACAACCCGGCGAACAAAGCCGTCACGCCACCCGAGACGGCATGCTCAGCCGCCTCGTCCAACGCCTCGGCACTCGCCAACAACACGCACTGCATCAATAACGCCCTTCGGTGTCCGCTCGCCTCACAACAACAGCATCGGTACGTCGATCAGTTCGACCGACAACGAGTAGGCCATCCCGTGCATCGCCAACTGGTCGTCGTCCTTCGTGTTGGCCACCAGCAATTCGATGTCATGCCCGTCGACCAACCGACGGTATTCCTTCACGTGATGACCCATCCCCACGTGGCTGTGCAACGACAGGTTGCGATCCGTCTCGAGCAATGTCTCGATGCACGACGCGATGAAATCCTCGGCTTCCTTCAACAGCTGAGCCTTCAGCAAGGCCGCTCCCGGCTCGGTCGCGATCTCGGGGATTCGCTCGATCACATCGACGAATCGCCCGAAGACCAACTCGTCCTCGACATGACACAACCAGACACTGCCTCCGTCACCGCACATCCGCACTCCGTAATTCACCAGCCGATGGTCTCCGCTGATGTGATCGGCCACCACCATCGCCCGACGGCACGGTGCCGACGGCAACGGCAATGGCGAACGCGATGTGCCAGGCAATACCAGCACCGGGATCGAAGTTCGCTGAGTCAACTCGTCGAGATAAACGCCGAGTGAATGCTGAGGCGATAGCGACTCTTCGCCGAGATGACGGCGAGTCACCAGCAGGTCGACCTGCTGAGCATCAATCCGCTCGAGCAACTCGGCCACGTTGTGGTAGTCGCCGCTGCCCAGGGTGTGCCATCGCGTCGAGTCGCCGATCCGTGGCAAAAAACTCCGCAACTCGCCCGGAACCGACTCGTTCGACTCGTCACCGGTGACCACCGCCACCGATTCGATCCCAAGATCCACATAAACAAACGACTCACGCTCCGAACGACGAAACATCGATTCGAATTCGTCGATCTGCTCGAGTCGGTCCATCTCGTCTCCTCGCTCCGCACACCCGAAACCCGCCCGCATCGGTGCAGGTTGCTGAGGACTATACCAGAACCGAAACCAAAACCGAGCCAAGAGGTTCGCTTGCACACCGCGACACCGATAAGCTGGTTGATCCGGGCCAAACCGATATCGCACTCCGGGAACATTTCAGGAACAAACGATGAATCGACTTGCCATCTCCCTCGCGATTCTGACAACCGTGTCCTCGGCATCGGCCGCCGACACATCAACAGGCGATCGCACCATCGACACCTACTTCCGGGCCGAAACCACTCGACTGGCCGATCGCTGCCTGGCAGATATCCAATCGCTCGACGACTGGAAGGCAAAGCGTGGCAAGTATCGAGAACAACTCTTCGAAATGCTCGGGCTCTCGCCTCGACCGAAAAAAACACCACTCAAACCGGTCGTCACCGGTCGAATCGACCACCCGGACTTCGTCGTCGAAAACCTCCAGTTCCAGTCCCGCCCCGGTCTCTACGTCACCGGGAATCTCTACCTGCCCCGAAACGACAACAAAACACGCCAGGAGCCCCTGCCGACCATCCTCTACGTCTGCGGCCACGGACGGGTGAAGCAAGACGGAGTCAGCTACGGCAACAAGGTGCACTACCAACACCACGGTGCCTGGTTCGCTCGCAATGGCTACGCCTGCCTGACGATCGACACGCTGCAACTGGGCGAGATCGAAGGCATCCACCACGGCACCTATCGCTATGGCAAGTGGTGGTGGAATGCTCGAGGCTACTCGCCGGCTGGAGTCGAGGCGTGGAACTGCATCCGGGCTTTGGACTACCTGCAATCGCGACCCGAAATCGACGGCAGCCGGATCGGTGTGACCGGACGATCCGGTGGCGGAGCCTACAGCTGGTGGGTCGCCGCTCTCGACGATCGGATCCAGGTCGCCGTCCCGGTCGCCGGGATCACCGACCTGACCAATCATGTCGTCGACGGCTGCGTCGAAGGACACTGCGACTGCATGTTCCAGGTCAACACCTACGGCTGGGACTATGCCCAGGTCGCCGCGCTGCTCGCACCGCGACCGCTGCTGATCTCCAATTCCGACAAGGACGGTATCTTTCCTCTCGATGGAGTCGTCCGCATTCACTCGCAGGTCCGTCGCATCTACGAACTCCACGGACAAGCCAAACAACTCGGTCTGCAAATCACCGAAGGCCCGCATCGCGATACGCAGGAACTTCGCATCCACGCCTTCCACTGGTTCAATCGCTTCCTCAAGAAGCAAGACCCGCTGATCAGCTCCACCGCCGTCAAGTTCTTCTCACCGCAACAACTGAAAGTCTTTGCCAAGACTCTGCCCGAAGACGAAGTGAACACCAGGATCAGCGAGACGTTCACCGCCCGAGCCGCCAAGCCCAGCGTGCCAGGATCCCGCGACGACTGGGCCAGGCAGACAGCTGCCTGGCGAGACGCTCTAGTCCACAAGTCGTTTCGCGGTTGGCCCTCGCCTCACCAAAAAACGGCCCCGCTCGAACTCGAACCTGGCCCCAAAGCCAACTCAGGCGACCTCGCCATCAGCACCTGGCGGTTTACCTCTCAACAGGGCATCCGCCTGCCGCTGGTCGTCCTCCACCGCAAGGGACTCGATCTCAAATCGCTCGACCTGCTCGTGCTCAACAGCGTCGATGACCGCGGTTGGAACTCTCTGATCCAGACCATCGCAGGCGGAGGAATCACCCTGCCCGGCCTCGAGGGTCTCACCAAAACCGAACCTGACAAGGCCGCGTTCGCCCAGGTCGAGAAGATGCTCAAGGCGATGAAGTGGGGCTTGGCCTATGTGCCGCCGCGAGGCATCGGCCCCACGGCCTGGGGACAGGACCAGAAACGACAAACACAGGTCCGGCGACGCTTCATGCTGCTGGGGCAGACGCTCGATGGGATGAGAACCTGGGACGTGATCCGGGCGGCTACCGCCCTGCGACAGATCGACGGACTCGCCAAGGTGCCGCTGTGGATGCAGGGAGAACAGACCATGGCTGGCATCACACTCTATGCGTCACTCTTCGTGCCCGATGTCCATCGCATCGACCTGCACCAACTGCCCCAGTCACACCGCAACGGTCCCATCTACCTCAACGTGCTTCGCTTCCTCGATCTCCCACAAGCCGTTGCCATGGCCGCTGAACATGCCCAAGTGAGAATCTACCTGAGTGGCGAAGACACGGCCGAGAGCTGGGAATACCCGCAACAGGTCGCCAAGAGCCTGAAATGGGACAAGAAACAACTGGTCCTCCGAAGACTCGATGGCTCAACCGCCGACTCCACACCCTGATCCTCTCCAACCAACCGCCTTCCGCCACTCCACCCCCTTCCGCCACCCTCACACCACTCTCTAAAATCAGTCCTCTTCCAAAACAACCCAGACAATCAAAAGCCCACCAGCAGGACCCGACTCCGTGAATCGCCCGCAACACACCACCGCCTCGCTGCCCGACCCGACGATCCAAATGAGCGAAGGATGGCACTGCCTGCATCTCTACTACCAGGTCGACGCCGCCGCACTGGCTCAACTCGATTCCGACACCCGGGCTCGAGGTCGAGACGAACTGATCGCGGCACTCGACCCCGACGCCGACCTGGCCCCCAAACGACTGCAAACCTCGGTCATCTCGGGGCACCGAGCCGACCTGGGCCTGATGATCCTCGACCCCGACCCACTAGTCATCGACCGCGTCCAGCAAGCAGTCCGCTCGACCAGCCTCGGCACCGTGCTCAAACCCGCCTGGTCGTTCGTGTCGATCACCGAAGTGTCCGAGTACGTCCCGACGGCCGAACAGTACGCCGAACGGCTCAAGGCCGAAGGACTGGCCGAAGACGATCCGACGTTCGAGGCCAAGCTGAACGCCTACAGCGGACGCTTGCCAGCCATGAACCAGCAACGTCTCTACCCCGACTTCCCCGAACTGCCGATCCAGTGCTTCTACCCGATGAACAAGATCCGGCACCCGCAGGCCAACTGGTTCACCGAGTCGTTTGAATACCGATCCGGCCTGATGGCCGAACACGCCACCAGCGGGATCAAGTTCGCCGGCCGAGTCAGCCAGTTGATCACCGCGTCGACCGGTTTCGACGACTGGGAATGGGGCGTCACGCTGTGGGGACGAGCACCCGAACACATCAAGGAAATCGTCTACACCATGCGGTTCGACGAAGCCTCGGCGCGCTACGCCGAGTTCGGACCGTTCTACATCGGCTACATCAAGTCGCCAGCCGAAGCCATCGAACACCTCAGACTCTAAAACCGGTACGACTTGTTCCCGCGATCAAAGTCGCCACCAGCCACCTCACTCAGGAACCTGATGTCGCGATAAGTGTAGAACTCGACCAAGGTCGACTCGTCGGTCGGCTTCTCCGTAGACCCCTCGACCGGCCAGCCGAAATTGCGAACCACGACCGGCACGCCCAGTTCTCGGTCGATCAGCATCACGGACTTGCGGTACCGCTGCGACGCCGATCGGTCTGCATACTCGACCACGAACGCATAACACGGCCGACCGTCGAATTCGTGGTTCTCGATCAACTGGCATCGCACTCCCGCAGTCTTGGCCAGGTCACCGTGCCGGATCGCCAGCGATTCGCGAACCAACTCCAGCAAACCCGCCTTCGTGATCGGGTACCGCGACTCCTTCATCGCCATGCTGCCGCTCGGATCCAACTTCAACGCCGGCAATCGCCTCTTCCATCCACTCAGCTTCACCAGCATCCGACCCTTGTTCTCGCCGGTCACATACAACAATTGACGCCCCTTGTGCCCAGTCGACCACTTCAGGTAGACCGAAAATGGCTCGTGACGAATCTTGATCTCCATCACCTGCTCGTCACTCAACTCGTCCGCCACAACCTCTTGCTTGCTGAACGTCGCCGTGTAACCCGGCAACGCCGACAGCACCGCTTCGGCCTTCTCGAGCATCAACACGTGCATCAACAGGCCGATCCGCGATGACGGATCCCCGGCCGAAGACTCGGACTGAGCACCTGCAGCCACCACGCCCGACTCGACCGATTCACCAGCCTGATCGCTCGAAACCAACATCGGCTCCAAGCTCACCGTCGGCACCGCCTGCTGAACACCCACCACGTCAGCGTCTGCAGACGACGAATCAAAACTGGCCGAAATGAAGGCAAATGAGACCACCGCAATCGAAGCGGCCAGGACATTGGGGAACTGAGACACCGTGACTCGGCCCGTCCAGCGTACAGGACGCATCGCCTGCCCCACTCCCCACGTCACTGGCCACAACAGGCCCCGAACCAACCGGGGAATCTGTTGGATTAGACGAGACGTGAATCGCAGCGAAACCGAAACGAGTTTTTGGACCGATTGCATCAACTTGGACATTACGGCACCTGTGTTGCGAATCTTCGGGAGTAGCACTCCTTGAGATCGGCTGTACGGGTTTGTGAAACCCAGCCCGGCGACCACGGCACGAAGAACCGCGCCACGGCAGACAACTCAGATGTCCGGCCCCAACGGCGGACCTCGCAACGACAACCTGACCCGAAGAGCCCCGACAGACTCGGCAGCTTCCCCAGCTTCTCAACGCCGCGAGCCGCCTACGGCTTCGGACGGCGAGTCTGTTGCGGCTTGGCTCGCGAGGTCTTCCCAGTCGGATCACTCTTCGGGATCAGCGGGACCAGCTCGATCAACACGTCCGTATCGACCGGAGGGATCCTTTCCATGAATGCTTCGTACAAGAGACCGGTTTCCTGCGAGCTGCTGGCCCGAGCGATGTCGAGCGTCGCGGTCGGAAAATTGGCTACGCAGACCAGGTTGCCGTTCTCGGCCCGGTAAACCTTCTTGCCCGTCTTCATGTCGGTCACAAAACCGCTGCCGGCAAAGACCCAGTGAGCCGTCATCTGCGTCGGTTGACTCTGAGCAAACAACAACTCCACCGCCTTGCCGAACACCCGGTCGCTGCTCAGCTTCAAGAACGCGTCGCGTCGGGCGGCCCGCATCGGCCCGAACCAGACCAGTTCCGCATTCTTCTCGTCAAAGACCAGCTTCGGCTTTTCCTCTGGCAGAACCAGGCCAGCGGGCAGCTTGGCCAGCGGGACGCTGAAGTAACGCCCGGTGGCCCGTCGGAGCCACCGCTGGGCACGGACCCGACGAGGCGTCCCCGACTTGTCCTTCCACTGCAAGTAGATCTCGATGCGCTGTCCGGTCGGAGCCTTGAAGTCGGGCACCAGTTCGCCTCCCTTCAACCGCTTGTAATGACGGACCGGAGTCCCCTGCCTGGCACCCAATGCCAGCAGCCCGGCGTGAACCACCGCCGCCTTGGCGTCCAAAGTCAGAATCGATTCGTGTTCCTTCGTCTGCTTCAAACAGCACAGCATCTCGAGCACACGGTCCCGAGCACAAACGCGGGCCCGCAACAGCAATCGCTTGCCAGCCCGATCCAGCAGTACGGTGCCCTGAGGATTCAGAGCGACGGGTTTCGTCGAGACCGTCTTCGGTGTCGGCTTGGGCTGAGCAACCAGACACGCCGATTGCAAAACCGACACCGCACACAACCCCGCCAGCCAACGACTCATTGCTCGACCTCCTCAACCACTTCGTCGACACCCAATCTAACAGACAGTCTACCAACAAGTCTCAACACGCGGGCCTGATCCCGATGTCAGCGTCCGGCCACCACGCCACCACACAACTCGTCCAGCCAACCCAGAAGATCCGCGATGAACTCGTCCCGACAGTCTTCAAACTCCAACGTGTGCTCGGCAGTCGGATACTCCAGCCGCCGTCTCGTCTCCGAAGCAAACCGCTCGAACAACTCGCCAACTGCGGCATTGTCGAGAATCCTGTCGCCACCGGCGAGCATCAACAGCGAAGGGCAGACGACACGAGCCACCGCCTCGTCGAGCTCTCGATCCAGGTCCTGATTGGCCAGCAGGAAACCAACGGTCACGTCTCGCAACGTCAATGGGTCGTTGCGGATGAACCGCTGCCAATCCCGGTTCCTCGTAAAAAGAGCAGGATCCTGCAGAGGAATCTCGACCAGCTTGTCGCGGATCTCCAACCGCCTGGCCAACCCCAAACGAAACCTCGCCCACCAACCCGGACCAACTCGAGCTCTGAGCCCCGGGTACAGCAACGCCAAGGCGTCGACCAGGTCGGGACGCCGCGACGCCACGATCGTCGCCAGCTTGCCACCCCAGCTGACGGCCTGGAGCACCACCGGGCTGTTCGGATTCTCCTGGTCGCGGCGATGACCGGCCTCGGCCAGGAACTGTGTCACGTCGTGCACCAGCCGATCCGCGTGCAACGCATCGCCACGCGAGTCGGGGTTACGTCCCGAACCGCGACGGTCCAGAAAACAGACTTCGAACCCCGCTTCCGCCAGACGGCGACTCGAAGCCTCGTACCATCCCGAGTGACTCTGGATCCCGTGCAACGCCACCACGTAACCCCGCACCGTCGACCCCACCGACGGCCACCGCTGCCAGGCCAGACGGCGACCGTCAGAGACAACCATCTCGTGATGCTCGGCCTCGATCCTCATCTCGCTAACCAATCATCTCTTCCAGGACCCGCGAGTACGCTCCGTAATCGCCGTCACTGAATAATACGAACCGAACCAGGGATGGACGCCGTTGAGTTTCCAGAAAGCGCCGCACCTCGTCCAACGACGCCTCGGCCGCCAGGTCGACCGGGTACCCGTACACACCCGTGCTGATCGACGGAAACGCCACACTCTCGAGTCCCCTCTCAACCGTCAACTCCAGACAACTCCGGTAACAGCCCCGCAACAACTCCTCCTCACCTTCACCTCCACCACGCCAAATCGGACCGACCGTGTGGAAGATGAACTGAGCCGAAAGGGCACCGGCAGAGGTCGGGACGGCGGTTCCCGGGTGACATCCATCAGGAAACTCCCGCTCGGTTTCCTCCATTACCGACGGACCCGCCGCGAGGTGAATCGCACCATCCACCCCGCCACCACCAGCCAACTCGGAGTTCGCTGCATTGGCAATCGCGTCAACTTCCTGCAACGCGATGTCGCCCCGCACCAACTGAAGACGACACTCTTCCACCATGATCAGCATCGTAGACGTAGGTACTCACGAAACCTGGTGCTGGGGCCACAGTTCGAGGCTCCCTCGATACCGCTCCTTCAGTATACTTCTCGCCACATCCTCGTACATCCAGCCACGCCAACTCGTACCGTGACCAACCACACACCCATCACCGTATCGCTGCTCATCCCGACACTCGATCGCTCGGGTGCCGAAAAGCAACTCGTCTCACTCGCCTGTGGCCTGTCTCGAGACGAATTCCAGGTCGAGGTCATTGCGCTCACGCGCGGCGGGCCGCTGGAAACCGAGCTGACACAACACCAGATCCCACTGACGATCATCGGCAAACGACACCGGCTCGACCTCCAGGCACTCAGACGACTCCGACAACACCTCGCCACCAACCGACCCAACCTGCTGCACACCTGGCTGTTTGCCGCCAACGCCTACGGTCGAATCGCACGGACCGCCAGCCCAACGACCCGTGTCATCGTCTCGGAACGATGCGTCGACAGCTGGAAACGACGCTGGCAATTGTGGATCGACCGGCGACTGATCACTCGAACCGACCAGTTCCTGGCCAACTCGCAGGCGGTTGCCGAGTTCTATCGTTCGGTGGGAGTGGAGGCCGAGCGGATCGACGTGATCCCCAACGGGATCGACGCGCGGTCCGTACCGCTCGCTGGCAACGGACCGGATCATGCCAGCCTGAGACGCGAAGTCCGCGACGAGTTTCACCTGCCTCACGATACCGCCCTCGTGACCACAGTCGGACGTCTCGCAGCTCAGAAACGAATCGATGACCTGATCTGGGCCATCGAACTGCTCGGACATCTCGCCAAGAATGCTCACCTGCTGATCGTCGGAGACGGACCACGCCGCCAAGCTCTCCAACAGTACGCCCAGCAGGCAGGATGCCAGGATCGAGTCCACTTCGCCGGACACCGTGACGACGTGCCCCGGATCTACGCTGCCAGCAATGTGGCCTGGCTGGCCAGCGAATTCGAAGGTCAATCCAACAGCCTGATGGAAGCCATGGCCGCCGGGCTACCCGTCGTCGCCAGCGATATCCCCGCCAACGCCGAACTGGTCCAGGACGGAATCACCGGTCACCTCGTCCCCGTCGGTGACGCTGCCGAGTTCGCCAAACGGACGGCACGACTCCTGGAAGACCCCGAACGGGCCACACAACTGGGACAGGCCGCTCGAAACAGAATTCTCGAACACCACAGCATCGAAGCCAACATCGACGCCCACGCCCGGCTCTATCGCAAAACCGCTCGACAACCGGATCCCCTCAACAGGAGCATCGCCTGAAGCCATGTGTGGATTCGCCGGAGCCAGTTGGATCGAACCGCGATTCGCGATCGACGCGGATACACTCGACGCGATGACCCGCGTGCTCGAACATCGAGGCCCCGATCAGGCAGGATCGTGGTTCGATTCGCACACCGCTCTGGGACACCGTCGACTCTCGATCATCGACCTCGACTCGGGACGACAACCGCTCGCCAACGAAGACGGCAGCCTGCAGGTCGTCTTCAACGGCGAAATCTACAACTACCGCGAACTGCGAAACGACCTGAAACGCCGAGGACACCACTTCGCCACACAATCCGACACCGAAGTGATCGTGCACCTGTACGAAGAGTACGGTGACAGCTGCCTGGAACACCTGCGAGGCATGTTCGCACTGGCCGTCTGGGACGTCAGACGACAGAGACTGATGCTCGCTCGGGATCGCATGGGACAAAAGCCTCTCATCTATCGCCAGGAACCCGGTCGGCTGCTGTTCGCCAGCGAACTGAAAGCCCTGCTCCAGGTCCCCAACGCACCCCGCCAACTCGACCCCGTTGCACTCGACCAGTTCCTCACCTACCAGTACGTCCCCCACCCACGCACCATGCTCGCCGGATACTGCAAACTGCCTCCGGCACACATGGCCGTCTACCACGACGGTCGACTCGAAGTCACCCGCTACTGGAAGCCAGGCTACCAGCAACCCATCACCGGCCGCAGCCGGGGTGAATGGAAAGAGGCGTTGCGTGAAACATTGACCGAGGCAGTTCGACTGCGGCTCCGCAGTGATGTCCCGCTCGGAGCCTTCCTCTCCGGCGGAGTCGACTCGACCATCATCGCCGGGCTGATGCAGGAACAGAGCCAGACACCCGTACATACCTTCTCGATCGGGTTCCCCGTCGAGCAGTTCGACGAACGGCAATACGCCCGGTTGGCAGCAAAACACCTGGGAACGATTCACCACGAATCGGTCGTCGAACCCAAGGCACTCGAGATCCTGCCTCGACTGGCCTGGCACTACGACGAACCCTTCGGCGACCCGTCGGCCATCCCCACCATGTACCTCTCGGAAATGACCCGAAACGACGTCACCGTGGCACTCTCGGGAGACGGTGGCGACGAACTGTTTGCCGGCTACGACCGCTACCGTGCCGTCCATCTCGCCTCACGCATCGATCGGATGCCCGGCCCGTTGCGAGCCATCGCCACCTCGCCCGCCTGGCGACTGCTGCCCGCCTCGACTCGCCAGAAATCGTTGTTCAGACGAGGCAAACGGTTTGCCGAAGCCCTGGGCGAATCGCCCGAACACCGCTACCTGAAGTGGATCGGCATCTTCGATGCGCGACGACGCTCGGACCTCTGGACCAACGAATTCCGCGAACAACTCGGATCCTCCAACGCCGCCAGTTTCCTGATCGATGCCTACGACGAATGCCCCGAACGTGGCTTCGTCACACGCACCACCTGTGCCGATGTGATGACCTACCTGCCCTGCGATATTCTCAACAAGGTCGACATCGCCAGCATGGCCTACAGCCTGGAATGCCGCAGCCCGCTGCTGGATCACCACGTCGTCGAACTGGCCGCCAGGATGCCGATGTCCCAAAAACGCCAGGGACGACGCGGCAAAACCATCCTCGTCGACACCTTCGCCGATCTGCTGCCCGACTCGATCCAGTCTCGACCCAAAATGGGGTTCGGCGTGCCGTTGGATCAGTGGTTCCGCAACGAGTTGAGACCGCTGCTGGAAGACGTACTGCTCGATCCGGTGGCGATCGCACGAGGCTACTTCCGGCCCGAAGCCGTTCGGCAACTCGTCGACGAACACGTCAGCAACCGCTGGGACCACAGCTACCGGCTGTGGTGCCTGGTCTGCCTGGAGGTCTGG
>CAVOEV010000124.1:0-13018 GCA_963694825.1 Planctomycetota bacterium
GAGGCGGGCGAGGTCTTGCTGGAGGATTCGGGTGAGGGCGATTCGGTCATCGGTATGTGTCCGGAGGAAAAGAGCGGTGGGCTGCTGCGGTGGGCTACGGTGGAGCGAGATCAATCCCACCACCAGGGGTGAGTATCGGGTCGAGTGGTTTTGAGGGCTTTGAGTCGTCGTTGTTGGAACTGTTTGTCATCGGAGATCTTGCTGGGGATTTGTTCGACGGCCTGTTTCGGGCTGAGAAGGACTCCACCGGAGACGAGTCCCAGGACCAGTCGTCCGCGGACACTGCGGGTGTTGTAGATGGACTGGATCTGTTTGGGGACAGTTCCCTTGGCCAGTTTGGCCCGTTCGGTGGAGAGGAAGAACGCCATGTTCCATCCGATTCTCTCGGGCAGTCGTTCTTTTCGGAGCAGTCCGACGAGGATGGTGAGATCGATAAGGTTTTGGAGTTCGGCGAAGACGGGCGATCGATCGGCCAGTTGCGGGAACTTTTCGGTAAAGATCCTGGCGAATTGTCTTGTGGTGGGTCGAGTCACTACGGCATCGGTCCGTTGGCCGCCGGTCCCGACGAGTTCTTCCTGAGCGTGAAACTGTGCCCGTTGTCCGGCCAATTGAAACGCGAGTCGATCGTCGGTGGTGTAGATAGCTTCGTAGAGTGGTGTGGCCCACCAGCGTTGCATCGAGTTTCCTTGCGGTTTGAGCAGCGAGAGGTGGCTTCGGAGTCCGGCGACCTTGGTGGGATGGACGCCGAGGGCAATGAGTTTCATGTGGATATCGGCTTCGACCATGGCCTGGGCGAAGTGCGAATCGGCGGGCACGCCCCACACACTGATGGTCTGGGGTCCAATGATCCTGGCCAATTGAGCGAAGCGGCTTCGGATGGCCGAGACGGAGGTGGCCGAGCTGTTTTGTTTCAGGAATCGTTTAGCCTGTTCGAGTCGTGCGGGGACGGGGTCGATCGAGACTCCGAGTCCCCGGGACGAGTTTCCGGATCGCAGGGCGACGATCAGGTCATCGATTCTCAGCGGTGGCCGACCGGTGGTGACTCCGACCACGCGTCCCTGGGCGTCGGGAGCAAACCCTTCGGCTGGACCGGCGATCACCAGGTCGTTGCCGTCGGGATCGACGAACATGTAATCGATTCGCTGCAGTCCGGCCAGGAACTGGATATCGAGCGGTGCTGCGGTGGTCTTGTCCTCATACCGGGCACACGCCTGTTCGAGTCGAACAAGCGAGATCATCCGAAGTGGACTCGAGCGGTTGATGTCCTGGGCGAGGTGTGTCTTGGCGAGTGCCTGAGCTTTCTTTCGAGCCAGCTGGCGAGTTCGGCTGGTGACGAATTGAGTCGAGACAATTCCTCGAGCGTCGATCTTGACGCCTCCACCAAACCCGCCGCCACCGCCACCGCCGCCGCCAAATCCTCCGCCCCCGCCTCCCATGCCTCCGCCTCCCCCGCCGAATCCGAACTGAGCGGTGCAGGGAGTATTGGCGAGAGTCAGGATGAGAGCGGTGACAAGCAGAGTGGCGTGTTGGAGTTGTCGGGTCGGTTGCATGAGTCGAAATCCGGGGCCCGCGGTGTGGTTCGCCTGTCGGTCCATCATATGCATCATATCAATCGGTGGGCACCGGTGGCGTGTGTGGTCGAATCGTATTGAGGTCCGGGGCGACGATGTGATTTTCGCGGAGTGCAGCGAAGAGCACGGCGGTCACCAGATCGGCGGTGGTTCCGGGGTTGCGTCTGTGCCCATCGGCCCGCAGCCATCGGTCAAAGTGTTCGAGAGCTTCGAGCGACTTGTCGTTGTCGGGCCAACCGGCCTCGAGTACGTCTCGGGCGTTTTGTGAGGCCTGTTCGGCGGTTGGCCGTCCGCATTTGCGGGCGATCAGTGTGTCGGGAGTTTCGGCCTGGAGTGTCAGGGCCAGCCGGATCACCTGGTGTTCCCAATCCTGGGCGAACGCCGGACCTGTTGCCAACTTGTTGACGCTATAGTCGAGCACTTGTTCGAAGCGATCGCAGTAAGCTGCGGCGACTCCGTCTCGATCGGCGGCCGACTTCATGGCGACCATCAATGGAACCGTTGGTGGTTGTGCGACGTCGTGAGTCACTGCGTGTCCCAGTCCGCCCGGCCGGGCCAATCGAATGGCCTGATAGACGCATTGGGTATCGTGGTCGTCGAGTTGATCGAGCACTGTTCCGATGCCCGAATCGAGTGTTGTGTCGAGTGGGACGGCGGCCAGGGGTGCCAGCAGCAGGATGATGCCGAGGTTGGTGTTGCCTGGTGCGACCAGGGTGGTGGCCCGGACCGCCTCGAGAATCGCCGGTCCGACTCGCATTGTGTTGGCATCGGCGAGAATCTCGGCGACGGCATCTGCCGAGCGGACCAGGTCGGCGTAGGTCATGTCGACAAAGGCTGCGGCCGGATGCACATTCCCCGGCTTGGCCGCGGTCGCCTCGAGCAGGCAGGCCGCACGGATAGTCTTGGCGAGTGCGAACATGTTGAACAGCAAGACCAGT
Source organism: Planctomycetota bacterium (assembly GCA_963694825.1). Classification (GTDB taxonomy): domain Bacteria; phylum Planctomycetota; class Planctomycetia; order Planctomycetales; family Planctomycetaceae; genus UBA8437. The sequence goes on from CAVOEV010000124.1 coordinate 2,510, forward strand.
CTTGGACGAGCCGGCCGGAGAGGCGGCGGTGGGAGGGGCATTGTACCGAGTTGTTCATCGGCTGTTCAGCCGGGAGGGCGCTTGACCGTTCGGGTCGACGCTGCTTACAACGCTTTGAGGGTGCCGGTCGGGGTATCTTCCGATCAGCGAGATCAGCGAGATCAGCGAGATCAGCGACACAGTGTATTGAACCACCGGGACCAGCCATGACGATCGAATATGACAGCAGCCTGTTGCGGACCGTTCACCTGGTGCCATTGACGGCATTTGGCGAGGACGGCCGGATCGATGTGTCGGTGCAGTCGAATCATGTCACGCGGATGTACGCTGCGGGGATGCGTGTCTTCTTGCCAGCTGCGGGGACGAGTGAATTCCAGAGTTTATCGGCCGACGAGGTGGTTGAGCTGGTACGGATCACTCGAGAGAATTCCGCACCAGACGCTCAGATCTTTGCACCGGTTGGCTTGCAAGTGGGCCATGCGATCGACGTGGGCCGTCGTTCGCTCGAGGCGGGAGCCACCGGGATCATGTTCATGCCGTTCGTGCACCCCTACATGAGTGACGCGGGTGCTCGGGACTATTATCTCGAGGTGATGGATGCGGTCCCGAGTCCGACGTTGATCTACCGCAAGGGTCCGATTCCGACCGATCAGTTGTTGCTCGAGTTGGCGGACGATCCGCGGGTGGTGGGTGTGAAGTACGCGGTCAACCAGATGCATGAATTCCGCACGACGGTCCTGGCCGACGGTGGCCGGATCGAGTGGCTGTGCGGATCGGCCGAGCGGTTTGCTCCGTTTTACATGCTGGTTGGATCGGGTGGTTACACCACCGGAGCCGGCAACCTGACTCCTTGTGTCACGCTCGCGATGCACGCGGCGTTGTCGGCCGGCGAGTACCAGGAGGCGTTGGAGTTGCAGTCGGTGTTGTTGCCGATCGAGGATTACCGGGCGCGGTCTGGCGACAGTTTCAACGTGTCGATGTTGAAGTACGCAATGAGTCTGGTGGGATCCGATTTCGGGCCCCCGCGCGCTCCTGGGCGTCAGCTGTCCGTTGACGAGCGATTGGAGATCGACGCGTTGATGGCTCCGATCCTGGAGATCGAGAGCAGCATGCGAGCCGAGCTGGTCGATGTGGGACTGACCGATTCGTGACGTCGATCAGGTGGCCGACGCGAGAGCTTCCTGAGCGGCGGCGAGCCGAGCGATGGGCACTCGGTAGGGTGAGCAGCTGACGTAGTTGAGTCCGGCTCGGTGGCAGAACATCACGCTGGCCGGGTCGCCACCGTGTTCTCCGCAGATGCCGATCTTGAGATCACTTCGAGTCGATCGTCCTCCGGCGACGCCCAGTTCAATCAACCGGCCGACTCCACCCGGATCGATCGACTGGAACGGGTCAAACGGCACGATGTCGTTTTCCTGGTAGTATCCGATGAATCCGCCGTAGTCATCGCGACTCATCCCCAGGCAAGTTTGTGTCAGGTCGTTGGTCCCGAAGCTGAAGAACTCGGCTGTCTCGGCAATCTCATCACTTCTCAGTGCGGCTCGAGGGACTTCGATCATGGTCCCGATTTGGTAATCGACCGTGGTTCCGGTTTCGGCGAAGACGGCTTCGGCGGTTTTGCGGACGATGTCGGCCTGGTTATCGATTTCGGTCTGGAAGGCGACGAGTGGGACCATAACTTCCGGGTGAACATCGATGCCTTCGGCCGCGACGGTCACGGCGGCCTGCATGATGGCTCGAGCCTGCATCGCGGTGATTTCGGGATAGACGATTCCCAATCGGCAGCCTCGGTGTCCGAGCATGGGATTTTCTTCGTGCAACTCGGCTGTCCGGGCGCGGACCTCATCGATGGAGATCCCCAGTTGAGTCGCCAGCCGATCGGCCAGGTCGGGTTGTTCTTCGAGGTGTCGTTCGGAGAGGAATTCGTGGAGTGGGGGATCGAGCAGTCGGATGGTGACTGGTCGTCCCTGCATGGCTCGGAAGAGGCCGGTGAATTCTTCCTGCTGGAACGGGAGCAGCCGGTTGATGGCGGCCAGTCGCGTGTCGGGGTCACGTGCCAGGATCATCTCGCGGATTTCCTCGAGATGTTCCAGGAACATGTGTTCGGTGCGGCAGAGCCCGATGCCCTCGGCTCCGAACGCCACCGCTTCGATCGCCTGATCGGGCAGATCGGCGTTGGTGCGGACACCGAGTGTTCGGTACTGGTCGACCCATTCCATCAACTGGGCGTAGTTCTGATAGGCCAGAGATTCGTCGGGGTCGATGGTGTTTTTGATCAGGACGTTAACGATTTCGCTTTCGGTGGTTTTGACCATCCCGGTGAACACTTCACCGGTGAACCCATCGATACTGATCGGGTCGCCGGTTTTGAGGACTGTGTCGCCGACGGAGACGGTTCCGGCGGTGTAGTCGACGTTGAGTTCATTGGCCCCGACGATGCAGGTCTTGCCCATTTGTCGGCTGACGAGTGCTGCGTGCGAGCTGGCTCCACCGAATGCCGTGAGAATGCCCTGAGCGGCTCTCATTCCACGCAGGTCCTCGGGGCTGGTCTCTCGGCGAACGAGGATCAGTGGTTCGTCGGGGTTGATGTTGTGGAGTCGTTCGGCTTCGGCGGCGGTCAGGCAGATGGTTCCCGAGGCGGCACCGGGCCCGGCGTTGATGCCCTTGGTCAGCAGTCGCCCGTCTGCTTCGGCATCGGCTTTGCCCTGCGGGTCGAAGACCGGTTGTAGCAGTTGATTGAGATCATCGGCGGGGATGCGTCGTTTTTCGAGAGCCTGTTCGGAGGTGATCAAGCCTTCGTTGACGAGGTCGACGGCGATCCTGACGGCGGCGAATCCGGTGCGTTTGGCGTTTCGGGTCTGCAGCAGCCAGACGCGTCCCTTCTGGACGGTGAACTCGATGTCCTGCACGTCCTGGTAGTGGTTTTCGAGCGTCTTGCCGATCGTTTCGAGTTGTTCGTAGACTTCGGGCATTTCGTCCTTGAGCGACGTTTCGATCCGTTTGGGAGTGCGGATGCCGGCGACGACGTCTTCGCCCTGTGCGTTGATCAGGTAGTCGCCGTTGAAGCCGGGAGCCCCCATCGAGCAGTCTCGAGTGAGTCCGACTCCGGTGGCACAATCGTCACCGAGATTTCCATAGACCATGGCCTGAACGTTGCAGGCTGTGCCCCAGCCATGAGGGATTCCGTAGTCGCGGCGGTAGACGATTGCCCGATCGTTGTTCCAGCTGCCAAAGACGGCACCGACGGCGGACCAGATCTGGTCGATCGGGTCGTCGGGAAAGTTCTGTCCGGTTCGCTGCTGGATCTCGGCCTTGAATTCGGCAACGAGTTGCTGCAGTTGTTCGGCCGAGAGTTCCGAGTCGTACTTGACACCGGCGGCCGTTTTTTTTGCCTCGAGCAGCACCTCGAACGGATCCTCGTGCTCGTCGTCACCGGCTCGGACTCCCAGTACCACGTCACCGAACATCTGGATGAACCGTCGATAGCTGTCCCAGGCGAACTGTTCGTTGCCCGAGTGATTGGCGAGGGCTTGGACGGAGTTGTCGTTGAGTCCGATGTTGAGGACGGTGTCCATCATGCCCGGCATCGATTCCCGAGCTCCAGACCGGCAGGAGACGAGCAGGGGATTGGTGTCGCACCCCAGCTTGGCTCCCATCACGTCTTCGACCTGAGTGAGTGCCGTGGCCACTTGTTCTCGCAATCCGTCGGGGTAGGCTCCGTCGTTGTCACTGAAGTGATTGCAGACTTCGGTGGGGATCGTGAACCCGGCCGGCACCTGGACTCCGATCCGGGTCATTTCGGCGAGGTTGGCACCCTTGCCGCCGAGCGAGTTCTTCATGTCGGTCGAGCCATCGGCCTGACCACCGCCGAAGAAATAGACGTACTTGGGTGTATCCGCCATGAATCGGGAGCCTGTTGAGCGGTGAAGCGGGTTGGTGAAATAATCAAGCCATCAACGCTAACAGCCGTCTAGAAGACCGTCAAGAACCGCCAATTGGGTCATTTTCGGGAGCGGGACCAGGGTGGTGCGATGTTGTTGAGAGCTTGACTTGTGTGACGGGGTCCTGAGAATCAGGGGAAAGGAGTCTTCAGTCACCATGCAAGCTCGCATCGTATCTCTCGACGGTCAGACCAGCATTTCGCTCAAGAACGATATCACCGTCGTCGGTCGCAAGCGTGGTGTGTGTGACGTGTTTCTGGATCGCGGCAACGTATCGAAGCTGCATTGTCTGATCATCAAGACCGACGGATTGCTGATAGTCCGCGACCTGGGCAGCACGAACGGCACACTGGTCAACGGTCAGCGTGTCAGCCGTGGTGCGTTGTTGCCCGGCGACGAGTTGTCGTTTGCGAGCCTGACGTTCCAGGTCCAGTTCGGGGCGGGTGCGGGAGATGGGGCGATGTTACCGGCCGAGCGGACCGAGGTGATGCCGGCGGTACCCGATCCGGGAGTTGGAGCGGATGTGCTCGAGTCGCTGTCGTCGGATCCGGAGTCGTCGGACCAGTTCGACGAGTTTCCTCTGCAGGATATCTAGCTGCGTCGGATTGGGTGCGAGGCGTGCGGTGGCATCACGAGGCCATCTGGAGTTGCAGTTCGTCGGCGTTGAGTGCGACGATGGCGATCCCGAGTCGATTGGCGAGTGCGATGGCGTCGTCGGCATCGAGCAGGATGGTCTGCTGGCTTTCGATCGCCAGCACGCGTGCTCCCGACTCGGACATTGTCTGCACGGTGTCGAGTCCGATGGTGGGGACGTCGAATCGCCGATCCTGTTGCGGCTTGGCCACTTTGACGACGGTGAAGCCGCCCCGTCGACAGAGGCTGCCGGCTCGTCGGATCGCCTCGTCGGTCCCTTCGATCGCTTCGATCGCGATCACGGCTGTGTCGTTGACGATGACGGTTTGTCCGATGTCCAGTCGTCCGATCTCCTTGGCGATGTCCCATCCGAACTGGATGTCGCGCCATTGTGCTGCGGAGGGTTTGCGTCGGGTGAGGAATCCGTGGTTCACGAGAAGTTCCGGGCAGAAATCGAGAGCTGAGTGGAAGCGGATGCCATCGCGTCCGAACTCGCGGATGATGGCCAGCAGAATCGTGTCGTCGGACTTGTTGGCGGTGGCGTAACGAAACCACATGTGAAGCGAGCGGGTGTCGGGCAGCAGCCTGAGCCATCGGGCGGGTTGAAACAGCTGGACTTTTTCGATCTTGCCAGCCATCACGACGTCGCGGATACCGGCTCGTTTGAGTAACCGGATGGCGCGTCCGAATCGAGCCAGACCGACGGTGTCGAAGCGGTCACAGGAATCGGCGAGTTCGTCGGAGACCATGCCCTGGACTCCGAGTCCGTAGACCTTCAGTCCTTGTTTTCGAGCGGCGCGAGCGAAGCTGATCGGAAACCGGCCTGCTCCGGCGATCAACCCCACCCATCCACTCTCGGGTACCGTTGCGGCATTGAGTTCGTTGGAGTGGGGTTGGAGAGTCATGCCGCGTGGGGGTTGATGCGTGGCGTGGATTGCGGGGTCGGGGTCGGGGTGTGGTCGGGTGCGTCGGCCAGTTGTTGTTCGAGCGAGTCAATCCGTTTGAGCAGTTGTTTGACGGTCTTGAGCAGTTCGGGGAGTCGTTTCTGGGCGATGAGTACTCTGAGTTGTTCGGATTCGGGGCCGGCGGGGTATCCGAGTTGAGTTTCACCGGGTGGGATGCTTCGCGCGACGGCAGCCATGGCGGCCACCGACGCTCCGTCTCCGATGACCAGGTGATCGGCCACACCGACCTGTCCGCCGCAGCGGACGTAGGCACCGGTGGATGTGCTGCCGCCGACACCGACTTGAGCCGCGAAGACGTTGTGAGGCCCGATTGAGCAGTTGTGTCCGATCATGACCTGATCGTCGAGCTTGGTGCCCGTGCCGATTCGCGTCGCGTCGATCATGCCTCGATCGATCGTCGTCCCGGCTCCGATTTCAACGTCATCTTCGATGGTGACACTGCCGTAGTGGATAATCTTGACGTACCGACCTTGTGGCGAGTCGTCGGTTTTGGCGAATCGGTAGCCGAACCCGTCGGCTCCGATGACCGAATTGGCGTGGATGACGACCCGGTCGCCGATGGTGGTTCCCGAGTACGCGACCACTCCGGGGTGGATGACGACGTCGTTTCCGAGTTGGCAGTCGTCTCCGATGACGGCTCGGGAATGAATGTCGCATCGCTCTCCGATGACGACCCGGTCTCCGATCGTGGCACCGGGGTGGACATTCGAGAGTTCCCCGATCACGAGCGAGTCTCCGACACACGCCCGTTGGGAGATTCCGATGTCGGGTCGGGCCGGGGTCGGGTGGAAAAAAGCGAGGATGTCGAGGAAGGCGACCTGTGCGTCATCAACCACAAGCAGGGTGGCATTGGGTAGTCGGCTGCGGGCCGATGCCAATTGCGATTCGTCGACGACGACCGCACCGGCGCGGCAACTGGTGATGTCGGCAGATGAGGCTGTTGCGGTCAGGAAACTTACCTGGCCGGGTTCGGCCACGGCGAGGCGGGCGGCCGAGTGGATCGGGAGGGAGGGGTCGCCCTGGAGTGTCGCGCCGAGTTGTCGAGCCAACTGGTCGACGGGGACGGGTGTCGAGCCAGGTGAGGTGGGAGTCTGCGAGGTGTTGGTGGGCGTCATGGAGCGGTGTCCTTTCCGACTCCAAGGGTGGCGGGATGTGTTGCCGGGCCCGTCCTGTGGCCGCGTGGTAGCGGGAGTTGTAACCGAGAACGATGTACGAAATCAATCCCTGTTGACGGCCCTGTCGACGGCGTGTTTCTGATCGGGGTGGTGTGCGGTTTGGTGGGCGGGTGTTAGACTGGGTTTCGGGCGAGTGTGGTGTTGTGTCCGAGTCATGACTGGGGTTGTTGAGATGATGTCGGTTCGAGGGATTCGGGGCGCGACGACGGTGTCGGCTGACGAGTCGAGCGAGGTGTTGTCGGCGACTGGTGAGTTGCTGCGAGCGATCGTTTCGGCGAATCAGTTGGAGGATTTCGAGGAAGTGGTGTCGGCGATTTTCACGACGACGGCGGATTTGCAGTCGACGTTTCCGGCCGAAGCGGCTCGCGAGTTGGGCATGCACCAGGTGCCCTTGTTGTGTGCCTTGGAGATTTCGGTCCCCGAGAGCATGCCTCGCTGCATCCGCGTTCTTCTGCATGTCAACACGACGAAGCGTCAGTCGGAGATCGTCCACGTGTACTTGCGGGACGCTCAGCAGTTGCGTCCCGACGTGAGGAGTGCTCAGTAGGGCGAGCGACCCGGTCCCGGCTTCGACGGCTTCGACAGTCTCAGAAAGGCTTCAGCCTCGGGCGAAGTCGAACCCAGTGACGCGTTGGACGACGGCGAGTGCCATGGCAACCTGCAGCAGGAGCAGCATGGCCCAATCCCGGTTGCGGAGTCTGTCGAGAGCGGAGGCGGCCAGCCAGCAGGCCCAGGGCATCAGGAACAGCCACAGCCGGGCGGCCTCGCCCATATTTTTCCCCGAGAGCCAGAGCAGGCACCAGACGGCCAGGCAGGCCCAGGCGGGTGCCTGAAGTTCCGGTTTCGGTTGCCGAGTTCTCAGCACCAGTCCACCGATCGCGAGTCCGGCCAGGGGGACTCCGAGTGCGATGGTGAGTTCCAGCGTGTTGAGACCGAGCCAGGGCCAGTAGCTACGGGGGTGTTCTGGCTGGTCGTAGAATGCGGCGTGGTTGGCGAGGTTGGACCACCAGATCTCGGGGAGGTTGAAGTCGAGAGTGATCCAGGTGGCGAGTGTGGGGAGTGCGATGCCGGCGAACGAGGCGATGGACCAGGTGAGGAGTTGTCGTCGGTTGAAGCGGCCTTGCCAGTGCATGAACAGGGCGAGGCTGGCGGCGAGGGCGAGGATGGGGAGGAAGGCGAGGCTGAGGCACAGTCCGATCCATGCGATGCCGGCAGCGAGTGAGGCGTTGAGTGCATTGAGGCCGAGGTGGAGTTGTGTGGTCTTGGTAGTCCTCCAGTTGCGGTGACCTCGGATGGCCGCCCACCAGAGCCAGAGTGCGGAGGTGGCCAGGAGTGGGTAGAGGCAGTCGGATTTGGGGAGAAACACGTTGACGGCGGGGACCAGCAGCCAGAGTGACGCGGCTCGCCAGGCGGTTTCGGGCGAGTGATCGATTCGGACCAGGCGGTAGATCGGGAGCAGTGTGGCGACGGCGAGAAGTTGAGTCAGCAGTGTGGCGAGCCAGAGTGCGGCGGTGTCGATCGGCGGGATCGGACGGCCTGCTTCGAGGATCGTGGCCTGGGCTTCACGGACTCGGTTGGGCTGCCGGGTCAGCAGCGTCTGTCGCAAGGCGGGCGACCGGCGGCAGGCCTCGCGGACGGCCAGGTGAGCGAGAAACAGTCCGGGCGGGTGAGTGCCCAGGTGCAAGGTGCGGCGATGGAGGTCCGAGTCGTCGAGCACGTCGAGGTAACGTTTGCGGAAGTCGTCAAACGACGTGACGCGTCGGGCTTCGTAGTAGTAGCCCGATGTGCCGGGGTAGTAGAGCACCCAGGGCGATCGTCCGATCCCGTGCCCGGGTGGGAGGCTGTGTTCGAGCAGTCCAGTGCCGAGGAATCCGATGGTGACGAGTCCGAGCAGCATGGTGGCTCGGATCAGGCGCGACGAGGTGTCGGATTGAGTTCGGCGTGCGAACCGTCGGCCGCCCCACCATGCGACCAGGGCGATGCATCCGAGTGCCAGGCCAGCCTGGACGATGCCCAGCAGGCTGTCCCAGATCAAGTCGTCCGGGTGTGCGATCCGGGCCCAAGTCCATTCGCCGCGAATCCCCAGCGGCCAATCAGTGATCCACAGCAGGGCCCAGGCAGCCGCCGAAGCCGCCGCCAGAGCGATGGCCAACGCGAAATGTACGCCGGTTTGCCGTTTCGGGGTCATTCCGATGACGGATCGTGCTGTTGGGATGCGAGTTTGTGCTTGTCGAGCGGATTATGGTCGAGCGGTTGCTGATGTGCCGAGTCGGTCGACCGATGATCCGGTCGGGTTGAGAAACAGCGATCTGAGGGAGGAACCGCCACCGATGTCCTTGGCATTGTAGATCATTTGTGCATCGAGCACCTTGGTGACCTGATCGTTGAGTCGTCCGAAGTGGGCTCGGGTGTAGGGATCGGCCTTGGCGCCCCAGTCCTTGGCTGTCCGGGCCACTCGATCGCGGATCTCGACCAGTTCCTGTCGGGCGAGCAGAGCGACGGCCTTGTAGGCGGCTCCGGAGCCGTTGCCTGGCAGGCTGAGTGTAATCAGTCGGTCGACGTGTTCCTGTTGCAGATTTCGTCTCAGGCTCGAGATCAGCGGTTTGCGTGCCGTGGCTCCTTCGGCTGGTTTGGCGGCGAGTTCGGACCAGATTTCCGAGCTCAGCGCCTTGAGCAGGTCGGGTAGCGTGAGTGCTTCCTGTTCGGCGGGCACACGAAATTCGTTGTCGTAGGTCCGTGTCAGCGTGGTGGGATTCATCAGCATGGTCAGCGTTGAGGCCTGGATGCCCATGATCTTGTCGTGGACCGGCCAAGCCGGTTCGCTGTTCATGGCCTGCGAAAACCCGTTGGCTCCGTCGATCCACTTGTCGACGGTCATGTGACGGAGCAGTTCGGTGGAGAGTCCGTAGGCGGTGTCGCGGAACGTCGATTCGATGACGAATTTCAGAGCATCTTTTTGGGTCTTGGTGTCGACGACCGAGATCGGAGCCTGGCCGTTCTTGTCGCCCTTGCGATTGCGGCTGACGTGGGCTCCACCGACCCAGTTGGCCATCATGCTGACCGAGCGCATTTGGAGCGAGAGAGTCAATTCGTAGCCACGTCGGGCCTTGGACCAGCTGTCCCCGTCCTTGACGAATTTTTCGAGCAGTCGGCCGCGGTGGTACTGGACGAGTTCCAGTTGCGAGCGGGCGTAGTCGAGCGGGTTCTTACTGAAGTCGTAACGTCGTGCCAGCGGGTCGGGCCCGCCGGTGTCTTCGTCGGTCGCGTAGGCCAACTGCGGTTCGGCGACTCGGGCAAGGATTTTCTTGAGGTCCTTAGAGAAGGTGTATCCGTATTCGATGGCCCACATGTCGTAGGGGCCGATGTCGATCATGGTGTGATCGCCGGTCTGAGCGTCCTTGCCCTTTTTTGCGGTCATGTTGATCGGGATGTAGTCCATCACCGAACCGGCAAAGGGTGTCTTGCCTTTCAATGAACCGTTGTTGATTTCTTCGAGCGAGTAGATGCTGCTGGACTTGAAGTTGTGTCTGAGTCCCAGGGTGTGGCCGACTTCGTGACCGACGAGTTCGGCGAGCAGCGGGCCGACGAACCATTCGGGGATGCCATCGATCAGAGTGGGCTTCTTGGCCGCTTTCTTGTCTGCGTCTTTCTTGTCTGTGTCTTTCTTGTCTGTGTCCTTCTTGTCTGTGTCCTTCTTGTCTGTGTCCTTCTTGTCTGTGTCCTTCTTGTCTGCGTCTTTCTTGTCTGCGTCTTTCTTGTCGTCGTCCGAGTCGTCGTCGAGTGTGCTGAGGATAT
>CAVOEV010000125.1:0-12988 GCA_963694825.1 Planctomycetota bacterium
TCAGGTCCTTGAAGGTCTGGCCGATGATGTCGTCAAAGAACATGCCGCCGCCGACAACGGCGACAGTGATGGTGCGAGAGTTGGCTGGCATGGTGGTGATGTCATTCTGAACGCAGTGAGGAATCTCAGGCTGATGATTCCTGAGATGAGACCCTTCGATTCGCTCAGGATAACAGCGGCTTCGGTCACAGTGTACCGTTCCGTCTACAGCAATCCGGCGATCGGCTGGCCGAAGTAGATATTGTGCGGCCGGTCAAGTTCGTCTTGCCAAACCGCATCCCGCGGGATCCCCAACCCGCTGTAGATCGTCGCAGCCATGTTCTCTGGATTTTGAGGATCGCTTGCGGGGTAGCCGCCGATCTTGTCCGAGCTGCCAACAACGTTGCCGCCGCGGATGCCGCCACCGGCGAAGAACAACGTCTGGACCGAGCCCCAATGGTCTCGACCCGCTTCCTTATAATGCTCCGGCAAGGTCGACAGCTTCGGAGTGCGACCGAATTCGCCGCCCATCACGATCATCGTCGAATCCAACAGGCCATTGTCGTCCAGATCGTCGAGTAAGGCCGAGATGGCTCGGTCGGTCGGAGGCAACAGCTTCTCGCGCAATCGCCAGAAGGCTTCGCCATGAGTGTCCCAGGCCTCGTTGTTGCCCAAGTTGACCTGCACCATCGGCACGCCCGCCTCGGCCAACCGAAACGCCATCAGCAGGCTCCAGCCAAAACTGTTGCGGCCGTAGCGTTCCTGCAACTTCACGTCGGTCGTCGTCACGTCGATCGCTCGACGTACCTCCTGACTGGCCAACAACGAAATCGCACTCTGCCGATGCAAGTCGTAGGACTGCCCGGCCGCAGATTCTTCCAAGGCCGCACGCTGACGGTCGATCGTTGTCAACAGGTCGAGCCGACTGCCGAAACGGCCTCCACTGACCTCGCCCGGCAACTTCAGACTGGGGGCCTGGAAAACGGTCGGCGGAGTCGACGTTGTCTCCTTCTTGGGCAACTGGTGGAAGGTGTACTCCGGGTACGCACCACGCCAGAACGGGTCCCCGTATTGAGTCGCTTCGATGATGAACGGGTCGCGAGCCGATCCCATCAGGCCGCCAAAGGCGCCGGGGATCGTCCCGCCCGACCAGTGAACCAACTTCTCGGGCAACATCACCGCCGGAGGCAGGTTGTTGGGCAGACCGACCGAATATCGCGGCACGGCGTCACCAACGGTCGACGAAATCGAGGGCCAATCGCCCGGGCGAGGCTTGCGGTCGCCCTTGAAGGCCGGCGACTTGACCGATCGACCGGTCAGCATGAAGTAATGGCCCAGGGTGTGGCCGTTGGTCGGATGAGTCAACGAACGGACCAATGCCCAGTGACGACTCCGCTGGGCCAGCATCGGCAGATGCTCGCAAATCTGAATCCCAGGTGTCGCCGTGTCGATCGGGTTGAACTCGCCACGAATCGTGTCCGGAGCATCGGGCTTCAAATCGAAACTGTCCTGCTGTGACAATCCGCCGGACAGAAAGATGTAGATGCAGGTCTTGGCCGTCGCCGGAGTCGCCTGAGACTCGGGACCGGCCGCTCGCAACGCCTCGAGATGATTCGTCCCCAAACCCAATAGCCCGATCGCACCAGCCTGCACGGCCGTACGGCGAGTCATCCCCGGGTGCTGCCAGCGTCGGGTGTTCATCCCGAAACTCCGTCCTTCACAATGACCAGCGGTCCAGGCAATACCAGCCAACCACCACAGGCCGTTCCTATCAGTCCCCGATTATATGTCGACACCCGGCGAAAGTCTTCATCAATCCCGATTTGATAAGAAGAGGCCGGAAGAGACTGGACGAGGCCAATAACAGAATTCAACGGTTCTTCGCACGACGGCGATAGCTGCTCAGCACACGTTCGGTGTACCCGTTGGACTCCTCGCGACCCTCGAACACCAGCGCCAACGCCGCCTGATAGGCCAGACCATCGCAAGCCGGAGCCATCGGCGTGTAGGCGGTGTCGCCCGAGTTCTGCTCGTCAACCACCGATGCCATTCGCTCGAACGTCGATCGAACTCGTTCCGGACTCACCAACCCGTGGTGCAACCAGTTCGCAATGTGCTGGCTCGAAATCCTCAACGTCGCCCGGTCTTCCATCAGGCCCACATCGTTGATATCCGGCACCTTCGAACAGCCGACACCGTCGTCGATCCAGCGGACAACGTAGCCCAGAATCCCCTGGACGTTGTTGTCCAGTTCTCGGGCAATGGCCGCATCGTCGGGACGTCGTGTCCCCAGTAAACACGGAGTCAGTATTCTCGCCACGGTGGCCGAATCGGTCCGAGGCTGTTCAACCAGTTCGCGTTGCCTGGCCGCCACATCCACTTCGTGATAATGCAAAGCGTGCAACGTGGCGGCTGTGGGCGAGGGGACCCAGGCCGTGCTGGCTCCGGCCAACGGATGCCCGCTCTTGGTCTCGAGCATGTCAGACATCAGGTCGGGCATCGCCCACATGCCCTTGCCGATCTGAGCAACACCACGAAACCCGCACGCCAACCCGACGTCGACATTGTGGTCCTCGTAGGCCCCCAACCATACCGCATCCTTGACCTCCGGCTTGGGCACCACCGGCCCGGCTTCCATCAGCGTGTGAATCTCGTCACCGGTCCGGTCCAGGAACCCGGTGTTGATGAACACGACCCGCCGCCTGGCCGCACGGATGCAGGCGGCCAGGTTGAGTGTCGTGCGACGCTCCTCGTCCATGATCCCGATCTTCAACGTATCCGGCTCCAGCGACAACGCCTGCTCGACTCGACCAAACAGCTCGACCGTCGCCGACACCTCGTCCGGCCCATGCTGCTTCGGCTTGACGATGTAAACACTGCCGGTTCGAGAATTTGTGACCGGCCCGGTCCGCTTCAAGTCATGCATCGCCGCCAGAGATGTGATCATCACATCGAGAAACCCTTCGGGGATCGAGTCGCCCGCAACCGTCGTCACCGCGTCGGTGTCCATGTGGATCCCGACATTACGGACCAGCATCAGGCTGCGTCCCGGCAGATCCAGGCTGGCTCCGTTGGGCGAAATGTAGGTGCGGTCGGGGTTCAGCCGACGAGTGACCGACTGCCCCCCCTTCTCGAACGTCACCTCCAGATCACCCTTCATCAGCCCCAGCCAGTTGGAATACACCAGCCACTTGTCGGTGGCGTCGACGGCCGAGACCGAATCCTCGCAGTCCTGGATCGTCGTCACTGCCGATTCGAGTACCACGTCCTGGACGCCAGCCCGATGAACTCGACCGACAGGATGCTCGCGGTCGATCACGATCTCGATGTGCAATCCGTTGTGCACCAGCAACACGCAAGATGGCGACTCGGCCGGCCCGTTGTAACCGGCCAGCATCCCGGCATCCGCCAAGCCGCTCGTTGCTCCTCCCTCGAATTCAACCACCAATCGATGCCCCGACTCGTCGGGTTCGAGACGATAACCGACGGCATCCGCATGACTGGCATCGCAGAGTGGAACGTGCTGATCGAGCAGGGCTGCGGCCCGGGCAACCACGCGGGCTCCACGGGCCTGGTCGTACCCCGATGTCGACTCACCCGCCTCGCGAACAATTACGTCGGTGCCGTACAACGCGTCGTAAAGACTGCCCCAACGAGCGTTGGCGGCGTTCAGGCAATAGCGGGCGTTGTCGACCGGGACGACCAGTTGAGGCCCGGACATCGTGGAAATCTCGGGGTCCACACCAGATGTCTCGATCAAGAATCCACCCTCGTCCTCGACCAGGTACCCGATCCCGGCCAGGAACTCCCGAGCCGCCTCGCCATCGAATCCCGATTCCCGGTGTCCCCGATGCCACTCGTCAATCTGCTGCTGAAGTCGGTCGCGACGATCGAGCAGTTCGCGATTGATCGGCCCCAGATCGCTGACGATCCGCCCCAGCGAAACCCAGAACTCGTCGGCATCGACACCGGTTCCTGGAGCCATCTCGTCACGGACCAATTCGTACAGGCCCGCATCAACAAGCAATCCTCCAACCTCAATTCGCTCACCGTTCATCACGCCCTCTGCTGTGTTTGCCCTGTCCGGAAAGATACCCAGAATAACCGATGCTACCGCAAAGCGATCCCAGTCAACACCGAATTCACTCGACCAGGATCACAAGCTCCCAGTCCCGACCCTACGCCAGGATCTCGCCAATCACCTCGCCCTCGACGTCCGTCAACCGGAAATCTCAGCCTGCATGACGAAACGTCAATCGCTCGTGATCCAATCCCAACAGGTGCAGGATCGTGGCATGCAGGTCGGGAATCGAAACCCGGTTCCGACTCGTAGGCTGCCTGCAAAAACTGGGACAGGACGAGTTGGCCGAGACCGAACGGGCTCGAGCAGAAACGGTACGCGACCTGATGAAACAATCGACTCACTAACGACTGCTGCACCTGGCCGCCGAAACCTCTGACGCAGGACAGCGAATCGAGTTCTTTCGACAGTTCTACCGAGCAATGGGACGCCCGGCCGAACAATAGGCCTGGACCTCGCTCAATCACTCGACACCTTGACCGACTCAATACGTCCAATCAATCCCGACCGAAGACTTGCCCAGGCTTTCTGCGATCGCTCAAATAACAACGTCAACCATCACCGGAACCGTTCCATGACATCACTCACACACAGGCTGCTCACGCTCGCCGTCCTGCCGACGACTCTGACACTCTTTGGCATCGGTTGCGGAGGCGACGACGACGCCTGAGGCCGACGCCAAGGCGATCGAAACCGGTTCAAAAAAGAGCTTCGACATGATCCAGCCGAACACGCCGAACACGCAAATGCCCCCCGGGTCATCCACTCACTAACGGCCCTTCTCACAAGGCTGACCACCCATGCTCCACGAAAGCGAATTCTATTGCCCGGATTGCGACAACGGTCTCGACTCGACGACCCCGCATTCTCGACGCCATTTCCTGGGCACCGCAGCGGCTCTGGCCACCACCTCCACAGCCGCCAGCCTGATCGGCTCAGACGCCAAGGCCGCCAAGCCGACCGTGCGAACCGCCGAAAACCTGATCCGCGAACTGCACGCCTCGCTCAGCGATGACCAGAAGACAAAACTCATCCTGCCCCGAAACCACAAACGACGCGATGGAGTGCTCTCGCGACTGGGCACCTACAATTCGGCCATCCTCGGCAAACGACTCGATTCGCACCTCAGCCCGGCTCAGCAGGAACTCGTCCAGCGAACTGTCTTCTCGTTGCTCTCGGGCGACGACGCCTGGGAACGCATCACTCGCTACGGCAAGTGGGACAATAGCGGTTCGTTCGAGCGAACCGGCTGCGCATTCTTCGGCGAACCGACCGACGACCAGAAGTTCTCGTGGGTCTTCAGCGGACACCACCTGACGCTGCGATGCGACGGAAACACCGAACCCGGCAAGGCCTTTGGCGGACCGATCTACTACGGCCACAGTGTCAACGGCTACAACAAACGCAACGTCTACCTGTATCAGACCAAACAGGTTCAATCGGTCTGGGACGCCTTGGACCCCATCCAGAAACGGGCCGCCAGCGAATCCCGCAACCCGGGCGACCGGGAACAGGGCATCACCTTCCCCAAGCCGGGGACATCTCGGCCGGGGATTGCCTACAAGGACCTGAAGCCCGACCAGCAGAAACTGGTGGCCGACGTCATGAAAACGCTGCTCTCACCCTTCCGCCGCGATGATGCCGATGAGGTGATGGAGATCATCAAGACAAACGGCGGCATGCAGCAGATCCACCTCGCATTCTACAAGGATCAACAAAGTCCCGACGACAATCTTCGGTGGAACTACTGGCGACTCGAAGGACACGGCTTCATCTGGAACTACCGTGTGCTGCCGCACGTTCACTGCTACGTCAATATCGTCAACACCTAGATCGTGAACTCCAGGCTCACCTTCTGGCTGGCACTGGCGATGTTTCTCGTGGCAGGGCTGTGCACGACAACCCCGGCTCAACCGCCGGAAGTGCCGGTGCGATTCGAGATGGTCGCCACCGGGCAATCCCCCTTTCCCACCAACGACCGCAAGAACCTGAGCGTGAACTGTGGCGGCGGGAAGGGAGTACTGATCTCGCCCCGCTGGGTCCTGACCGCCGCGCACTGCATCACCTCAAGGAAACAGAAGGCCGGCCAGGTCAACATCCGCTTCACCGGCCTGGGACGCAAGAGCGTGCAAATCCGCGTGGACAAGGTCCTGCGTCACCCCAGCAAGGACCTGGCCCTGCTGCGGCTGGTCCGTCCGGTCAAGGCAACCGAGCGTCCCGCGTTGCTGCTGCTTCGTGAACGGCTGGTCCCTGGCGACGGAAAGCTGTTGATCAAGAAGGTGACCGGCAACACCGCCTGGCGGGGGATCCCCGCCGTGGGCAAGGGCGACCACCTGGCGGTCCCCAACAAAAAGAACCGCAAGGGCAAGGCGGGCAGCAGCGGCAGCCCGTGGATCATTCACTCACCGCGGGTCGGCGACGTGCTGGTGGGGATCACTCACGGAGGAGGCCGGGCTCCGCAGGTGGCTTACGCTGCCAGGTGGATCCAGCAGTCCGTCACCAAGCACAGCTCCGACCGCCTGGTGTGGGCCACCAAGACACAGACCCTGAAGAAATGACGCGGTGACATGAAGTGCTGGCAGAAAATCCGAAATGCGCAGTCCGGTAATTCTGCGAGCGGTGGACTTTCAGTGTAAACTGGCCCCTGTATCTGGCTCGCGACTTGAGAAGGATCCGAAAATGTTTCGATTTGCATTCGCGTGTGTATTGTCGGCCGTGATGTGTTCGACAGGATTGTCCCAGGATTCTCGACCCGAGACGAAGGGTGAGAAACGCGGTGAGGCTCGCGTCCAAAAGAAGCGGGGTGAAGAGCGTGGCCAGGAGACTGCTCGCCGGACTCGAACTGAACCTCAGCGTCCCGAGAGTGACCCGCGGGCGGCTCTCCGCAAGCGACTCGGGGAGTTGGTGCAGTCGGGCAAGCTGACCCGTGAAGAAGCCGTGCAGCTCTACACCATCGCCTTCCCCGAAAGAAGTCGCGATCAAGATGCTGGTCGCGGTGGTCGGGAGACCGAAAAGCGATACCGGAACGGCCGAAAAGTGGAAATCAAGGACCCCGCACAGTTCAAGACAGCCGGGGGCAAGGCGTTGTTTTCCGGGCCGCAGCCGGGCGAGAAGATCCCGCCCTTCAAGGTCACCGGCCTGAACGGTGATCGTCTCGGCAAGGTGTTCGATCCCGCCCGCCTGGCGGGTGGAAAGCCACAGGTGCTGATCTTCATGGACGAAAACGGCGTGGGGATTCGCGGTCTCTTTGGGACTGCATCCATGTTGTCTCAAATCGCCGAGAAGTCGGACAAGCAACTCCACCTGGCGGCAGTCCTGCTCGGCGACGATCCCGCCAAGCTGCAGGGGTTCGGCAAGCGATTCGGCGAACGGCTCTCCGGTGTTGTGATGGGAGCCTCACCGGATGGTCGCGATGGTCCCGGTGCACTTGGTCTGAACCGGACCATCTCGATGACCGTCGTCGTGGCCAGGGACGGAAAGGTCACACACAACTTCGTGTTCCCACAGTCCATGCTTTATCCCGATCCCCACGTACTGGGCGCCATTGCCAACGCCATCGGTCAAAAACGGGAGACGGTCGCGAAATGGCTGAACGAAGAACCGGCCGATTCCACTCGCGCACCCGAGAGTCGAACACCGCCGCGACGACCCTCGCGCGAGGAACTCATCAAGCGGTTCGATAAGGACGGCGATGGCAAGCTGAACGAGGAGGAGGGCCGTGCGGCGCGGAAGGCCCTGCAACGCAAGTAACGGTCTGCGGTTCAAGACGCTTGCCGGCCACGAGACAGGTGATCATGCCCATCCGGTTCCCATTCATCGTTCTGGCCGTTCTCGGTTCGGTTGGTTTTGCCCAGGAAAGCCGTTCCGGGGCGGAGACAGTCAAGCCCGATACCGGGACGGTCGATTTCGAGAATGACCTGATCCCGGTCTTCACCAAGTTCGGCTGCAATGCCGGGGCCTGCCACGGAGCAGCCATCGGACGCGGCGGCTTCAAGCTCTCGCTCTTCGGTGGCAACCCCCCGGCCGATTTCGACGCGGTGGTCCGACAGGTCGAAGGGAGTCGCATCAACCTCGCTCGTCCCGAGCAGAGCCTGCTCATCCTCAAGCCGACCGAGTCGATCACGCACGGCGGGGGCGAGCGTTTCGGCCTGGATCATGACAGCACGAAGCTGTTGCTGGCGTGGATCCGCCAGGGAGCCGGCCTGGTCACGCAGCGAACCCTGCAACGGGTGGAGATCGCCCCCAGGAAGCATGTCGGCCAGTCACTGGACCAGCCGGTCACACTGAGGGCTACCGCACATTTCTCCGACGGCAGCAGCAGGGACGTGACGCGTTGGACGGTCTTCCAGGCCGAGGACTCCTCGGCAGTCAAGATCGATCCCGAATCCTCCAGGTCCCAGGTGCTTCGCCGCGGACGACATATCGTCGTCGCGCGTTACCTGACCGAGGTCGTGCCGATCGAGCTCATCGTGCCGCTGACCGATGCCCGGATCGACCTGTCTGACGAACCCCGCCGCGGTTTCATCGACGAGGAGATCCTCGATTCGCTGACGACTCTCGGGTTGCCCGTTTCGCCGATCGCCGACGATGCCACGTTTCTCCGCAGGCTGACGCTCGATCTGACAGGGCGGCTTCCGACGACCGGCAAGGTCCTGTCCTTCCTGGCCGACTCGAACCCGAAGAAACGAACTGCCCTGTTGGAACAACTGCTGAAGTCCGACCCGTTCACCGAGTACTGGACCCTGCAACTGGCGACGCTGTTGCGGATTCGCCCGCAACCCAACGACAGCCAGGGGGCGGAGACGTACCACGCGTGGCTGGCCGATCAGGTCCGTCGCGGAGTCGGTTACGACCAACTGGCCCGTAGCGTGATTCTCGCCGCCGGTGACTCGCACACCTACGGGCCGGCCAATTTCTACCGCACCAACCTGGACCCGCGAAAACAGGCCGAGTTCATGAGCGAGTTGTTCATGGGCAGCCGGCTGCGATGTGCAAATTGTCACAACCACCCACTCGATCGCTGGACACAGGACGATTACCACGGGCTCTCCGCGATCTTCGCCAGGATCGAAATCGGACGAGTGATCACGCTCAAGCCGACCGGCCGGGTGATTCACCCGAGGACACTCGAGGCGGCCGTACCCCGCATCCCCGGTGAGCAGTTCCTCTCCGAGAAGGTCGTCGATGGGCGAGACGAACTGGTGCAATGGCTGACACGACCGGAGAATCCCTATTTCGCCAAGGCGATCGTGAACCGGTTGTGGCAGAGGATGATGGGCCGCGGGCTGGTGGAACCGGCCGATGACTTTCGTGCCACGAATCCGGCCACCCATCCCGTGTTGCTGGAGAAGCTGGCCGTGGACTTCGTCCGGAACGGCTACAAGCTGCGACACACCTTGAGGCTGATAGCCGGCACCGCCGCCTACGCTCGTAGCGCCAACGCAACACCCGAGAACAAGGCGGACGACCGGTTCTACTCGCACGCCGCACGGCAACCCCTGGAAGCCGAGGTGCTCGCCGACGCGATTTCTGATGTGCTCGGAGTGCCCGAGAAGTACGGTGACGAACCGCCCGGAACACGTGCGGTGGCCCTGGTTGATCCGAAGACGAGTTCCCTGTCGCTGGACATTCTTGGCCGTTGTGGCCGGGACGAGTCGTGTGAAAGCTCGACGACATCCGCCGGGGGCCTGCCCCAAAAACTGCACCTCCTCAACGGGCCGCTGATCAATGCCCGGATCGGGATTCCCGGCAGTCGATTGAGCAAGCTGATTGCCGCCGGCAAGTCGCCCACGAAAATCGTCAGCCGGTTCTACCTGGTCGCACTCGGCCGGCTTCCCAACGACCGGGAAGCCCAACACTGGAAGACACAACTGGACGCCATCACCACCGACAGGGGGAAACGGTACTTTCTCGAGGACTTCGTCTGGGGGCTGCTGACCTGCCATGAATTTGTTACGAATCACTAGAATGAGCACTGTGATCAGCGTCCGTCGGGGACAGCCGCTGCCCGACGTGGAGACCAGCCCATGAATAACGCCAGACGATGCGACGGAGTGACTCGCCGCGACCTGCTGCGGGTTGGCGGACTCACCGCCCTGGGACTGGGACTTGGCGATTACTTCCGGCTGCAACACGCCCTTGCGGTCGAGAAACCCGTGGCCGCGAAAGCGAAGTCCTGCATCCTGATCTGGCTCGACGGCGGCCCCAGCCATCTCGAGACATTCGACCCCAAGCCGGAGGCCCCCGAGGAGGTGCGCGGTCCGCTGAAGACCATCTCCACCAACGTGCCAGGGGTGCGAGTCAACGAATGCCTCGAGCGTACCGCCGGGATGCTCGACAAGCTGGCGATCATTCGCTCGATGACCTCACCACTGGGCGAACACAACTTTGGCACACACTACCTGATGACCGGTTACAAGCCGTCACCGGCCCTGGCCTATCCGACCATCGGAGCGACCGTCGCCCACCTGGACTCCACGACCAGCGTGCTGCCACCCAACATCGCCGTCCCCAACTTCACCGGCAAGGTCTCCGGCAACGGCTACCTGCCGGCTGCCACGCAGCCGTTTTCCGTGAGAGGCACCACTTTCAAGCAGCGTGGTGCCAACAGGTCAGGCCTCAAGGTCCGCGACCTCGACTTCTACCAGGGCCTCGACCTGATGCGGCTGGATCGTCGCCGGCAGATCGTACGGGCGTTCGACGAATTCAGTCGTGCCAAGGACGCTGCGAAAACACCGGCAACCGATCCGGACCTCGAACGTGCCTACAACCTGCTCGCATCGCCCAGGGCCAAGCGAGCCTTCTCGCTCTCCGAAGAACCCGGCGAAGTCCGACAGCGATATGGCCTGGGGAACGGCATCGGCCAGAGTTGCCTGATGGCCCGGCGACTGGTTGAACGCGGCGTCCGTTTCGTGACGGTCAACAACACGGGGTGGGATTCGCACCAGGACATCCTCAAGCTCAAGGAACGTTACCCCGGCGACCGGAATGCTCCGCTCCTGGCCCTGGATCGGGCACTCACCGCGCTGATCGGCGACCTGGCCGATCGCCGCCTGCTGGAGGAGACGCTGGTGGTCGTGATGGGCGAGTTCGGTCGCACACCGAAGATCAACTCCGCCGGCGGACGGGATCACTGGCCCAACGTGTTCAGTGTCGCGCTGGCCGGTGGCGGCGTGAAGGGTGGCCAGGTCATCGGCAGCAGCGATCTGCTGGGCGAATCCCCGAAAGACAACCCCGTCACGCCCGCCGACCTCGCCGCGACCATCTACACCCTGCTGGGCATCGACCCGAATCGCGAACTGCACACCGCTGATGGACGGCCCGTCCGTGTCGCCCGCGACGGGGCCAGGGTGATCGAAGGTTTGATCGGGTAGCCGGACTGTTTCGAGACCCACAGACACGCATCGCGACACATCATGATCGTGAACTCGAAACCCGTTGCTGGCATCGCGCTGGGCCTCTGCCTCGGCCTGCTGGTGCACGGGGCCGGGGCCGCCCAGCCACCAATCACGTCCGTCGCTTTTGCTCCCGACGGGAAATCGGCCATCGCCTGCTCGCAGGTCGGATTGCAGGTGTACAGCTGGCCGGAGTTGAAGCGAGACAGGACGATCAAGACGACCGCCGTCAACCTTCACGATGTCGCCTTTTCACCGTCCGGCGATCGACTGGCCGTCGGCGGAGGCACTCCCAGCGAGGATGGATCCGTCGAGATCTTTTCGTGGCCGACAGGCAAGTCGCTGGCGGTCCTGGACGGCCACGAGAATTCCGTGATGGGACTGGCCTGGCTCGGAGAATCGTCCCTGGCGGCAGCCGGCCTGGACCACAACGTGATCCTGTGGAATACCCGGACCGGCTCACCCGGACGACGCCTGGAGGGCCATTCCCGGGGTGTCTCGTCGCTGTGCTTCCTCAAGAAAGAGAATATCCTGGTCAGCACGGGTATCGACCGTAGCCTGAGAGTCTGGAAGCCGGGTACCGGAGAGTTGATTCGCAGCCTGAGCATCCACACGCGGCGGGTCCACAACCTGGCCCTGCGTCCCGGCACCGGGGAATTGCCGATGGTGGCCTCGGTCAGCGACGACCGCACCGTCCGGCTCTGGCAGCCGACGATCGGCCGCATGGTCCGGTTTGCCCGCCTGGAAGCCAGGCCGCTGGATGCAGCATGGTTCGCCGACGGATCCCGTGTTGTGGTCGCCTGCACCGACGGTCACGTTCGAGTGGTAGACCCCGTATCGGTGAAGGTGACCCACGATATCGCGGCCCTGGAGGGCTGGGCCTACTCGCTGGCCGTCCATCCCACCGACGGCAGCATCCTGGTCGGCGGACAGAACGGTCAAATCGAGCGAATCACGCTGACCGACCCCCAGGTCCTACACCACTCCGCTCGTCACGGAAATTGCCGTTGAATGACTCCACGTAGCCATTCTCCCAGGGACTGCTCTTGGCAATGAACAGGGTGCGGACACCAGCTTGGACCAGCCAGCGTCGAATGCCATTCGCGACGAAGTCAGGTCCGGTGTCACTGCGAATCTGCTCGGGAACACCGCGGACCGAGCCGGTGCGTTGGTGAGTATCACGACGATGTGTGCATTCGGCGGTGCTGGCGCTTGCTGAGCAGCTCCGACAGCCTGGTCTGGAGACCGCTCGGCTGCCGCGTGGAGCCGTTTCCAGAGCGTGGGGAGTGGTCTTGAACGTTTGCAGCGTTTTCCGTAATATCCGCGACCGTCGATGGAAGAGTCGCGGCTCGTATTTCCTCTTGGAATTGTGCTCCCGCAAGATGATTGTCTTTGGCCAACCCAACGTCGGCGAGGACGAAATCCAGTCCGTCGTGGAGACACTTCGTAGCGGATGGATTGGGACGGGACCTCGAGTCAAAGAATTTCAGGAGCAGTTTGCCGAATACGTCGGAGGCCGGTTCGCGATTGCCAC
>CAVOEV010000126.1:0-12932 GCA_963694825.1 Planctomycetota bacterium
GCGTCAGCCAGGCCTTTCTGGGCATCCGCATGGACTGTGCTCAGTGCCATCACCATCCGTTCGAGAAGTGGGGGCAGGACGACTTCTACGGGATGGCTGGCTTCTTCAAGGGACTCAAACACACACACCTGGGACCCGGCCGCGAACTGGTCTATCACGCCGGTTACCAACCGACCAGCATCCCACTGGTCAACCAACCGGTGCTGCCTCGGCCGCCCGGAGGAGTCGGGTTTGACGACTTTGGGGAATCCGACCCCAGGGTGCGGCTGGCCGATTGGATCACTCGACCGTCAAATCCCTACTTCGCACGCCTGGTGGCCAACCGGATCTGGAAACAGTTCCTCGGCCGCGGACTGGTCGAGCCCGAGGACGACTTCCGGTCCACCAACCCGCCCACCAACCCCGCCCTGCTGGATCACCTGGCCGAAACACTCGTCGCCAACAGCTTCGATCTCAAGTCACTCATGCACCACATCCTCTCCTCTCGAGTCTACCAACTCTCGAGCCGCCCCAATGCGACCAATGCCCGAGACGAACAGAGTTACTCGCACCACCTCGTCAAACGGCTCCCCGCAGCGGTGCTGCTCGATGCGATCAGCCAGGTGACCGGCACGCCCGAAGCCTTCAACGGCATGCCCCGAGGTACCCGAGCCATTCAACTCTGGGACAATCGCCTACCCAGCTACTTCCTCGACACCTTCGGCCGATCGCTCAGACAATCCCCCTGCGAGTGCGGATCGTCGACCGAACCAACGATGGCTCAGACGCTCCACCTGATGAATGCGCCCGAGATCGACGCCAAGATCACGGCCGCTGGCGGAAGGATCGATCTTCTGCTGGCCAAGAAAGCCTCGCCCAAGACCATCGTCAACCAACTCTGCCTGGCGGCACTGGGCCGAAAACCCAACCCTCGAGAAATCCAGGCCGCCGAAACACTCTTCGCCAACAGCCCACCACGCCAGGCCGCCGAAGATTTTCTCTGGGCACTGCTCAATTCCTACGACTTCCTGTTTGTCCACTAGCTCCGTCCAACAGGACCACGCTCATGTACCCAAACCCCTCACTCGGACGCCATCGACTTTCGTCCTACTGCGACGGACTCAGTCGACGCGACATGCTCACCGTCGGCAGTCTCGGAGGATTGAGCCTGGCCGAGTTGATGAGCCTGCAGGCGGCAGTTGCTAAAACCTCAGACAAGCCATCCAAGCCCGCCAAGGAACTCAACTGCATCTTCCTGTTCGCTCTGGGCGGACAGCCTCACCAGGACATGTGGGACGTGAAACCCGAAGCCCCGTCTGAGATCCGAGGCGACTTCAAGCCGATCTCGACCAGTGCTCCCGGCATCCACGTCTCCGACGTCCTCCCCGGCATCGCCACCGTCACCGACAAGCTCGCCATTCTCCGCAGTGTGACTCACGTCGACAGCGACCACGGTCGCGGCTACCACGTGATGATGACCGGCAAGCGGCCCGGCGCCGGCGACTTCAACGGCAACCAGAACAACAACCATCACCCCTGCCTGGGCTCGATGATCGCCCGCCTCGGCACCCCCGGCGAACTCCCCCCCTACATCTCCGTCCCCAATTTCCTCAACAGCGGCGGCCCCTCGTTCCTGGGCCCCAGTTACGGCCCGTTCGTGATCGAAGCCGACCCGGCCGCTCCAGACTTTTCGGTCCGAGACATCACGCTGCCCACCACCATTTCGACCGACCGAAACGCTCGGCGACAGGCCGTGCTCCGAGAAATCAATCGATTCGAACGGCAGTCCGAAACCATCGGCCGAAGCGTCCGTTCTCTGGACACCTTCTACAAAAAAGCCGCCGGACTGATGACGTCCAGAAAAGCCAAGCAGGCGTTTGACATTCACCGTGAAACCGACAAGACACGAGCCGCTTACGGGATGACATCGGTCGGCCAGTGCTGCCTGCTGAGCCGCAGACTGGTCGAAGCCGGATGCCGGTTTGTCGCCATCGAAAACGGACACTGGGATACTCACCGAAAAAACACCTACAGCCTCCGAGACCTGCTTTGCCCCTCGTTCGACCAGGCCGTCCCCGCACTCCTGAACGATCTCGAAGACCGAGGGCTGCTCGACAACACCCTGGTGATCATCGCGACCGAATTCGGTCGCACGCCACGAATCAACGAACTGGCCGGCCGAGACCACTGGCCCAACGTGTTCTCGATCGCGATGGCCGGAGGCGGAGTCCGAGGCGGGCAGGTGATCGGCGCCAGTGACCGAAAGGCGTCGGCCGTCGCCGATCGCCCAATCACTCCCCGCGACATGACCGCCACGGTGCTCGACCTGATGGGCATCAACCCACAGCAAATCCTGCACACTCCACTCGGACGCCCCGTCCCAATGGTCGACGACGGACGCCCGATCACCGAATTGACCTGACCCCGGAATCCTCACCGTGATCCGCTCCGCTCGCAGCCTCCGCTTTTTTGCACTCGCCGCACTCGCCACACTCCTGCCGCCGCCAACAGCTTCGGCACAGCCCAAGCCCGGCTACAGCCCCTCGAGCACTCATGTGTTCCCCGCCGGAGGACGCCGGGGGACGACGATTCAGGTGCGTGTGGGTACCGAGTGCGCTCCCGGTGGCACCGACTTCCTGATCTACGGACCGGGCGTCTCGGCAGGCGGCCGCCTCGAACAGCAACTCGCCCGAAATCTCGGCGAACCCAACCCACGCCGCAAACCGACAGAAATCCCGATCACCTACCCCCGCGAATGGAACCAAGAGATCTCGATCGCCGCCGATGCACCGCTCGGCCAGGCACTCTGGCGAATCAGCTGCGCCCAGGGCGGTACCGGCACCCGCCCCTTCCTGATCGGCGACCTGCCCGAACACATCGAATCCGAATCCAACTCGACTCCTCAACTCGCCGAACCACTCAAGCTTCCCGTCACTCTCAATGGTCAAATCTACGGCGAACAGGACGTCGACTTCTTCCGCCTGACACTCCAGAAAGACCAGGTCCTGGTCTGCGACGTCCTCGCCGGCCGCATCGGCAGCCGACTCGACCCGCTTGTCCAACTGCTCGACTCCAACGGCCGACTGCTCGAACCACAGGAAATCCGCATCGGCCGCGATCCCCTGCTCGCACTATTGGCTCCAGCCGATGGCGATTACCTGCTGCGAGTCGCCAACATCACCTTCCAGGGCAACGCCGCCTGCGTCTATCGCATCACGCTCTCGACCCAACCTCTGGTCGTATCGGCCTTCCCCAACGCAGGACGCACAGACACCAGTTCGGTCATCCAGTTCCGCACCATGACCGGCATCCCCGGCCCGCTGGCCGTCCAGAACAAGCCCATTCAATGGCACCTCGGCCACGTACCACTGAATCCCTGGGGATCGCGAGGCCCCACCCTCGACGTCAGCCTCGAACATCACCTCGTCGAAACCGAACCGAACAACTCACGCGACCAGGCCGGCACCGTCGAGGTCGGCTCGACACTCCACGGACGACTCGACGATGCCAACGACATCGACCGATTCCGCTTCCAGGCAATCGCCGGCAAACGATACGTCCTGAGAGCCACCGCCGCGACACCCGGCACACCCGTCCTGCCGATCCTCACACTGACCAACCAGAACGGCAAACGACTCGGACGAGGCACTTCGGTTGGGAACGCGGATCGAGAAGCCCGGATCGAATGGTTGGCCAAGGCCGATACGGACGCTCATGTCGAAATCCGCGACCTGAGATTCGGGTCACGCGGCGGCGATGACTTCGTCTACCGGCTCCGACTCGCCGAAGCCTCAACCGGCTTCAGCCTCCACGCCAACACCGATGCACTCAACGTCGTCCAGGACTCCTCCTCCAGCCTCACCATCAGGATCAAACGAACCGGTGGCTTCGAGGCGCCGATCGAATTGAATTTCGAGGGTTTGCCCGCCGGAGTGACTGTCGAACCGAAACAGATCCCGGCCAAAGCCGACTCGGTCAAACTCACCTTCCATGCCACCCCCGAGGCCGCCTCGCACGGCTACCCCATGACAATCACCGGAATCGCCCGGCCCGTAGCCGGGAACGATATCGATCGCCAGGCAGCCACCAGCCGACTCGCTTCACGGCATCTCGGAGTCGACAACGAAGGACTGTCGGCCGTCGATGCACACTCCGATCAGTTCCATCTCACCGTTTGCCACAAACCGGTCTTCAGGCTCTTCTGCAACGAAGCCTACCTGTACGCCCACCGCGGCACCGTCTATCGCTACGCGATGCAGGTCGAACGACTCAATGGGTTTGACCTGCCGATCACCGTCCAGATCGGCGACCGACAGAACCGAGACCTCGACGGGATCCAGATGATCCCCTTCGTCATCCCGCCAGGTACGACCGATGGGTTCCTGCCGATTTACCTGCCCGAAACCATGCACATCAATATCCAATCCCAGTCGCAACTCTACTCCCAAGCCTACGCCCACTTCACCGACAAGCACGGACGACGCCAAGCAGTGCTCGTGCTTTCGGAAAAACGCAACATGCTCCGCACCCGACCGCCCGTCGTCAAGATGTTCGCCCTTGACACCTCACTCAGCGGCACACCCGGCTCGAACATCCGTTGCCGCCTGAAACTGGAACGCACGACCAACTTCCCCGGCGGCATGACCGTCCGACTGCACGCCGTCGAAAGTGCTTCCGGACAGACCCCGGAATTCACCGCTGCAATAACCCGCTTCCAACCCGGTGAACTTTCGGCCACCGCCCAGATCCAGGTGCCCCAAGACCTCGACGCCACCGCACCAGTGACTCTCGTCTTCCGAGCCACCGGGCGGATGCCCGATGGGACCGAAGTGATCAGCGAGAGTCCAGTCGAGTTTCTGCCGTCGGTGGCGACCGGTCTCGCAGTGGCCCCGAGCAAAGTGTTTGCCAGGGCCATCGCCAAGCCGATCGGCATCGTGGCGTTTCTTGAAGGTCCCGCCTGGCACCCCAGCGGGAACGTCTACTTCAGCGATGGCAGCAACAATCGGATCATGCGCCGAGACCGCACTGGCGCAATGCACGTCTACCGCCAGCCCTCCGGAGCCGCCAACGGATTGCTGTTTGACCTGACGGGCCGACTGCTCGCCTGCGAAGGTCCCGGAACAGGTGGACACCGGCGAGTCACACGCACCGAACACGATGGCACGATCACCGTGCTCACCGACAATTACCGAGGCAAAAAATACGCCGGCCCCAATGACCTGACCATCGACTCCAAAGGACGCATCTACTTCACCGACCCCCGCTATGGGCCTCGCGATGGAATGGAAATCCGCGACCAGGACGGCCGGGCCGTCGAAGGGGTCTATCGCATCGACCCCGATGGCAAAGTCACACAGGTGATCACGCACGAAGTCGATCGACCCAATGGCATTTGCATCACTCCCGACGACCGGTTCCTCTACGTCATCGACAACAACAACGACAACTCGCCCGACATCGCTCGAGCCGTCTATCGGTTCTCGCTCACACCACAGGGCAACGTCGTCCCCGACAGCCGAAAGAGCATGCACGACTTCGGACGAGGCCGTGGCGGGGACGGCATGGCGATCGACGTCGAAGGACGACTTTACGTCGCAGCCGGTCGTACCGTCGCCAGCCCACCCAACGAAACCACCGAAGCCAAAGGAGGGGTGTATGTCATCTCGCCCGAAGGCAAACAAGTTGCCTTCATCCCGATCCAGGAAGATTCGGTCACCAACTGTACCTTCGGGGGCCCTGACCGAAAAACACTATATATCACCGCCGGACACACACTGTGGAGTATCCCCACTACGACGGCCGGGTTTGTGCCATTTTTGAACCGAATAGAGAACGACAACACACGCTGACAAACTGAGCACCGGACACTCCACCCTCCCACCAACGCGCGAAGTCGAAACATGGCTGACGATGCCGATCAACTGAACTCAGACGAAATCGACAACCAACAACCCGACGCCTCGCCACCAACCCCGCCCGATCAGCCCGATCAGCCCGATCAGCCCGATCAGCCCGATCAGCCCGATCAGCCCGAAGCCGGAACCAACAAGGCCTACACCCCGTCGAAGTACGAACCCGGCGGCGACTCATCATCCTACAGCTCGAAATCCCAGTCCCACTCG
Source organism: Planctomycetota bacterium (assembly GCA_963694825.1). Lineage (GTDB taxonomy): Bacteria > Planctomycetota > Planctomycetia > Planctomycetales > Planctomycetaceae > UBA8437. Next base: position 6,102 of record CAVOEV010000126.1, read on the forward strand.
TACGAAACACCCCAATACGAAACACCCCAATACGAAACACCCAAGTACGATACTCCCCAATACACCACCCCGAGCTACGAAGCGTCGGACTACGAACCCGATCTCGTCGACGATCCGGTTGATCAGCCAACGCCCGATCCGCTCGAGTCAACCGACCCGTCCGAGTCAACCGAAACGGCCGAACAGCCGATTGACCAAGGCACGATCGAAGCCAAGCCAGCCGAACAGACTCCGACAACTTTCGAAGAACCCGATCCGGCCCCGGACGATCCACAACCCGATCCGCCACAGCCTCGGCCTCAATCCAACGACAATCCCGAAAGCCCACCACAGGAATCGCCTCGCAAGAATCGAAACGAACCTCAACAGCGGCGCGGACCATCGCACACGAAACGGGCGGCCAAGCAGGGCTCTGCACAAATCAAACCGGGCGTGATCGTCGCGATTGGCACCATCTGCCTGGTCGGATTCGCAATCTTCGCGAATTGTGCAGGAGTGTTTTTCTTGTAGCCTGAAACGCGGTCGCCATCACGCACCACACCACTCATGCCTGACTCGTCCAGTCGCATCTCAGTCGAAGAAACCGCCCGACGTCTGGGGCTCAGCCCCGACGAAGTCATCGCGATGCGTCGCCGTGGCAAGATCCGAGGCTACCCCGACTACGGCAATTGGGTCTTCGAAGAAGACGATGTGGCCCAGTTGGCTGAGAAATCGGGACGCGAACTGGCGTCCGATTCACCCACACCCACACCCACACCCACACCCACCGCACCGGCAGAGCGGCTCGCAGATCCCCAGGTTGAGGTTGTCCCGCTTTCCGAGCTCATCAAGTCCGACTCACCAATTACCAGCGCTCAGTTGATCGCGTCCCTGGCGTCCCGCCACGGAACCGGGTTCCAAGACACGGCGAACGTGGTCGATGGGTTCTGGCACCACCTGCTCGACTCCGATCACTACCACCAGGGCCGCCGCAGCCTGGTCATGCCACACTTCGGCACCTTTTCACTCAAACGCACCCACGACGGCCAAACCGAACTTCGCTTCCAATCGCAGCCGCTTTCGGTACTCAGACTTCACCGGTCCTCCTCAGGCCCCCATCGCCCCAGCACCAAGTGGATCGAACACTGGCAGCAACACCCTCCCAGCCAGCAGCGGATTCAGCGGCTGTCTCTGAAACGAAAACTGGCGGTCGCAATCGACCAAGACATCGACCTGGATCTCCAAACCACCTTCCTCATCCTCTGGGACCTCATCGAAACGATCACCGCCATCATGGCTCGCGGCCAATCCGATATCCGTTGGGCCAAGCGAGGCGTGATGAAACACCAACCCAACACTTCCACCGCCCACTACAGCTTTCGCACCTACAAGCGACTCACAGACCGGCTGCCAGCACTTTCCGAACCAACCCGCAACCGCAGGCCTCGACGACAGGCCGGTTCCGATTCGAAGCACATCAACAGCGAATTGATCATCAGCCTGCCCAAGGTGGCTGTGCTCGCACTGGTAGCCCTTGTGGTCGCCTGCTGCGGAGGCTTTGCGCTGTTCAACTGACCACGTTTCGATCCAATACAGACGATTGCTGATGCCCTCACTCATTGCCCCACCCCACCTGGTGCTTCCCGGTGCACTCGGTCAACTGGCCGCGACGGCCGAGAATCGCTACCACGTCTACCCGCTGGTCTCAGGCCAACGGGTCAAGAAAACCCGTTGGATCGAAGCACCCGACACCGAACTCAAGGCCGCTCAACGCTGGCTGCTGGACAACTGGCTCTACCGGCTGACTCCAACCACCCACGCTCACGGCTTCGTCCCCGGTCGCTCGATCCTCAGCAACGCCTCCCACCACGTCGGTCGCCGCTTCGTCCTGACCGCCGACATCCGCAACTTCTTCCCGTCGATCACCGCCGACCGAGTCCACGACTGCCTCGACACTCTCGACCTCGACCAGCCCACCCAACAGGCACTCGTCCAACTCGTCACCCGCCGCGGCCGACTCCCGCAAGGTGCCCCCACCAGTCCACACTTGGCCAACCTCGTCGCCGGCTCGCTGGACCTCAGGCTCGCCGGTCTCGCCCGTCAGCACGGCTGGACCTACACCCGCTATGCCGACGATCTGACCTTTTCCACCACCTCACCCAAGCAGTTCATGCCACCCGAGGAACTGTTGTGGGTGATCGAGCGGATTGTCACAGACGAGCGGTTCGAGTTGGCCAAGAACAAGACGCACATCATGCCGAATCATCAGCGGCAGACGGTCACCGGTCTGGTCGTCAACCAACGGCTTGCATTGCCCAAACCTCGCCGCCGAATCCTGCGGGCCATGCTGCACCGTCTCGAAACCGTCGGCCCCGAACAGCTCGACCTCCGCCAACTCCAGGTCGCCCAGGGACACCTCGCACTGGCCCGACTGGTCGATCCCGACGGTTACGCCAGCACCTGCAGCCTACTTGCACAGTTATTCCGAGAAGCCCTGAAAACGTCTTCGTCCGACACGTCTCCATCAGCCTCTGGAACGGACGACACATCGACGATAGACTGACTTCCAACTCGCCAGACACAATTCTCGCTCACGCCAACACATGACCCGGGGTTCCCTGTGGAACCTTAGCTATTTCTGGTTTCTCACGGAGTCGATTTCGACACCACGAAACCGTCCTTGGGCGTTTCGCCCCGGGGTACTTCACACCGTCTGCTCCGGAACGTAAGGCACCGGGGATCCCCGGGTCCGTTTCATTTCTCAAGGTCTGCAATCAACTCCTGCTGTCTTCGCCCCGGATCCATGGTAGAATTGCTCTCCGGTGGCTCCATGATCTGTTTTGACTCTCTTCCCGAATCTCTGCACGACGGCCGTCCGATCTCACGACGGCGGGGATTGCTGGAGATCGGTGGCTGCAGCCTGTTGGGACTCTCGTGGCCCGAACTGCTCGCCGCGGAGAGAACGTCCCAGGCCAGCGATGCGGCCGGATTCGGCCTAGCCAAGAGTTGCGTACTGATATTCCTCTGGGGTGGCCCCTCCCAGCAGGACACCTGGGACATGAAGCCCGAGGCGCCGTCGTCGCTACGCAGCGAATTCCAACCGATCGCCACCCGTGTTCCCGGAATCGAAATCGGTGAGCACCTGCCCCACCTGGCCGGTGTCACCGACCTGTTGACAATCGTCCGCAGCATGACCCACCGCGATTTCGAACACGGCTCGGCCGCCTACGCCGCCCTGACCGGCCACGCCCACCCGTTACAGGGAACCAACACACCGGTTCGGCCTGACGATTTCCCCACCTACGGGGCCCTCGTCTCACGACTCGGCCAGAATCCCAACCCGGTCCCCGACGCCATCGTGCTCGGACCGGTCATGCACCAGGGAAACCGGCCCCCCATCGCAGGACAGAATGCCGGTTTCCTGGGACTGAACTACGAACCGTTCCGCATCGCCGCCGATCCGGGTACGGCCGGCTTCCGGGTTGACAGTCTAACCTCCCCCGCCGAACTCCCAACCGATCGCCTGCGACGTCGTCACCAGTTGCTCCAGTCGTTCGACCGCGGCCGACACCCGGTCGAATCGGTCCGTCAGGTCACCGGTGTCGACAACCTCTACCAGCGTGCCTTCGGCCTGCTCGGATCAGCCCGGACCCGTGCCGCCTTCCAGATCGACACCGAATCAGACTCGTTGCGCGACCGCTACGGTCGCCACCGCTTCGGCCAGACACTCCTACTCTCGCGTCGACTGGTCGAGGTCGGCGTGCCACTGATCACCGTCAACTGGGCCAAGCAGAATCGCGACCAGTGGGACACCCACGCCAAGAACTATCCACGTCTGAAGGACAACCTGTTGCCCCCCTTCGATCGTGGTCTCTCGACCTTCCTGTCCGACCTCAAAGACCGAGGCCTGCTCGACACCACCCTGGTCGTCTGTGTCGGTGAATTCGGCCGCACGCCCTGGATCAACAAGGACGCCGGCCGTGACCACTGGCCCGACTGCTATTCTGTCGTTACTGCCGGTGGTGGCATGAAGCCCGGCACAGTTTTTGGTGCTTCGAGCCGTCACGCGTCCTACCCCGTCCTGTACCCCGTCGGCCCCTGGGACCTGGGTGCCACGATGTTCCATTGCCTGGGAATTCGGCCCGACCAGCACATCCAGAACCGTCGTGGCCAACCGATCCCTCTCTCACCCGGCTCTGTCATTGACGGACTGCTGGCATGAGTCTTCGGCGGAACCTCTTGACGGAAGTCATGGCGGTGACGCTCCTGGTGTGGACGCCATCAGCGCGAGCGGCCGCCTTCGACAACGTGCAGATCCTCACCGCCGCCCGCCACCAGGACCAGGACCAGGCCACGCGGCTCGAAACGATTGCACGCGCGTCGGGGCAGCATCCGGTCAAGAAATCTCTCACCGACGAGCACGACATCCGCAAACGCAATCTTCATGCATTGTTCCACCGCACGCATCCGGCTTATCGCAAACTGGTCGAACGAGTTGATGAACTCGACGCAAACAACAAGCAAACTTTCCCTGGCGTCTTTCGGTCACACAAGAATTTTCGTAAGGCGATTGCCGAACAACGTCGCCGCCTCCACAAGGACGACCCCAACTATCGCACGCTGCTGACGGCCACGCACAAGGCCGCGCGGGCTATCGAGATGTTTCTGATCTCCAAGCAGTCCGGCGTCGCAAGGTTGCCGGCCAGCCGGCGGCCTCACGCGATCGAAACACTGCGACAACGTTTTCGAGATTCCGATGACTACCGAAAACTCGTCGCGACCGAGACCAGTCTGCAGGGGAAACTCAAAACGGCCTACCCCCAGTTGTTCGTTACCGACGAACAGATCGCGAACTCGCGTCGCCAACGCCGCAAGGCGCTCCAGACGGATCCGGGATTCCGTCGTGCCAACGACAACCGTGCCGCCGCCTGGCGTGCCCAGCAGGCCTACCTGTTCGAGCACGACAAACGACTTTCTCAGCTGAAGACACAACTGAACAACACCCCCAAGCCAGGTTCACACCAACCATGACCAGCTACCAGGATCTCGGCCTGACACCCATCATCAACGCCTCCGGAGCGGTCACCCGTCTCGGCGGAGCCCCCATGCCCACCGAGGTGCTGGACGCCTTTTGTGACGGAGCCACCAGTTGGGTTCCCCTGGAACAACTCCAAGCCGCCGCCGGCAAACGGATCGCCGAATTGACCGAGACCGAATCCGGGCTGGTCACCGCGGGCTCAGCTGCGGCACTGACCCTGGGAACCGCCGCGATACTCTGTGGCTACAATCTCCGCCGCATCGAGCAGCTCCCCCATTGTGACGATTTCCCCTGCGAGTTCATCATCGCGAGGGAACAGCGCAGCGGCTACGACCACGCGGTCCGGGCCGCGGGAGCTCGATTTGTTGAGGTCGGTTTTAACGAAATCGTCTCCAATGCCGGAGTACGACGGACCGAGGCCTGGGAATACGAGGCGGCATTCACCGACCAGACCGCCGGGGTCTTTTACGGCTACGGCCGTGACACCGAGCCACCCCTGGCCGAGGTCATCCAACGTGCGCACAAGCACAATCTGCCGGTGCTTGTCGATGCCGCAGGCGAATTGCCGCCGAAACACAACCTCAAAGACATCACCGCTCTCGGAGCCGACCTCGTCGGGTTCAGCGGGGGAAAGGCGATTCGAGGCCCACAATCCACCGGCATCCTCTGCGGACGCCGCGACCTGATTGCCTCGGCCGCCATCCAGATGCTCGATATGGACGACCACCTCCAACTTTGGGATCCACCACACTCTCTGATCGACCCCGAGATGCTCGATGGACTGCCCCGACATGGCATCGGTCGAGCACTGAAAGTCTCCAAGGAAGAAATCCTCGCACTGCTGACCGCCCTGGAACTGTTCGCCTCGGGGGCCTACGACTGCGACTGGGACCGCCAACACGCCAGGCTAGAATCGATTGCCTCAGAATTGGGCCAACTCAACGTGACCTGCTCGATCCAGGGCACCGCCGCGGAAGAACGATCGCCGGTGCTGGCCATCACGATCGACGAATCCGCCGTCGGTCGCACGGCATTCGAACTCTGCCAGAGCCTGCGAAACGGAACGCCACCCGTCTACGTCAGCCACGGCCAACTCGACCAGGCCAATCTCATCATCAACCCGCTGTGCGTCTCAGATGAACAGGCCCAACAACTGGCCCAACGACTGCGAGAAGAACTGGCATCGTGAGTCAGACTGCCCCCACTACCCCGCCCCTCCCAGCTCACTTGTGCCCCCGCTTCAACCACGCCCAACGGTACAGGTTCCGCGAATCGGTGTATCGAGCCGACGACGACGCAGCTCCCAACACAACCAGAAACAACCGGTCCGCACCACGCCGACCCGTCGACACCAGGCACGCTCCGGCCGCCAAAGTCGTACCCGTCTTGATCCCGTCATAACCCGTCGTGGGCAACAACCGGTTCGTGTTGCGCCACACCACGTTCCGCTGACGACCACCAGGCCCCACCAATCGGCAGCCGTGCTGACGTGTCCCCACGTAGTCGCGAAACCGCTTCATCTTCCAACCGGCACGAGCCAACTTCAGCAGGTCCGAAGCGGTCGACAGATGACCGTCAGCGGTCAGGCCATGAGTGTTCTCGTAATAAGTCTCCGACATGCCCAGCCGAGATGCCGTCCGGTTCATCTCGGCCACAAACCGCCACAACGGATCCGACGCCCGCGTTGGGGAATCCCCCTCGGCCGCTTGGAACCGCTTCCCAAAGTGCTCGGCCAACGCCACCGACGCATCGTTTCCCGAGGGCAGCATCAGGCCATACAGCAACTCGCCGACCGACAGCCGCTCGCCAACATG
>CAVOEV010000127.1:0-12855 GCA_963694825.1 Planctomycetota bacterium
CGGCGTAGCGGAGCGGTGCGGGGTGATGCGGGGTGATGCGGGGTGATGCGGGGTGATGCGGGGTGATGCGGGGTGATGCGTCGATTCGGTGCCGGGGTGTGTAATTCGAGAGTCCGGACTAGCGTCGTGTTGCGTATTGCCTCGCCAGTGGACTTTGCCCTACAGTCGCATTTCACTCGTTTTGTCTCGTCCTGTTGTCGTTTCGAGAGACACCCGCACGATGGCCGCGATTCTCGTCACCGGTGGCGCCGGATTCCTGGGCAGCCATCTTTGTGACCGGTTGATCGAGCGAGGTGACGACGTGACCTGCGTCGACAACTTCTTCACCGGTCACGAGGCGAACATTGCCGGTTTGATCGATCATCCAAGGTTCAACCTGGTCCGCCACGACATCGTGCAGCCGTTGTACGTGGACGCCGAGCAGGTCTACAACCTGGCCTGTCCGGCGTCGCCGGTGGCTTACCAGTTCAACCCGATCAAGACGATCAAGACGTCGACGGTCGGCATGGTCAACGTGTTGGGCCTGGCCAAACGCTGCCAGGCTCGATTGCTGCACACGTCGACATCCGAGATTTATGGAGACCCCCAGGTGCATCCTCAGACCGAGGACTACTGGGGCCACGTGAATCCACTGGGTCCTCGCAGTTGCTACGACGAGGGGAAGCGAGTGGCCGAGTCGTTGTGCATGAACTATCACGTCGAGCACGGTCTGGAGATTCGCATTGTGAGGATCTTCAACACCTACGGGCCGCGGATGGATCCTCACGACGGTCGAGTCGTTTCGAACTTCATCCGCCAGGCGTTGGCGGGCGAACCACTGACTCTCTACGGCGACGGGTCTCAGACTCGATCCTTCTGCTACGTCGACGACCTGGTCGACGGGCTGATACGGATGATGGATTGCGAAGAGATCGGGCCGGTCAATTTGGGAAATCCGTCGGAGGTGACGATTGGCGAGACGGCCGAGACGATCATCAGGCTGACGGGTTCGGATTCTCAGATCGTGCATGTGGAGTTGCCCGAGGACGATCCGAAGCGGCGTTGCCCGGACATCACGCGTGCGGTGGGATGGTTGAACTGGGAGCCGACGACCGACCTGGAGACGGGGTTGGGGCGTACGATCGAGTCGTTCCGCGAATCGGCCGAGGCGTCTGATGCTGGAGCGGAGGTCGAGTCATGAGTCGCGTGCTGGTAACCGGGGCGGCCGGTTTCATTGGCAGCCACCTGGCAGGTCGGTTGTTGGATCGAGGTGACGAGGTGGTCGGGGTCGACAATCTCAACGCTTATTACGACGTCCGGTTGAAGGAAGACCGTCTGAGTCGTCTCGAGTCGCGTGAGGGGTTTTGTTTTCATCGCATGGATGTGGCCGATCGCACGGCGATGGAGAGGGTGTTTGGCGAGTCGGGAGCCGAACGAGTGGTCCACCTGGCGGCTCAGGCCGGTGTCAGGTATTCGATCGAAAATCCTCATGCCTACGTCGACAGCAACCTGGTCGGGTTTGTCAACGTGTTGGAGGGATGTCGTCACAACGGCATCGAGCACCTGGCGTACGCGTCGTCGAGTTCGGTGTACGGTTCCAACCGTTCGGTTCCCTTCTCAGTGCATGACAACGTCGACCACCCGATCAGTCTTTACGCGGCGACGAAGAAGGCCAACGAACTGATGGCTCATACCTACAGCCATCTGTACGGCTTGCCGACGACGGGGTTGAGGTTTTTCACGGTTTACGGTCCGTGGGGTCGACCGGACATGGCGTTGTACCTGTTCACCGAAGCGATCCTGGCCGGGCGTCCGATCAACGTGTTCAACAACGGTCAGATGCGTCGCGACTTCACTTATATCGACGACATTGTCGAGGGAGTGATCCGCGTGCTGGATCGACCGGCGGCTGCTGATGCGGCGTGGGATGCTGCGGCCCCAGACCCAGCCGGTTCGAGTGCTCCGTACCGCGTCTACAACATCGGCAACAACGAGCCGGTCGAGTTGATGTACATGATCGAGACGATCGAGAGTTGCCTGGGTGTGAAGGCGTTGAAGAACATGATGCCGATGCAGCCGGGCGACGTGCCAGAGACTCATGCGGACATTGACGACCTGGAGCGAGACACGGGGTTCCGGCCGAGCACTTCGATCGAGGATGGTGTGAGTCGGTTCGTGGAGTGGTATCGCGAGTACTATGGTAGACGGGCGAGCGAGGAGGATGGGTCATGAATGAACCGGTCGTGCGCAAGGGGATCATCCTGGCCGGTGGGGCCGGGTCGAGGCTGTTTCCGGCGACTCGAGTCGTCAGCAAGCAGCTGCTGCCGGTCTATGACAAGCCGATGATCTACTACCCGTTGGCGACTCTGATGCTGGCCGGGCTCCGGGAGGTGTTGGTGATCAGCACGCCCGAGGACTTGCCTCGCTTCGAGACCCTGCTGGGTGACGGAAGTCAGTGGGGGATCGAGATGACCTACGCCGAGCAGGCTCAGCCACGGGGTTTGGCCGAGGCGTTTTTGATTGGAGAGCAGTTTCTGGCGGGTGGTCCGAGTTGCCTGGTGTTGGGGGACAACATTTTTTACGGCCAGAACCTTGGCAGGAATCTGCAGAGTGCGGCCGATCGTGGTGATGGGGCGAGTGTCTTTGCCTATCACGTTCGAGACCCGAAGCGATACGGAGTCGTCACGTTGGACGATTCGGGACGGGCGACGAGTATCGAAGAAAAGCCCGAACAGCCTCGGTCGAACTATGCCGTGACCGGATTGTATTTCTACGACGAGCAGGTGGTCGAGATCGCCCGGCAGTTGCAACCTTCGGAGCGTGGCGAACTGGAGATCACCGACGTCAACCGGGTGTACCTGGAACGCGGCGAACTGCAGGTCGAAGTTCTCGGACGTGGCACCGCGTGGCTGGACACCGGGACGCACGAGACTTTGCTCGAGGCCGGGATGTTTGTCAGCATGCTCGAATCGCGGCAGGGGTTGAAGATTGCGTGTATCGAGGAGATTGCCTGGCGGATGGGGTGGATCGACTCGGAGCAGCTCAGACGACTCGCCGAACCGATGGCCGGGAACGGGTACGGGCAGTACCTGTTGTCATTGGAATAACCGTTACAACCGGTGTTCCGGCTGTGGGCTTTCAAGCGGTTGTCCGCTTTGGACCGATAACTCGAACCAGACCGATCCTGCTACGCGGTAGTTCGGTGTTTGTTGGAGCCGGGTTTCCGATCAGCAGGAGACTCGGGCGGAAACTGGTGATTGGGAGAGGGTAGTTCGATGAAACTCCAAGCGATTGTACTGCCGCTGGTTCTGGTTGTGATCGGGTTCTCGACGACTCAGGCAGGCCTGTTCGACAGTTTCAATGCGAGCGTATTGGATCGTCTGGGTCTTCGTCGTGCCGAGAAATCGGCGGTGGCCGAGTGCGAGCCGACATCGAAGTCGGTTTCGGATTGCGACACGAAGAAGCGATTGCGTGAAGTGATCAAGCAGCCGTGCGAGCCGACGTTGCACACATACCAGCGCCAGACGGCCCGGCCATTGCCCACGGGTTCTCGCGAATGTGCCAAGCCTCCCAAGCCGATTGCCGAGTGTGAGACGTCCGAGGAGGTTGCTGCGGTGGTTGCTGCGGTGGCTCGGCGGAAAGCGACTGTTTCGATTGCCCGATTGATTTTCCGGTCACAGACGAGTTGTTACGCTCATGACCGACGTGTTGCGATCCATCGTCTGGGCGATAGCCACGATTGTTCTCAAAACCCGGAAATCCTGGTCGCCTTCATTTATGCACTCAACGATGCCGACGAATCGGTGCGAGCCAAGGCGGCCGACGAGATTGGTGACCAGATTGGCCAGCATCCCGACTGTGCGGTCCCGGAAGTGGTTGCCGCGTTGAAGGTGGCGTTGGGCGACTGCGACAAGTCTGTCCGTCGCGAAGTGCGTCAGGCGTTGGATGCGTGTCGGATCGACGTGGTCCGGGTCCGAGACGGCGACTGTGCTCGCCCTGCCGAGAAGTGCGTCCCGAAGACGCGAGCGGTTTCGAAGAAGCCCGCTTACGAGAAGCCCGCTTACGAGAAGCCCGCCGAGGGCAGTGCGAAGATCGAGAAGGTGGGGGCGGCGGTTGCGGAGTCCAAGCAGACGATTGTGGAGAAGAGTGGGGTGCCGCGATTGGTGGAGTATGTGAAATCGCTGAAGTAACCGAAGGTGACACCATCGTTGCAGAAGCTGTTTCCGTCGCGTTGAGGGGATTGGAACCCGGGTTGACAGTGGCCAGAGCAACGGGCTATCACTCCCGCCTTGCCTCACTCTCTACCGGCTCTCCCCTTCGCACCACTCACAGACTCGGTCACCGGCTTCGGTCCGCAGCGCGGAACCCGTAGCGGGTGGTTCGGCGTGGATGTCAAATGGACACCGATCGTCTCGACCCGGCTTCATACGGTCTCAGCCGACGGGTACAGGGTTTGACGACGGGGCATTGGACGATCGTGGTGGTATTGGCTCTGTTGGCGGTCATAGGCGGCTGGGCCTGGACCTCGTTGCCCGCCGATGATTCGGATCCGTGGATCACTCTGCGCGTGTCTGGACCGGCCGACGGGTCGGATTCCGAGCGATCTGTTGCCCGGGATCCGCGAGCGATTGCTGGAGCGTTGGACGCTGCGGGGCTGGATGGATACCGATTCGAGGGCGACAGTTTGCGGGTGCGAGCGAGTCAGGTCGAGCGGACGTTGGCGACGCTGGAACGAACTGCGGCGCCCGAGGACACCTGGACGGCTCGATGGGAAGACCAGATGAGTCGCCTGGGGGCGTTCTCGACAGCGGCTCAGCACGAGCAGGCTCGAGAAATCGCATTGCGTAAGGAGATCCGGCAGTTGTTGACGGCAGTGCCCGAGATTGCCGAGGTGCAGGTTTTGCTGGCCCGCTCGCGTGCTCGACACAGTTTTGGTTCTCAGCGGCACCGCGTCACAGCGACCATCGGCATCAAGCCGCGGCCGGGAATTCAGTTGACTGACGACCAGATCGAAACGCTCAGGCAGGTTGTCGCCGGCGGAGTCCCCGATCTGGTGTCCGACGACGTGGTCATTTTCGACCAGTCGGCTCTAACCAATTCCTCATTGCCAGTCTCGTCTCGGACGGCACCTGACGAAAAAACGGTTCAACGCGGTCAGCAGCCCGATGTGTCGTCCGTCGATACGGCGAGCAGTGAACCGCAAGAGATTTCGATCCCGGCGTGGTTAATGCCGTTGCTGGTCGGCTCGAGCCTGGTCGGGCTGGTGCTGATCGTCACGTTGCTGCGACGGCGAGCTGATGTGCCTGCGAGGCTACCTGGTGATGAGATTGTTCCGGCGTGGGTCGATGACATGTCGGAGCGGATGGAGGTGGGTGAGGACCTGTCGGAGTCCATCTACACCGAAACCGAACATTCGGCTGTCGACGAGTTGGCAGACGACGAGTCGTCGGATTCGTTGCCGGATGCGATCGAGACGTCGGGCGACGTGGTCGGCGAGGCAGCTGAAGTTGTGGCAGCCGAAGCCGGCGGTCGGTTGGCGTTTCTGACCAACGCCCAGCCGTCGCTGCTGGCCGGTTGGTTGACTGACGAGCATCCCCAGGTCGCCGCGGTGATCGTTTCGGAATTGCCCGAGGGTTTTGGTGTTGAGGTTTTGAGTTGTTTATCGGCCGAGTTGCGAGCGGACTTGGAGTCTCGGTTGTCTGGCGGTGTCGAGGTGCACGAGGACGTGCTGGTCGATTTGGCCGAAACGCTGAAGGACCGGTGGCGGGACGCGGAATCGCGGCTGTTGCATGACACGTTGGCACGTCACGAGACGCGATCGACGGCACCGACTGGCGGGTGGTCCAACAGCGAGTTGGCTTTGTTGCAGGCTGTCGAGGGGATCCTGGCTCGATTCGACGACCTGATCGGCGTGGAATCTTCGATCATTCGTGCGGTGTACGACCTGGTCGGACCTCACCCATTCCGCCAGGCCCTGTCGGGTTCGGACATCGAGATCCGTCGTGCCGTTCTCAACCGGTTGACTCCACTGGCTCGCATGGAACTGGCACGTCAGATCGAGCAGCAGGACCCGGTCCGGCTGGGCGACATCAAGCGATCGCAACACGAGATTCTGAAGCACACCCGCCGTTTGCTGGCTGCTGCCGATCCGAGTTGGTTGGCCGAGGGGGCCTGATTGATGATGGGATCTCACGGCGAGACTGGCCGATTGTTGAAGGTGGACGAGTTGCCCGAGTTGGTTGCGTCGGCGGATGCGGCCGGGCGGGTTTACCGATTCCAGGATCTCCGCGAGAAGCACGAGCGGATGATATCGGATGCTGGTCACGAAGCAGAAACCGTGCTCGAAGCGGCACGTGTCGAGGCTCGGTCGATCCGGGAGCAGGCCTTCGAGACGGCTCGCAAGGACGGCTGGGACAGTGCCGAGGACGACATGGAGACTCGGGTCCAGGAACGGGCTTTGCGGTTGGTAGACAAGCAGATTGGCGAGCAGATTGGGGTGCTCCGCAACGCGGCCACGCAGATGGGCGATTCGGCAGAAACGACATTGGAGTGGTGGCAGAACACCACGATCCGGCTGGCGATCGCGATTGCCGGCAAGCTGTTGAGACGTCAGTTGGAGTCGAATCCCGAGTCAGTTGCCGAGATGGTGTCTGCGGCGTTACAGCTTTCCGCCGGCAGTCGTCGAGTTGAAGTCCGGTTGCATCCCGGCGACCTGGAGTTGTTGACTGGCGACCAGGCTTTGGCGACCAGTTCGGGTCTATCGGACCTCTGTGACGACCTGTTTGTGGCCGACTCGAGTCTCGAGCCGGGCGATTGCCAGGTACGAACGACCGACGGTCAGGTTGATGCGCGGCTCGAGACACTGCTTGGCCGGATCGCAACGGAACTGCTCGACAGGGACGAGGCGGCATGATTCGAAGTTGCGGCGTCACCGATCATCTGAGGCAGGTTGTCCCGTTTGGGATCTCGGGTCGCATTCGCCGCATCGCGGGCCAGGCCGCCGTGGTCGCCGACTTTCCGGCTCCTCTTGGAGCCGTCTGCCGGATCCGTTCGGGGAGCGAGACTGAGATTGATGCCGAGGTGATTGGTTTTTCTGGCGACGAGTCGCTGGTGTTGCCGTACACCGACCTGGCGGGGATTTCTCGAGGCGACGACGTGCAGTTGTTGAGAACGGCTCCATCGGTGCGGGTTGGCGAGGGGTTATTGGGTCGAGTGATCGACGGCCGCGGCCGTCCGATCGACGGACTTCCGGCGGCTCATCTGCCGCATCGTATGCCATTGCATTCGATTCCCACCCCGCCGCTGGAACGCCCTCCGATCGAATCGACGATGGTGACCGGTGTCCGAACGATCGACGGGTTGTTGACGTGCGGGCGTGGCCAGAGGTTGGGGATTCTGGCCGGAAGCGGTTTGGGCAAAAGCACACTGCTGGGTCAATTGGCTCGATCGAGCACTTCGGATGTCAACGTGGTGGTGTTGGTTGGAGAGCGGGGTCGCGAGGTCCGCGAGTTTCTTGAGCGGGATCTTGGGCCCGAGGGGTTGGCCCGCAGCGTGGTCGTGGCAGCGACCGGCGACGAGTCGGCATTGCTCAGGCAGCGAGCGGCATTCCTGGGCGCGGCGGTGGCCGAGTACTTTCGTGACCTGGGTCGCGACGTGTTGTTGCTGTTGGACAGCGTGTCACGAGTTGCGGCGGCCAGTCGAGAGATCGGGTTGGCAGCTGGAGAAGATCCGGTGGCACGCGGCTATCCGGCTGGCGTGTTCGCCATGTTGCCCAGGCTCCTGGAACGCAGCGGCCGGACCGCCGAAGGGAGTATCACAGGATTCTACACCGTGCTGGTCGAGGGGGATGACGAGAGTGATCCGGTGGCCGAGAGTGCTCGGGCGATCCTTGATGGGCATCTTGTGTTGTCTCGCGAGTTGGCCGAACGAGCTCATTGGCCGGCGATCGATGTGCTGGCCAGCATCAGCCGGTCGATGAACGACGTCACCACGCCCGAGCACCAACGATTGGCCGAGGAATTGCGGCGAGTTCTTTCGGCACGACGTGATGCCAACGATCTGGTGAGCGTGGGAGCCTATCCGGCGGGATCCAATCCGCTGGTCGATGCCGCACTTCGACATGAAGCCGATATCAACAGCTTTCTCAGGCAACTGCCCACCGAAATCAACTCGATGCCTCAGACTCTCGAACTCATGGCCCGGCTGACTGAAGCCCTGGGGTCTGTCGCAGCACCCGAGTCAGCCGCAGCGGTTGGTCGCGCCTGATTCCAGTAGCCCAGTCTGATTCCAGGCAACTCAAGTGAAACGCAATCGCTTTGAACTGCTCCAGCAGATACGGCGCCGTCGGCTCGATGCGTGCCGGTTGCAGCTGGTCGGTGTGGGGCAATGTGAGAGAGTGTTGTCGAGTCGATTGGACGAGATGGTTCACGGGGTCCGAGTGACGTTCGCGGAACAGAGGGAGGCGGTCGAGGCAGGAGGTGTCGACGTGAGTCGGGTGGTCGATTGCCGTCGCCGTCGAGCCGAATTGCAGGGAGCGTGCGACATGTTGTCTCGGCGGAATGGTTTGGTTCGAGAGGTGCTCGAGTTGGCTCGGACGAATCTCGAGGCTGCGGTTCGCGAGGTCGATGTGATCGGAAAACTGGTCGAGCGGGCTGCGGTGTGAGCTGCGGTGTGAGCTGCGGTGTGAGCTGCGGTGTGAGCTGCGGTGTGAGCTGGATCTTGACCGGTTTCAAGCGGAGTCCTATATAACTGCCCCGCGTCGCCGACAAAGGCCTCGCCATGCCCGAGCTGACCCTTTCCACAGAAGATTCCGCGTCGGTCGAGACACCTGTTTCGATCGAGTTGGGCACGGCACGTCTCGACGACGATTCGCTCGCACAACTCGACACCGGCAGCCTTGTGACACTCGATCGACACGCCGCCGACCCGGTCGACATCCTGGTCGAAGGTCGTTTGGTTGCCCGAGGCGAACTGCTGGTTATTGAAAAGGAGCTGGCCGTCCGCATCGTCGAACTCATCTAGCCCAACTCCTCAGTCTCAATACTCCACTCTCACACTCACGTTTCTCCTCTCATTTCTCTCCACAATCCCATCCACTCATGATCGATACATCGTTTCGCCGGGGGGTGAGGCGTCTGGCGATTTCGGCCTGCGCGCTGACCGTGTTGACCATTCCGTCACTCGCCAGCGACGAATCTCTGGTTCCGCCGTCGTCGGCAATTTCCGTTCCCCCTTCGGTGACACTTCAACCGGCCGTCTCGGACATCGACCCACTCACGCCGTCGGGTTCACTTCCGCTGCGTCGCGGGTCGCAGCCGGGTTCGCGTTCGTCTGAATCGTCGCATGTCAGTGAGTCGATCTGGAACACGGCGATCGTGCTGGGCGTGATTTGTGCTGGCCTGGTCGCGGTGTCGATCGGCCTGCGTCGTCGTCGACGTTCCAGTGGCGGTCGATTGCCGGTCGAGGCGGTCGAGGTACTGGGTCGCACGGCCATTGATGGCCGGCACGCGATCAGCCTGGTGAGATGTGGGTCTCGGGTGCTGGTTCTATCGGTGGATGCGACAGAGGGGCTTTCGACCTTGGCCGAGATCAGCGACCCGGACGAAGTCAACCTGTTGACGGATCTGTGTCGGTTGCCAGAAGGCGGCGTGGCGGCAGCTCTGGGGAGATTGGGACAAGCGGTTGACTCGATCGAGGCCGTCCCCAGGGAGCCGGCGGATGTCTAGAAAAACGTCCCCCAGGGATTGGTTCATCCGACAATCCGCCGTTGGCGGATCGTCGAGGGAGCCTGTCCGGACGTCGAGGCTCCTGCTGGCCGCATTGATCTTCCTGTCTGCAATCGGCAGTCCATTGCTGGCCGACAACGCGTTTCGGTCGACTTCCGACGGTTCCAGTTCAGCATCCCCCAATCCCGAATCCGGTCCCAAGGCGCTGTTTTCGGGCAGTCTCGAGCAGGCGGCCGCTCCGGAGAACGTTTCGACAACGGTCCGCATGGCCTTGCTGCTGACGGTGGTGAGCCTGGTCCCGAGTGTGCTGGCGATGACGACCTGTTATGTCCGTTTTCTGGTCGTGCTGGGCCTGTTGCGGCAGGCCCTGGGTGCCGGGCAATTGTTGTCGAACCAGGTGCTTGCGGCCTTGTGTCTGTTCCTGACCGTATCGGTCATGGCTCCGGTCTGGCAGCAGTCCTGGGACGAGGGAGTCTTGCCTTACACGGAAGCGACCAGCGAGTCGCAACGTCCGACGTTGGAGCAGACGGCGGTAGCGACGGTGAGGCCGGTTCGCGAGTTCATGAGTCAGCAGATCCATGCCTCGGGGAACACCGATGGAGTCTTCCTGTTGCTGGACTACCAGCGACCGGTTGCCGACAGTTCGCGGGCTGCGGCCTGGGTCGAGCCGACGACGTATGCGGAAGTGCCTCTGAGCGTATTGCTTCCTTCGTACCTGCTCAGCGAGTTGAAGATCGCTTTCACGATCGGGTTCCTGGTCTTCTTGCCGTTTGTTGTGATCGACCTGGTGGTTTCGTCGTTGCTGGTTTCGACTGGAGTCATGATGTTGCCGCCGGTGATGGTTTCGTTGCCGCTGAAGCTGTTGTTGTTCGTGATGATCGACGGCTGGTTCTTGACGGTGGGGATGTTGTTGCAGAGTGTCCAGGTGGCGGGTGTGACTGGCTAGGTCGTGGGTTGGGTTGGTCCGAGGCGGCCTGGTTGTTTGGGATGAAGGGCGAGTGGAAACATGACCAGTAATCAGCTGACCGATGCGGCGCGTCAGGCGGTGATGCTGGGGCTGGAGACGGCTGGTCCGGTGTTGCTGTTGATTTTGGTCGTTGGCCTGGTGGTGGGGACATTGCAGGCGGCCACTCAGATCCAGGACCAGTCGATTGGACTTGTTGTGCGGTTGTTGGCGGTGGTGACGGCGTTGGTGGTGCTGTTGCCCTGGATGTTGGATCGGCTGGCGGTCTTTTCGACGGACCTGTTCGAGCGAATTCCCTCGATGTTGTGAACCGCGTGGACTGGTCGGTTGTGTTGGAGTGTTTGGACAGCGGTCAATGACGGATTCGATGGGCAGAGTGTCTGAGGTGATCGAGGGCCTGGTGGCTTCTCGATCCGATTCGCTGATCGGATTGGGGACTGTGGGCTTGTTGGTCGCAGCGAGAATTGCCGGGTTGATGTTCACGTTGCCGGGTTGGCAGAGTGGCGTGTTTCCATTTCGGTTGAGACTGGCGAGCGTGTTGGTGGTGACCTGGCTGGTATTGCCGGTCGTGGCGGGGGCAGCGGGGGCAGCGGGGCTGGCTTCTCTTGATACGGCATCGATGTCCGGGCATGCGTTGATCGAAGCGGTGATCGGAGCCATTTTGGGTCTGGGTGTGTTGACGGTGTTTGCGGGTTTGCGTGGTGTGGGCGAGATCATTGACCGTCAGACGGGTTGGGGGTTGGCGGGCGTGCTGGATCCATCGGGAGCGGGCGGCGGTCCGGGGACGACGATGGTGACGTGGACGGCGGTCGCGGCGTTGTTCGTGATGTCTCCGATCAACGGGCACCTGCTGCTGCTCGACAGTTTGTTGGGGACCTTTGATGCGATTGCACTTGGAGGCATCGACGTGACTGCTGACGCGGGCGTGGTGAGCTTGGCGAGTGAGTTGGTGGTACGGCTGGTGCACCAGTCGTTGGTGTTGACGGTTCAAGTGGCGGCACCGGTGTTGGCGGTGATGTTGTTGGTGTCGGTGGTGATCGGGATCGTGGGTCGTGCGTTGCCCGAGACAAACGTGTTGGTGTTGGCGATGCCAGCTCGGGTGTTGGTCGGAGTGTTGTTGTTGTCGGTGGTGGTGACCGGAGTGGGTCGAGTGATGACTGATGCGGTGCCTGGTGTATTGGACGAGGTGAGATCGACGTTGGTGGAAGCGTCGGTGCGGTAGCGGGTGCTGCGGTGTGGCTGCGGTGTGGCTGCGGTGTGGCTGCGGTGTTGTGTTGGAACGAACGAGTCGAGGCCGGGGACGGTTGAATGTCTGACTGGGACAGCAGGACGATGCCGGCGAGTCCGCGTCGTCGTCTCGAGGCACGTCAGCGTGGGGAGGTGTCGCAGAGTCGGTTGCTGCGAGTGTCGGGTCAGTTGCTGGTCACGGTTGTGGCGATGTCGTGGCTGGGGTCGGGGTTGATCGAAGCCTTGGCGGGGATGATGCGAGTGAGTCTCGGCAATGCGGCGGGTGGTCTTGGGCAGGGGGTGAGTGATTGGTTCGAACCGACGGCGATGGCGGTGTTGCCGCTATTGGTTGTTGGTGTGATGGCGTCGGTGTTGATCGGGTTGGTTCAGACGGGTTGGTTGTTTGCCTTGTCGGTGCCGGTTCCGAAGTGGGAGCGGTTGAATCCGTCAGCGGGTCTGGCTCGGATGGTGGGTGGTGGCAGTGTGGCGAGGTGTCTGACGGTTGTCGGTCAATTGTTGATCATTGTGGGAGTGGGTGGTTGGTTGGTGGGTGGTCATTGGAGCGAGTTGTTGTCTGAGTCGATGGTGTCAGATGCAGCGAGTGAGGCGGGGGCGGGGGCGGGGGCATCGGGGGCAGCGGGGGCAGCGTCGCGTCTGCTTGGGTGGTTGACTGTTCGAGGATTGCAGTTGGCGGGTTGTGTGGCAGTGGTGTTGTTGGCCTTGGGCGTGTTGGACTGGTTTTACCAGCGTTGGCGTTTCGAGCAGCAGTTGAAGATGACACCAGAGGAGTGGCGAGCGGAGCAGCGTCTCGAGCAGTCGCGTCGTCCACGTCGTCCACGTCGTCGGTCGTCGTCGGTCGTCGTCGGTCGTCGTCAGTCGTCGCAGTCGTCGCAGTCGTCGCAGTCGTCGGCGACTTTCCAACAGGTAGGTGAAAGCGTAGACTGAGTCGGACGATGCGGG
>CAVOEV010000128.1:0-12843 GCA_963694825.1 Planctomycetota bacterium
TCCAACCGCCGCCAACGAGCAACTTGGCCAAAAACCAAATGCCTCCACTCACCGAACACGAAAAAGCCGTCTACGAATGGCAAATGTGGGTGCCCGGATTCGGCGAAGCCGGGCAACAGGCACTCAAGAATGCCTCGGTACTCGTCTCTCGAATCGGTGGACTCGGTAGCGTCGTCGCCTACGAACTGGCCGCCGCCGGCATCGGACGACTCGTCCTCGCTCACGCCGGAAATATCCAACCCAGTGACCTCAACCGACAACTGCTCATGACTCACGATCGACTCGGGACGCCCCGGGTCGATTCGGCCAAACAACGACTCCTGGAACTCAACCCGCGACTCGAAATCACGACGGTCCCCGAGAACATCTCTGACGACAACGCCCGACAACTCGTAGCCGATGTCGACCTCGTCGTCGATTGTGCACCCCTGTTCTCGGAACGATTCGCCATGAACCGACAATGTGTCGCTCAAGGCAAACCGCTCGTCGACTGCGCAATGTATGACTGCGAATTCCAGATCACCACCATCCAGTCGCCCCAAACTCCCTGCCTGGCCTGCCTGTACCCCGAAGATCCTCCGGCATGGCGTCGCGAGTTCCCAGTCTTCGGTGCCGTCTCGGGTACCGTGGCTTGCCTCGGTGCCATTGAAGTCATCAAGCTACTCTCCGGCTTGGGGGAGCCGCTGCTGGGCACACTCCTGACCTGCGATCTCCGCGACATGACCTTCCAACGTCGCCAACTACTCAAACGCGACGACTGCCACGTCTGCGGAACAACCCCCGAGACCACCGCGATATGATCTCTACCGAAACGACCGCCCCAGAACCGGTCATCCGTGTCACCGATCTCGTCAAGACCTACCGCGACGGACTGTTTCGCAAACGGAAAATCGAGGCACTCAAGGGCGTGTCGCTCGAAGTCGGCCAGGGCGAGATCTTCGGACTGCTCGGACCCAACGGAGCCGGTAAGACCACACTGATCAAGGTGCTGCTGGGTATCGTTCACAAAACCGCCGGCGATGCCTCGCTGCTGGGTGAACCGGCCGGTCGCAGAGCAGGACGACAACGAGTCGGCTACCTGCCCGAAGGACACCGCATTCCCAAACACCTCACAGGCAACTCCACGCTCGAATTCTACGGTAGCCTCAGCGGCCTCTCCGTCGCCGAAGTCCGACGAAGACGAGGCGAACTGCTCGATACCGTCGGACTCGCCGACTGGGGAAAAACCAACGTCACCAAGTACTCCAAAGGCATGCTCCAACGACTCGGGTTGGCACAGGCCATGCTCCACAGACCCGATGTGCTCGTGCTCGATGAACCCACCGATGGAGTCGACCCGGTCGGACGGTCCGAAATCCGCGATGTGCTCAATCAACTCAAGAGCCAAGGCAAAACCATCTTCCTCAATAGCCACCTGCTACAGGAAATCGAATTGGTCTGCGACCGAGTCGCTATCCTCTTCCGCGGCGAAGTGCTGAAGATCGGACCGGTCGCCGAAGTCACCAACCTCGCCGGAGACTCCGAAACGGCCGACGTGATGCTCGAACTCGATGGCGACACACAAGCCATTACTGACCTGCTGCCCGACGACAACAGCACCCGCGAACAAACCGGAGAAACACGCTGGAAAGTGACACTGGCCGGCATCAACCAGGACGATATCGATCGACTGATCGATGCCGCCCGAGAACGACAACTTAGTGTTGTCTCGATCTCACGCCAAAAACTGACGCTCGAAGAGGCCTTCCTCAGACTTGTGCGGGGCGCGACAGGAGGTGACTCATGAGAGCCTACCTGGCGGTTATCAAGGACTCGTTCCGCGAAGCCTTCGCATCCAAAATCCTCTGGGTGCTGATCATCCTCATCACACTGTTCCTCGGACTGCTCGCCGGGTTCTCCGTCACAGATGCACTCAGAACCGGCATCAACAACCAGGATGTCATCGACATGGAATCGCTGGCCGCCAGGCTTCGCGATGCCGATGTCGATGTCGATAGCCCGACCCGACGAATTCGGGATCGACTCGAAGACGACCTGAAAAAAGAACTCCTCACGTTCGACGAAAACACAACCGAACGGAGAGCCAAGGTCAGCCTGTTCAGTGACATCAGGAGCCAGCTCGACGATCAACTCAAAGAACCCGATTTCGCTGGCGAGATCCAGGTTCCCAGCGAGTCGCTCTCCGAGGAGGGCCAGGAACTCGCCACTCGTGCCGCAAACAACCAACCGGAACTCAAACCACTCGAACAACTCCGCCTCAATCGACTCACCCTCGAAGCCGCTCTCCCCGATAACATCCGCCCCAGTCCCAGCCAGGTGGTCAACGTGACCTACGTCGGCTTCACCCTGGTCCGCGACGTCACGCTGAGCCAGGACGAACTCGAAAAAGGCATCAACGGACTGCTGCAGGTCTTCATCTTCGTGTTCGTCTCGGTCATCGGAACACTGATCGCCATCGTGGTCACCGCTCCGATTGTGCCGAGGATGTACGAGGGCGGAGCGATCGATCTGTTGCTCTCGAAACCGGTCTCCAGATCCCTGCTGTTCCTGTCGAAGTTCTTCGGCGGCTGTGCCTTCACAATGGTCAATGCCGCATTTCTGATCGTCGGGATGTGGGCGATCATCGGGCTCAGACTCGGTGTCTGGAGCAACGGGTTGTTGCTCAGTATCCCCGTCTACCTGTTCCTGTTCGTGCTGTACTACTCGGTCTCGGCCGCCACCGGAGTCGTCTACCGCGGCCCAATCATCTCGGTCGTGATGGTCGTCGTCTTCTGGTTCCTCTGCTTTGTCGTCGGAACAGCCAAGGATTGGATCGAAGGCTTCGATGTCCGACCCGCAACCGTCCAATCGATCGTCGCCACCGAACATGGACCGCTGGCAATCAACATGATGGGCAATGTCTACGCCTGGTCCAACACCACTCAGGACTGGGAACACGTGTTCGCCGAGACCGAACAACAGAACCCGGGCATGCCGCCCTTCGCACGAGTCGCCATGAGAATGCAGGCCGGGTTCCCGTTTGTCGGCACTCACTACGACCGCAAGAACAACCGCCTGGTTGCACTGACACAGAACATCGCTTTCCCCATGCCCGGAAACGGACCGGCTCGACTGTTCGTCGCCCGAAACGACGACGACTGGGCTCGCCGTGGAGGCACGCGAGCAAACACCGGACCACGCAACCTGCTCCTCTCGCCAAACTCCGAAATCCTCGCCGTCGGCCTGCAGGGAATCGACGTGTTTGTCGGTGACCCCGAAAAAATCGAAACGTCGCGGAAATGGCTGGGGCTCGACTTCACGCTGGGACAGGGAGGCGGGGAATTTGTTCCAACCACCGACCCCGAAATGACCAAGTGGCGGCACCCCTTCGATGCCACCATCGATTCCACCACCGGGAATGTCATCGTCTTCACCGACGGGGAACTGATCGTGCTGGAACCCGGTAACGACAACGGCAAACTCACCTACTCGCCCGGAACAACTCGCGACCTCGAAACCGACGAAGCCGCACTGGTCGTCGCCGCCCAAGGACGACTGCTCGTTGCTCTCGCCGACGGCGACTACCGCTTGCTCGACTCACAAACCCTCGAACCGACCGGAACCACGATACCCGGTGGACCAAGTAAACCCCGCCAGGCCGTCGCATCGCCCGATGGCCGGTTCCTGGCAGTCGTCTCGCACAAGTCCGAAGCCTGGCTGATCGATGCCACAACCGGACAGACTGTCTCCGACTCAACGATCTCCGGAGACGTCCATGCCCTGGCCTTCGACAGCCAGAACCGACTGCTCGTCGGTGACCTGTTCATGCGAGTCACCAGCTACTCGCTGCCCGACTTCAACCAGGTCAAACTCCACGACCCGCCACTCTCGACACTCCAGGCCGTCTACCGCTACGCACTGCTGCCCATCTACACCATCTTCCCCAAACCCGGTGAACTCAACACCGTCATCGCTCGACTGTTCGAAGAAGACGACACGGTGACAGTCACCGGCAACAACAAGGACCTGAAAGCCGATCAGATCGAGATCGATTTCATGACTCCACTCGTCAGCAACGGAGCCTTCCTGGTCGTCATGCTCGCACTCACCTGCCTCTACGTCAGCCGCAAAGACTTCTAAAGGACTGGCTCGCCAGACGCCCTGGGCCGCTGGGTGCCAGTCCCTACAGCACACCCTCAACCACGCTCGACTCGGGATCCACCAACCGGATCGGTCGACCGACGTTCGACATGTTCTGCCTCTGAGCATCAACTCCCAAAGCACCACACACCGTCGCCATCAGGTCGCCCGTCGAAATCGGTCGATCCGACACCTCGCCACCATCCGCACTCGTGCGACCCACCACCTGGCCGCCTCGCACACCACCACCAGCCAGGACCGTCGTCCAGGCACCAGGGAAATGGTCGCGGCCCTGGTTCGAATTGATCGTCGGAGTCCGCCCGAATTCGCCCATCCAGATCACCAGCGTCGTTTCCAATAAACCACGCAGCTGTAAGTCCTCGAGTAAGGTCGCCCAGCCGGAATCCAGCGTGCTGCTCAGACTCTTGACCGTGTCGAAGTTGTTTTGATGAGTGTCCCAGCCCAACTGCTGCTGGCCGTCCACACCATTCAGGGACACCTCAACAAACGGCACGCCGCGCTCGACCAGTCGCCGAGCCAGCAAACAACCCTGTCCGAATCGGCTGCGGCCGTAGGCGTCGCGAAGCGATGCGGGTTCGCTGTCCAGCTTGAAGGCCGACACCGACTCGGATCGCATCATCCGCACCGCCTGGCGGTACGCACTGCGGTGACTGCGAGCCGGCACATCCGGTCGCTCAGCTCCGAAATCGGATTCCAACTTATCGAGCAAACCCAGCCGCGCGTCGGCTCGACGACGGTCCAGTCCCACAGCATGCTGCAGATTGCGGACGCCCAGTCCCTGGGATCCGTCTCCTGGCACGCCTCCGACTGCCGTCGGCAACGGATTGCCGTCGCCGACCACCAGCGGAGCATACTCCGGACCCAGGAAACCCGGGCCGAAGGCCGCAGGACTCAGAAAACGGTACGGGGCCACACTGATGAAACCCGGTAAAGGGGATGCACCGTCGCTGAGTTCCTTGCTGAGCATCGAGCCGAGTGTCGGGTAGTGGATCGGACCCTGGGGCAGGTAGCCGGTTCGCATCTTGAACGTCGCACGCTGATGGTCACCCTCCTTCGTCGACATCGAACGCAACACCGCCAAGTGCTCGGCCTGAATCGCCAGGCGAGGCAGATGCTGAGAAAACTCGAGGCCGGGTACCGTCGTCAACAATGGACGGAATGGACCACCGTTGGCATGGTCGGGCTTCATGTCGAAGGTGTCTGTCTGAGTCGGACCTCCCGACATCCACAACAAAATGCAACTGCGACGACGACTCGACGCAGCGGCCGATGCCACTTGGCCAAACCAGCCCGAGGCCGGCGCCGCCAGAACGCCGGCGGCCGATGCAGCCAACCACTCGCGACGTGACATCCGAGAGAAACAGGACATGAAACGCCTAGCCAAGCCCGTCTTGGACTGATTCCAGGTTAATGATTCAACAGGAACTCGCTCGAGTTCAACAACGACCAGAAGACATCCGCCAACGCCTGGTTCGCGTCGCTCGTGACTCCCCCACGCTCGACATAACCCACCAGCCGCGACTGCTCCGCCTTGCTCGGACGACGACCCAACGACGCCAGGTACAACGACTCAATTCGCTCGGCCGTCCCCAACAACGGGAACTCGGCCACCGCCGCCAACGTGCGACTACGCTCCAAACTCGTCGCGTCCGATACAAAACTGCCGTTCATCAAAGCCAACGCCTGCAGGATTGTTGTCCGCTGCTCGGTCGGCCGAGTCGATTCGTCGCGGAACAACTCCAAAAACTCGCTCCGCACTGAACCCGCACGGCCGGGGATCGACAACTGACGGTCCGCAGCCGTCGGCAAGTAACCGGTCGCCTGGGCCAGGCTGTCGAAGATCTGCTCCGGAGACAAACCCTTGACCGACATCCTGGAAAACAAACGGGCGTCGACCTGCGATGGGTCCGTCAGACGACTCGTGCGTCCGTATGCGGCGGTCGCCGATAGAACACGCAGGATGAAACGGACGTCGAAACCATGTGCAGCAAACTCGGTCGCCAGCAGATTCAACACATCCGGATGACTCGCAGGATTGTCCGATGTGAAGTCGTCGGGAGGATCGACCAGGCCGATGCCGAACTGATGAGCCCATAGACGATTGACCGCCGCACGAGCGAAATACGGGTTGCTCGATGTGATCATCCAGTCGGCCAACAACTGGCGTGCACCTCGAGTCTCTTTTGTGGCGGGCGTCGAACCGTCGAGATACATCGGCCCGACACTCAGGTCCGTCCCCGGAATCTGTAACTCACGCCGCTCGGTCACCTCGCTGATCGCCGCCAGGAATCCGCCGCGACCCTCACGTTGCATCCCCGCAAAAAATGCCGCGAAACTCCAGAACTCGCCCTGCTTCCATGCGTCAAACGGATGGTCGTGACACTGAGCACACTCGATCCGAATCCCCAGGAAGGTCCGAGCCGTGCTCGCTGCCAGATTCTCGGGCTTGATCTGCTTGGCCTGGTAGAAAGCCAACGGAGACGGACGGGTGCCCGGCTGCTGCAACTGACGCAGGTTTCCGGTCCGAGTCAGCGGGACCGTGACGATCTCGCGGACCATCGCCGCATAACTGGTGTCATCGGCCAGCTTTTGCCTGAGCCACGCTTCGAAACCGGGGACCAGGACCCGGGCCTGAGGATCGGCACCAGCCTCGGGCAACAATGCCTTGCGCCAAACGTTCGAGAAATGGACCACGTACAACGAACTGTCCAGCAACTCGTCGACAACAACTCGACGCTTGGCCGGATCCGGCGACGCCAGGAACTTGCGGACCCGAGTGGATCGAGGAATCCGGCCGCCCAGGTCGAGATACACTCGCCGCAGGTACTCCGAATCGCCAGACACCGGCGCCGCTGTCACCGACTCGCTCGCATGACGTGCCTCAATCAATCGGTCGACCCGTTCCGCCAGTTCGGCGACGTCGTCACCGAAAACCGGCGCGAACATCACACTCAACAGACAGGGCAACAGAATCAGAAAACGTGGCACGCGAGTGGTTGTCCTGATGAGGTGCCCGAGTGCTTCGAGACTAGCACCTGCCACGATCGGCTGCCAAGAGGTGGATCTCCGCCAAGATCGCAATGTCACTCGCCAATCAACTCCAACATCGAAGCCACATCAGGCCGATCGACAGGGATCCGCGTCACGTGATGCAGGCGGACGGTTCCCGATGGATCAATCAACACGTCACCGCCCAACTGGTATACATCACCCGCCGGCGACCTCACCCGACGACCTCGGAGAATCAACTTCAGATAACCCCACCACGACGCAGGACCCAGGATCGCCCACACACTGCCTCGCTTCATCGAGTAGGCGGAATACAGCTCTCGCTCGGGATCAACAAGCATCGGCCACGGCCAACCCGTCCGCTCCACATACTCCGCAGCCACCTCCTGCGACTGAAACGTCACCGCCATCACGTCCAATGGCAACTGTGCAATCTGACCGGCAGCCTGCTGCAACTGCAACAGATGTTCGCAACACGGCAGTCAGGTCAAATGCCGGTGAAACACCAGCAGCAACCACCGTCCAGCCCGGTCTTCCAACCGCACGTCATTCCCGTCGTAATTTCGAACCACAACCACACCCTAAAAAGAAACAAACGGGTCAGAGCTTCAGTTGTTGAGCCACGGCTTGGGCGATCAGGTGGTGGCCTGCCTGAGTCGGATGGCAGTGATCGAGGAACAACTTCCGCGATCCTCCAGCAGACAGCCTCCAGAACTCCGCCTCCAACTCGCGATCAAACAACTCGTCCACTCGCACCAATACCGCTCCCGCTTCATTCGCCGCACGGCAAATAGTTTCGGTCACCATCGGATTCGCCCGAGTCCCTCGCCGATCGCGTCGGTTCGCCTCGATCAACGCCGCCCGTCCCTCCTCGACCCGACCCCGACCCAACAGGCTCAGACCGCGCCAGAAATGAGACATCGCAAAGTGATCGTCCAATGCGATCAACTCGGTCGACGTCGCACCCAACCCGTCCCAGTCCTTTTCTGCAAACTGCCGATCCGCCACGCGGGCCAATTCGCCAAGTCGAGCCGACCCGGAGTCGACTCCGGGCCCGTGCACTGAATCGCCCGGTGGGGCCAACAAGTTGGGCACGGCCGGCAAGATGATCACCCTGGCCCCAACTCGCTCACCCGCCTCCACAATCCCCAACACGTGCTCGCGCAACAAGGACATCCGCAACGGAATCACCTCGCCCGACCCGATCAACGGGTAATTCTCGTTCCCAAAGAACTCGGCCGGCAACTGGCTGTGCACCGTTGTCGTCGGTTCCCCCAGCAACCGTCGCACTCCGTTGATCACCCGAAGACTGCGTGCGAATTCCCCAGCACGCTCCATCCGAGCCACCAACCCCTCGGGATCGTAGAAAACATCCTCGAGAAACTCGTTGTGACCCATGTAGACGACAAACACATCCGGAGAAAACTCGGCCGCTCGACGTGCAATCTCCAATACGCGATGACTGCCGTAGGCCGGATAGCCCCCGTTGATCACCTCGAGACGACCCGCATCCTCGCCAGGCAACTCGGACAACAAGACGCCAAACGGCCGGTCGACTCCGAATCCAAAAGTGCACGATCCGCCCAGGGTGAACACTCGTCGAGTCCCACCCCGCGACTTGGACGCCAACTCGGTGTCCCATTCCGGAAAGAAACTGGTACCTGCTTCAAAACCAACCGGGTTCAACCGACTGCTGGTGTCGGGAAACAATCCGGTCACGCGACAGACGAGTTCCAGCACCACGATCAACATCACCGGCGACGAGACCGCCAGCAATCGCATCTGCCATCGGCTCCGACCTGCCGACCCGGCAGCTGACGACTCGGTTGAGGATGCCATGTTCATGGGCTCGGATCCAACTCTCTTGCCAGGCGGGGATCGAGACGTCTGAGCCCTTCGATGGCTCGTTCGAGTCCGGACTGGTTCTTCCTGATCAACTCGAACCGGGCCAGATGAACCCACGCTTCGACGAATTCTTCGTCCCCGACCACTGCCGCCTCGAGCTGTTGGACCGCTTCATCGTAGCGTCCCCGCTCCCCAAGCCCCAACGCCAGATTGACTCGAGCCCTGGGCAGCCACGGAGCCAACTCGACCGCCCAAATGGCCGCCCTCAATGCCTCGTCCCGTTGCCCTCGACTCTGCAACTCGACCGACAGGTTCACCCAGGCATCGGGGAACTCCGGATCAACCCGGATCGCCTCACGATACCGACGCTCGGCCAACTCGTGCGAACCGACTGCCGCCAGCTCGTTGCCCAGGCTGGTCAATGCCAACGCCGACGTCGGGTTCTTGCTCACCGTGTCGCTCCAAAGAGTCAACGAGTCGCTGAAAACACGCGAATGGAAAAAACTCACGACAACCAATACCAGCACCAGGACGCCGCCATGAGTCGCGTACCAGCGGGTGACGATCAACCAGGCCGCTGCCGTCAACAGGGGTATGCTGGCCAGGTACTGGAAATGATCGGCGACGAACGAAAACTGCATCGGGTAGACATCGACGAAACCCAGCGCTGGAACCAGGGTCCCGGCAAACAGCAACACCGCCGCCAGTGGGCCGCGGCCGACACGTGACCGCTGATGCCACAACAAGGCGACTAGCGCCACGACACCCAATGGATAGACCCAAGCAGTGAATGACGTCGAATCGATCGACCAGCGAGAGTAGATGAAGGTCAGCTCGGATGGCCAAAACAACTTGCCGGCGTAAAACCACAACGCCCGGCCGGCAACCAGCAGGCGATCGACCGCAGAGAGACCCAGGTCCAGATGACCCCCGGCAATGTGGTGCTGCTCGGTCCAGATCGTCATCAACCCCATCGGCAACGCCAACACCAACATCGGTAATACGCTCGACCACTCGCGACGACCAATGCCACCAACACGCCACCAACACATGACCAACCACGCCGCTGGCAATGTCACTGTCACCGTCTTCGATAACAACGCACCGGCAAACAACAACAACGCCAACCACCAGCGGCCTCGAAACAGACGCGCACCAGACCGCCACCAACCCAGCCAGGCCCACGTCGATGCCAGGGCGAAAAGACCCGATAAAGTGTTCTTGCGTTCGCTGATCCACACCACGCTCTCGGCATGCACCGGATGCACCGCAAACAGTGCCGCCGCCAACCACGATCCCGGAACTCCCAACCCCACCAACACTCGCCACAACACCACCGCCGATACCGCGTGCAACAGAATGTTCACCGCGTGGTAGCCCAAGGGATCGGAACCCCAAAGACGGTACTCGATCCAGAAACTGGTGTGAGTCAAAGGGTAGTACTGAGGCACACTGCCCGGTTTCAACCAGATCGATGACAATCCCGATGACTCGACCACCGGACGGCTCGAAGTGACATGTGCGTCGTCATCCCAGATGAAACCCGCACCGAAACCCGGCAGGTACGCAGCCAATACCAGCAAAACCAGAACGCCGGCCGCAACACGATTGTCGACTTGCAACGGTTTGCCGTCTCTGGGCACACGGAGATCCTGTTGGTGGTGCTGCGGTGGTGCTGCGGTGTTGGCTGGCGTGCGGGATGACGGATTTCGAGCATAGGCCATCCCGACAGCCAATAGCATAGACTAGGGGCCCTGGGCATCCCGTCTCAAATCACCAGCGACCATGAACGACAGCACCCGTCGCACATCCGCCGGCCGACGCCTGCTTCTGGCAGCCGCGGTCCTGGCCGGCATGCTCGTTGTCGCCGAGTGTGTCGTCCGAGTCGCACTCTCGGAACCGGTCTCGATCCGCTTCCTACAGGACACCGACGAACTGAAACAGCTGCAGCTCAATCGTTTCAGCGACCTGCTGGTCAGTGACCCCGATCGGTTCTGGCGACTGGCCCCCAATAGCCGATTGCCCGAAACCGATACCGCCATGGACCCGGATTCTCGAGGTGCATTTTTCGGAGTCATCTCGAACGGGCTCGGCTTCCGCGAAGATCACCAACTGGCCGACTCGAAGCCCGACGGCGAATTCCGGATCCTCTTCCTGGGCGATTCGTGCACCTTTGGTTACGGAGTCGGCTGCAACGAGACGTTTGTGGCCGATTCTGAGAACCGGCTCAACGAACAGTATGCGGATCGGCACTTCG
This sequence comes from Planctomycetota bacterium, assembly GCA_963694825.1. Lineage (GTDB taxonomy): Bacteria > Planctomycetota > Planctomycetia > Planctomycetales > Planctomycetaceae > UBA8437. Next base: position 11,252 of record CAVOEV010000128.1, read on the forward strand.
AATGCATCAATGCCGGAGTCCCGGGGTACTCGCTGTACCAGGGCTTCCGAGTACTGGATGTCGATGGGCCCCGGATCCAGCCCGACCTGGTGGTGGCCTGCTTTGGTTTCAACGACCGAGCGGAATGGGATGGCCAGAGTGATCTGGACCACGCGGCCCTGTCCCCCCCCGGTTGGCTCGCCACCAGCCACCTCGTCGGACGCATCTGGCAACTCGGTCACGTTCCCACCCCACGCGCCACCGGGAGACCCAAACCCCGCGTGTCGCCCAACGAGTACCGCGGCCTGCTGACTCGCATCCGCCAACGCACTCGCCAACTCAAAGCCCGACTCGTGCTGATCTCGTGGTGCGAACGGTTCCAAGTGACCGACGACCGTGACGAACGGACGCCGTGGCAGTTCGAATTGCACCGCTTCGCGCGGGGACAAAACGTCCCGCTGCTGGACCTCGTTCCACACATGCAGAACTGGGCCACTCCAGAAACCGATCAGGAACTCGGCCAAACCACGGGTTCCGAATTGTTCCTCGACATCGTCCACGTCACACCAGGCACGCACTCGCGAATCGCAGGTCAGCTTGTCGAAACACTCAGGCCGCTGCTCGCGCCGACAGAATCGCAATGACCGACTCGCCCGCTGATGATCCGACTGCGGCAGACAACGTCGCGACTGGCAACGCCACAACCGGACGCCGCCGACTGCTGGTCGGACTGTTCGGCGTGGTCATTGCACTGCTGCTTGCCGAACTGGTCCTGTGGCTCACACTCCAGCCGCACTTCCCCACCGCCCACTCCTTCCCGTCTCAATTCATGCTCGTCGGCGATCCCGACCCGGATGGGTGGATTCGCCATGTGAACAAGCCGTCCGAATCGATCCGGTTCCGCTACGAATCGGATCCCCGAGGCTACTTCGGACCCCGCCGCACCGTGACTCACACCACCAATTCCCTCGGATTTCGAGGCCCTGAGTTTCCATTACGAGTGACTCGTGACGGGCACATCCGTCCATCGGCCGATGGACGGTCCCCAGCCCTGCGGATCGCCTTTCTGGGCGATTCGGTCACGTTTGGCGAAGGTGTTCACGACGCCGATACGTTTGTCGAACGGATTGGACATCGACTCGAATCACTGCTGAAACAACCGGTCGAAGCCTACAACTTCGGCGTCGGTGGCCACAACACCTCCGACGCACTCTGGACCTGGCAACGCTATGCCCGCCATCTCAAACCTGCACTGGTCGTCTACACCTTCGTCCTCAATGACGCCGAAGACCGCCTGTTTCGACTCGACAACTCAACCGGCCAACCCGACCGAGTGCCCCGGTCAATCGAATCGCAGCAGGCACGATGGAGCGGTCGGCCCGAAACCTGGTGGTCGGGATCGCGGTTGGCTCGACTGACCTACAAGAGTTGGGCTGCGGGCAAACTGGGTGACGAGACGCTCGAGTACTACCGCCAACTCAACACAACGGCCTCACCCGGTTGGAATCGCTGCCAGGAACACCTCAAGGCCCTGCAACAGATCGACACGCCGCTGGCGGTCGTCGTCTTCCCAATACTCCATCACCTCGATACTCACCCATTCCGATCCGTGC
>CAVOEV010000129.1:0-12823 GCA_963694825.1 Planctomycetota bacterium
CCGGATCTTGCCGAGGCCGGAGGCAAGGACCCCGGCCGGATTGCCGAGGCACTCGAAGCCGGAGCCGCCGTCTATCGCAACGCTCTAGCCTAACCCAGGGACTGGCTCTCCGCCCCGGCCCCCGGCCCCCGGCGAGTGGCCTGTCCGCCGAACCGCTGCGGACCCTGTCACACGGCTCACGTCTGCTTACACCAACGCCACGCCGCGACGCTTCAACTCGCCCAGGATCGTCTCGACCAACTCGGTCACGTCCGCAGGATCCACTCCAGAACCACCACCAGATCCCTGGCAATCCATCGCCAGCTCGTTCCCGCATCCCTGCTCGGTCAACAGGCTCTGTAGAGTCGAACTGAGTTCCTCGAGATCGTTGCGTTGAGCCCGAGTGCTGGGCTGACGCCCCTGCCCCATGCAAAACCCTCGCAACGAAGCTCCCAGCCGAAAACCGTCGGGGAACTCGGGCCCCAGGATCATTGCGTCGAACAGCTTGACCAGGGCGTACTGCACCTGCCTGGCCTCGTCGAGTTTTCCGGCTTGGGTCAGTTCGTAGAGTTTTCGAGTCACTTCGGGCACGACGCCCGAACTGGCGTTGGTCCCGCCGTCACAACCGGCCAACAGCATCAGCATCAACGAGGCGTCCCAGCCGGTCAGAAACGAGAACTCGGGACGAAGCGGTCGCACCGCCTCGATCATGCGGATCATGTGAGGCAGATCGCCGCTGGAATCCTTTATCGCCACCACCTTGTCGCACTCCTCAGCCAAACGGCAAACTGTCGCGACGTCAATCGGAGACGCAAACATGGGAATGTTGTACAGCGTCACATCGACCGGAGTGTTGCGGGCAATCTCGCGGAAGTAAGCATAAACCGCCTCGGGACCCAGCTGGTAGTAGAACGGAGCCACAATCGCCACCGCCCGCACCCCCAACTCGTGGTAGTACTCGCACGCGGCGATCGTCTCGCGAACATTCGCCTCCGCCGCTCCGGCCAGAATCGGAACCCGGCCATCCACCTGGTCGGCAATGATCTCGACAATCCGACGCCGCTCTTCGACCGTGAACCGAGTGAACTCGCCCGTCGAACCGTTCGGATACAGGCCGTGTACACCCCGCTCGATCAACCAATCGACGTAACGCCTGAGTTCCGATTCGTTGATCTCACCCCGCTCGTCCATTGGGACTAGATTCGGAGTGAAAATGCCTGTCAGCCTTTTCGTACTGCTCATCACACTCTCGATCAAAACTTAACTCTCGGTACAACACCTCGGACATTCCGCGGACACTGGATTCGAATCTAACCGAAGCGATGGCAGTCGAGGGGATTGGGGTCGAGTTTACGGCCGGAATCCTGGCAAGCGAGGCCGGTTAGTCCGAGACTGACGGATGAAGCGGTCCTAGCAGGCCGTTGCAGCTGGCCGGCCAGGCCCTAGTCCGTTTCGGACACCACGCCCGCCTGATCACCCGCTTCGTCTTCCTCGAACGGAATCCGACCCACGACCAGGGGAATGGCCACCGCCGCGACCAATCCGACCGGCAGGCAGATCCACACCGGGACTCCCCAGCCGATCGGGATGTAGCCGACCAGCAAGGCCAGCGTGGCGATCACGAACGCGTAGGGGGCCTGAGTCGAGACATGATCCAGGTGGTCGCAGCCGGCGGCAGCCGACGAAAGAACCGTGGTGTCGGAAATCGGCGAGCAATGGTCTCCGAAAATGGCCCCCGCCAGCACCGCGCCCAGGGAACCCAGCATCACCGGATCGTCAACCACCGGCACATCCAGCAGATTCCAGGTCATCCCGACCGAAATCGGGATCAGCAACGTCATCGTCGAAAACGAGCTGCCGGTCGCAAACGCAATGCCGCCAGCCAGGACGAACGAAAGAGCCGGCATCAACTCGACCGGTAGACTCGGACCAGCCAACTCGGCCAAGTACGTCCCCGTGCCCAATGCATCCTTGCCACAGACCGCTCCCAAACCCCACGCCAGGACCAGTATCCACAACGCACCGAACATGCTGAATCCGCCTCGGTACCAGCCGATCAGCGTCTGCCGGGCCGAGATGGCACCGGTGCCCAATGTCATCAGGACACTCGCCAACGACGCCAAAGCCGACGCCACAAGCATTACCATCAAGGCCGCGTCGCCACCGTACACGCACAGTCCGTAGACCAGCACCACGATCAGCCCGGCCAACGGCACCAGGGCGTTTCTGATCAGGCCGCGGCGCTCGATGCCCTCAGGCAACTCGTCAATCGCCACCGCCGCCCGACTGCCCGGACGCGACACCGCACCGGTCGACACCACTCGCTGCTCGGCTCGAGCCATCGAACCAAAATCGCGGCCGCTGCGCGCCACCGTCCAGACAAACACCAACAAAAGGATCGAATAGAACCGATAGGGAATCGTCTGGACAAACAACCAGTAGGCGTTCACCTGCTCGCCCGTTTCCAGTCGGTAGGCCTCTTCAATCTGACCAACCTCGAAGGCGACCCAGGTCGATATCAACGCCAGGCCGGCAACCGGTGCAGCCGTGGCGTCGATCAGAAAGGCGAGCTTCTCGCGAGAAATCTTCAGCCGATCCGTGATCGGACGCATCGCCGACCCCACCACCAACGTGTTCGCGTAATCGTCGAAGAAAACACACAGGCCCAGACCGCAGGTCAACTGCTGGCCGTGCCGACGCTGAGAACCCGGGCGAATCAACCGGGCAATCAATGCCTCGATCGAACCGTTGCGAGTGATGACTCCGACCATCGTCCCCAACAACGTCGTGAAGACCAGGATCAGGCCGTGCGACTCGACACTCTGAGAATCACCCACCAGGTAGTCGCGAAACAACGCCTCAGTCGCCCGAATCACGTCGCCACCGGCCACGATCAACGCACCGGCCATAAGACCGATCCACAACGCCCAGCCGACACGACGAAAGATCACGGCCAACCCGATCGCCAACAACGGTGGCAACAGGCTCCAGACCCCCAACGACTCGGACGACGCCAATCCCAGCAACAATGGAAGTCTCTCAGGCAGCATCACGCACTGGCCCCGTGGCGATCGTCAAACTCAGACCGTGGCAGGCCAGATGACTCGAACACACAGTCCCGTCGGCCGGTTCGATTCGACCTCGATTCGGCCTCCCTGCAGAGTGACGATCCGCCAGCACTTCGGCAACCCGAAACCTAAACCGCGGCCAGCCTGTCGACCTGAATAAAACGGGTCGAACAGATGGCGACGAGATCGTTCGTCAAGACCCGGGCCGTGGTCGCGGATCTCCAGCAACACACTGTCGCCTGGATCAACACTCACAGAAATCACACCCTCGCTGTCCGCCTCCAGAGCATTCGTCAACAACTCCGCGACGACCACCGACAACTGAACCGGGTCGGCCAAGATCCAGACCGGCCCGACACCAGCCCACTCGACTCGCCCTTCCCGATCAGGAAGACCCTTCGTGACACCCGCGATCGCCTCAGAAACCAACTCGACCAGATCCGTCTCGCAAAACTCGGCGGCGGGGGGACGAGCAAACAGCATCACGTCGGCAATCATGTCACGGATGCGGTAGGCTTGGCCGACTATCGTCTCCAACGCCTGACGACGAGCCGGATCCGATTCGTCTCGCAACAACAATTGCACCCGGCCCACGATCGTCGCCACGGGATTGTTCAACTCGTGACCCGCACCAGCCGCAAACTCGGCCAATGACTCCAGCCTCTGTGCGTCAGGTGTCAAGCTGTTAAAATCCGGCTCACTGCCCATCGCAGACACCTCGCGAATCGATCGCAGTCGTAATCACCCCACTCGATCCACTTGCCTCACTTGATCGATGCCCGGACGACTGCTCGGAGCTAGGCAGGCACCTCGATGTCGAGCAACCCGCAAACGTGGGAAAACAACACGTCCACCTCGAACGGCTTCTGCATGAACTCGTTCGCTCCCGCTTCCTTCAAGTCGTCGATCTTGTCAGCTTCGACCATACCGCTGATGCAGATGATCCGAACATCGTCGAGAGTCGAATCGCTTCGAACTCGCTGACAAACTTCCTTGCCGTTGATGTCCGGCAACATCACGTCCAAGACTATGATGTCCGGCTTGTATTCCTTGACCAGCATCCCGGCGTCGAAACCGTTGTTGGCTACTCGGACGTCAAAGCGACCGTCGGCGTCGAATACGTCACGAATCAACTCGACCAACTCCTCGTCGTCGTCAACAATCAAAGCCCGCCGCCGACCACTCTCCAAGGCGTCAGTCGGGATGCCGTTGTCCTTCATGAAACGGTAAAGTACGTCTCGAGGGATGCGGCGGAACCGCGAACCCGGGACGCGAAACCCTTTGAGTTGACCTGAATCGAAACAGCGAATGATCGTCTGCTGCGATACGTTGCAGACCTTGGCCGCTTCTCCGGTCGTGAAGACTGTCTTCATGAGATTCCATCCGATCCTTGAATGGGTGTGAGTTGAAAGAGCCTGAAGCCCGATTCGTGTCTCGACACTTCGTGCAGATTCACCCGAGCCAACACGCCTGGCCAGTCCATAGCCCTGATTCCCCGTAAACCAAAACGCCTCCCCAAGACGTCAGGCTTACCCTGCTTATCATAGCGGCCGATTGTATCTATCTTCCGATGTCGGTCAATACCGACCTTCTCCTCCAACCTTCCTTGCCGTCAACGTCGCACACTATCTACCCAGCCCGCCACACCCGCCACACCCGCCACACCCGCCACACCCGCCACACCCTTCGGACTGTCAACCGCACCCTCAGCCCGCATCAACCGCCTCGGACCGCTGCAAATACAGCATCAACAGGGCCAAGTCCACCGGAGTGATTCCGCTGATCCGACCGGCCTGGCCCATGTTGGCAGGCCGCACACGACCCAACTTCTCCCGAGCCTCGTGCCTCAGCTGTGGCACGGCGTCGTAGTCGAAGGTCGCGGCAATCGATACGTGGCCGGTCTTCTGCTGCTGCCGGATCGACGCCTCCTGTCGCTTCAGATAACCGGCGTACTTGGTTTCGATCTCAACCTGCTGGGCAGCCAGAAAATCAATCGTCTCGGCAGACAACTCGGGCGATATTTCGCACAGCCCCTCCCAGTCAATCTCGGGACGTCTGAGAATCTGTTCGAGCGACTTGCCGTCGTGTCGCAATGTCCGGACTCGCTCTTGGGCCCGTTCGACCTCCGACTCATGCTTCTCGAATTGCGACATCCGGCTGTCATTCACCAGCCCCACTCGGTGTCCGACCCGAGTCAACCGCCGATCGGCGTTGTCGTGCCGCAACAGCAGTCGATACTCGGCACGCGAAGTGAACATGCGATACGGCTCATCCACACCACGTGTGACCAGGTCATCGACGAGCACCCCGAGGTAGGCCTGGCTGCGATCGAGCACCAACGGGTCTCGACCGGACAACTTCAACGCGGCATTGGCCCCGGCCAACAAACCCTGCCCGGCCGCTTCCTCGTAACCGGTGGTCCCATTCAATTGACCGGCAAAGTAAAGTCCACTGACGCGGCGAGTCTCGAGAGTCGCATCGAGTTGGGTCGGTGTGGCAAAGTCGTACTCGACCGCATACCCATACCGCATGATCTCAGCCTGCTCCAGACCACGCATGCCTCGGATCAGTTCGTCCTGCACGTCGCGAGGCAGACTGGTCGAAATCCCGTTGCAGTAGACTTCGCGAGTCCCCCACCCCTCGGGTTCGAGAAACACCTGGTGACTCGGCTTCTCGGAAAACCGCACCACCTTGTCCTCGATCGACGGGCAGTACCTGGGCCCGGTCGATTCGATCTGGCCACTGTAGATCGGGGCCCGATGCAGATTGTCTCGGATCAACTGGTGAGCGGCCGGGTTGGTCTCGGTCAGCCAGCAACACAATTGAGGCCGGTCGATCGAGCGGTTGAGAAAGCTGAAGGGTTGAGGAATCGGGTCGCCGGGTTGTTCTTCGAGCTGCGAGACATCGATGGTGCGACCGTTCAGACGCGGCGGAGTGCCTGTTTTGAACCTCTGGAGTTCGAAACCCAGTCGGTGAAGATCATCCGAAAGTGTCCCGGTCGTGCCTTCGCCAGCCCGGCCGCCCGCCGTGCGAGCCTCACCGGTGTGCATCACCGCCTTCAGAAACGTGCCGGTCGTCACCACCACCGCCGCCGCACGATACACCGCATCACCTCGTACCCGGACCCCCTGGATCCGACCACCCCCACCCGCGCCCGCATCCTCCTCGACCATCAACCCTTCAACTGTCTCTTGCCTCAGCACCAGGTTGGGCTGGTTCTCGACTCGTAATTTCATCGCAAACTGGTAGGCCTTCTTGTCGGCCTGGGCCCTGGGACTGTGCATGGCCGGGCCCTTGCCACGATTAAGCATGCGGAACTGTAGCCCGGTCTCGTCGATCACTTCGCCCATCAACCCGCCCAAGGCATCGATTTCTCGGACGATCTGCCCCTTGGCAATCCCCCCGATCGCAGGATTGCAGCTCAGCTGAGCCACCGTGTCGCAGTTCATCGTCAGAAGCGCAGTCCGCGCGCCGACTCGAGCGGCAGCCAGAGCCGCCTCGCAACCGGCATGACCGGCACCGACGACCACCACGTCGAAATCGTAACACGATTCGGTCACCACTCCACCCTCGGACACTCTCTCACCAAAACGTCCTCCCTGATGCCCCGCAAAGGACGACTCGGAACCCCTCGTGCTACTTAAACAACTGCCGCTGTGACTCGTCGGGTTCTCCGTCGAGCGTCAGGTTCAGGTGAGTCAGCGCGGCGGCGGTGATCATCCGGCCTCGAGGCGTCCTCTGCACAAAACCTACTCTCAGCAAAAATGGCTCGACCTCGTCCTCGATCGTCTCACCGGCCGTGTTCATGCTGTGCGCGATCGCCTGCATCCCCGCCGGCCCGCCTCCGAATACACACGCCAAGGTCTGCAGGTACTTGCGATCGAGGCTGTCGAGTCCCAACTCATCGACCTCGAGCATCTTCAACGCCGCGTCGGCCAACTCGTCTGTGATCGCCGTGTGACCGCCCGCATCGGCGAAATCTCGGATCCAGCGAAGCAGGTTGTTGGCCTTGCGAGGCACACCCCGGCTGCGACGAGCAATCGCGACCGCAGCTCCGGTCTCCAATCGAGCCTTCAACCTCTTCGCGTTTCTGCGGACAATCTCCGTCACGTCCTCGATGCCGTAAAAATCGAGATGCTCGCGGTTGACGAATCGATCTCGCAACGGTGCCGTCAACATCCCGCTGCGAGTGGTCGCGCCAATCAACGTGAAGGGCTCCAGGGTCATGTTGATGGTGCGAGCATTGAGCCCTTCGCCCAGTGTGATGTCGATCCGGAAATCCTCCATCGCCGGGTAAAGAAACTCTTCGACCGTCGGAGGCAACCGGTGGATCTCGTCGATGAACAACACCGAACCGCGACTGGCATTGGTCAGGTAGGGCAGCAGATCCTTCGGAGCACTCAGAGATGGCCCCGAGGTGATCTGCACATCCACTCCCAGTTCCCGCGGCAACACCGTCGCCAGCGTCGTCTTGCCGATGCCAGGTGGTCCGTCCAGGAGCAGGTGTGAGAGTGGATCGCCGCGGCGTCGAGCGGCCTCGAGCACGATCCTCAGACGCTCCACCACCTTGCTCTGGCCGACCACGTCATCGAGAGTCTGAGGCCGCAGACTCTCGTCCAACTGCCCGTCGTCCACATCGAAGCCGACATCCTCGCCTTCCGCTGACGCACCACTCGACACACCCTCTTCGGAATCGGGCGACAACTCGCCGGGGCCAGGGCCTCGCAGCACAGGATCACGCGGCATCAGCCGACCACCTCGACCATGATCTCGTCGGGAATATCAAAGTTCGCCGTCACACTCTGCATGTCGTCCTGATCCTCAAGGGCCTCGAGCAGATTCAACACCTTCCTGCTGCTGGACACATCCAGTTCGACGGTCGTCTGAGGTACATGAGCCATCTCGGACACCTCGATCTCGATCTCCGCCTCCCGCAACGCATCCAACACCCCCAGGTAGGACTCGATCGATGACCTCAGCTGGTACATGCCACCCAGGTCCACGACATCGTCGGCTCCGGCTTCCAGAGCCAATTCGAACAGAGTCTCCTCGTCAACGATCGACTTGTCGATCGTGAACAGCCCCTTGCGGTCGAACATCCAGGCAACGCAGCCGGTGCTGCCAAGATTGCCGCCTGCGACTTCGAAGATCTTTCTCACCTCACCTGCCGTCCGGTTACGGTTGTCGGTCAAGGCCACACACAACACCGCCACCCCCGCCGCACCATACCCCTCGTAGACAATCTCGGTGAAGTTGTCGGCTCCGTCGGTCCCGCATCCCTTCTGAATCGCCCGCTCGATATTGTCCTTGGGCATGCTCGACTTGCGAGCCCGATCGACGGCGTATCTCAGTGTGAGATTGGCATCGGGGTCGCCGCCACCGGCCTGAGCGGCCACGATGATCGCTCGACTCAGCTTGCCGAACAGCTTGCCGCGTTTCTTGTCGGCCAAGCCCTTCTTGTGCTTGATTCCAGCCCAGTGCGAATGCCCTGCCATGACGCTCTCCGCTCGTCCGCACCCCGTGTCCGCAACAGGAAGAGGCCTGCTCAACCGTCTGCGTGATCCCTGCTACTTTTTCTTGGGTGCCTTGCCGGGCTTGACGACTTCGCCCGCGGCCTTGAGTTTCTCGACAAGCCGCCCGACCAGCTTTTCGTCCGGACGCTTGTCTTTTCGAGCCAACTCCACAGCCCGTTTCCAGTTCTCTATCGCCCGCTTCTGCTGCTCGAGCTTGTCGAAACAATCCCCGAGATGCTCGAGAATCGTGGGGTCTTCGCCCTCCCGGTCGGCCGACGCCTTCTTGAGAAACTTGAGAGCCTCGTCGTAGCGACCGAGTTTGTAGAGCACCCAACCCATGCTGTCCTGGTAGGCCGAATTGTCCGGTTCGGCCTTCAAGGCCTTGCGGATCATCTTTTCGGCCTGCTCCAGATTCTTGCCTTGGTCAGCGTAAAGATAACCCAGATCGTTGTTGACCGAGATGTTCTCGGGATCCTTGGCAAAGACCTTCTCCAACACCTGCTCGCCCTTGCGAATGTCACCCTGCTCGACGTAGATGTTCGAGAGCGAGAACTGGCAGCGACGCACAATACTCGTGTCTTCGGGAAACTGCTCGATCACCTTCTGGAACATCGATATGGCCTTGTCCCACTGGTGAGCATGGTAATGGATCCACGCCTCCTGGTAATGCAGCAGCGGATGGTTGCTCGTCCGCCTCGCCTCTCCGATCACCGCCAGAGCCTCGGCGGTCCGATCACCGAATTCGTAGGCCTGAGAGAGTTGAAAGAGAAACTGGGGCTTGAAGTTACCCATCGCTCGGTCGTCGGCGGCGGTCCGCAACAACACGATCGCCGGATCGTATTGTTCCTTGAGCATCAACGCCCGAGCCAGATCTTCGACGTGGCGACGAAGTTGGTCCAGCAGCATCCGGTCCTTGACTTCCTGTGCCGGTTTTTCGGCCGCCAACGCCCACCCCAACAAACTCACCGCCGACTTGTTCTGCTCGAGTTGAATCGCCAGTCGAGCGGCCACCAGCCGCCGTACAAAGGGAGCCTGGACCCGGTCGTCGGATGCCTGCTTCGAGGCTTCCGACAACACCTTCTCCGACAGCCGCTTTTGGGCGGCGATCGCCTTGAGTTCCACATCAAGCCGCTTGACGTCACCACGGGAGTCGACGGCCAGCCCGAGTGATTCGAGCAACTCCGAAGCACGCCCACCACGGCGATGCAACACCGCCAAACCCCAATGAGCCGCCTCGCGATCAACCGGATTCGCCTTCACCAATCCCTGCTCGTACATCGCTCGCGCCCGAACAAAATCCTCGGCCACCACGTACTGGTCGGCCAGGAAGATCTTCAAGGACGCATTGTTGGGGTCGTTTGCGGCAAGCTGTTCAAGTTGACCGGTCAGGTCGTCAGACCGTTCTAGCCCCTTGTAGATCCGGCCCAACAACTCGTAGGCAGCACGGCCCTTCGACGTCTGCTTCTTGTCGAAATAGGTCTGCAGTTGCTCGAGGGCCCGTTTGTACTGGCCGGTCTGGACGTGGACGCGGGAGAGGTTGAAGCCGAGAGTCGCAGCGTTGCCCTGGCCGCGTTTGGCCGACAGCTCGAACGCCTCGACCGCCAAGTCCGTTCGCTTTGCCGCCAAAAACACCTCGCCCATTCGCTCGAATGACGTGGCCGGATTCGCCATCAATGCTCGCCTGGAACGCTCGTTCAAACCGTAACCGGCCGGATCCTTCAAGGCGAGAAACACCACCTCCAGACAATCCGAAGCCGACGTCACTCGGCCCGTCCCCGCGTAAATCAAGCCCAGATCCCGCATCACGTGAACGAAAATCGCCGACTTGCGATCGATCGATTTCGACTTGCGAGCGATCTCGAGCAACTGGACCGCCTCGGGCAACTTCCTCTGACGGATCATCTGACCCGAAAGCCAACGCAGCAACTCGTAGTCGTCGGGGTTGAGTGAAATGGCTTTCTGAGCATAACCGACCGCTTCGTCGACCCGGTTGAGTCGCAAAGCCACTTGGACCATCTCGCGGTAAATCGCTACCTGTGACGGATCCTGCTCGACCGCCTTTTTGAAAGCGACCAAACCACCCTTGAAATTGCCCTTGGCAATCCGGTAACGACCGGTCATGTACCAGGCCCGAGCCATCGATCGGCCCGAACCGGGCTGGGGACTCTTCAATCGCTTGGGATCCAAGTGACCGGCCGGATCGTCGGTCACCTGTTGCTGGTAACCCGGCTTCGGCTCCGTCTTTGACCCATCGGCCAGATGGCGAGAAGTCGATTGAGCCATCACGATGGACGGCAACAGCAACGCCACGAAAAACGATCGGGTCATCGGTCTGTCCCTGCCAAAACCCGTCCTGCCATCGACACTCCGCTCGTCAAGCAAGACCTCGGAAACGCTCGGCGCATTGTAACCACTGAAAGCCAACGCGACTACGCCGAGGTCAACCGAAGTGGCTCGCTCCTCCCCACTGCAATGCTACCGACGCGGCGACGCCTTCAGACCCGCCCTCTTGCTCACTTTCTTACTCGTTCGTCTTGGCCGCTTTCTTGGTGGCCGTTGTTTTCTTCGCTGCCGGCTTGGGTTTACGCGTGTCGATTTCGACGAAGAGACTCTTGAGCCGTTCGACTGTCGTGGACAACTCGAAACCGATCCCCTCCGTCTCGTCGATGTCGGCGACCATGATCTTGATCGCCTTGGGATCGGTCGCCAAACAGCGGACCAGCCCGCAGAACCGATCGGCGTCGCCTTTGCGAACGTCAGTCTTCAGAGCCGATCCGGTTCTTTGAGGCGTTTGGCCGACGGTTCCCATTCCGAGCCACGCCAGGGCATCTCGCATCCGGTCGTCCACTGGCAGCAGATGCACATCCATGCATTGCTTCACCGTATGGTTGCGAGCAAATTGGCTCAGCTCCGGAACACGCCTCAGCAACCGATTGGCCTGCTCGTTGCTCTTAAGCAGCAGCGAATCGAAATCGAAGGCGTAGAACAACTCGAAGACATGAGTCAGCAGGTGCCGAAAACAGTATGCCTTAATTTCGGCCACCGGCGACTTCTGGAAGATCCGCGACAGCTCGGTGATGCTGCTGACTCGAGCCTCGTTGAAATCGTGAAACAGTGTTTCGATCCGGCCACAATACGTCGAGGCCTCGGCAAACGTGCTGTTCTCGAGGCAGATCGCATAGATCAGCGTCTCGAGCATCGGTTGCTCGTCGGGCTCGCGGTAGATCGCACCGTAACGTTTCTCGAGCGATCCGAGGATACGGCGGATAGATTCCTGTCGGCCTGGGGCCTTGTTTTGCTTCGCTGCTGCCATGGATGCGTGACGATTGTTCTGGAATGTGGGCGGGGGCAAATTGGCTCAGACCAACAACTCAGTCCTCGGCAGACAATTCTCGAGAATTCTCAGCCGCCGAGACCTGTTCCTGTTCCTGTTCCTGTTCCTGTTCCTGTTCCTGTTCCTGTTCCTGTTCCTGTTCCTGTTCCTGTTCAAGTTCCGACAGCAATCGAGCTGCTTCGAGGTGCTGTCGCCCTTGATCATCGAGCGAGAATTCGAGGACAGGGATGTATCGAGTTTCGAGCCGGGCACCAATCTTCGATTGCAGAAAGCCTCGAGCCGAACGCAACCCGTGGAGCGAGAGTGCCTGAGCCTTTTCGTCGCCGCGAACTGTCACTCTCACATGGGCCGAGCGCAAGTCACCCGCGACGTCGACTCCGACGACGGTCACGTCCTGCACCCGGGGATCCTTCAATTCGAAGAGAATCGCCGAGCTGACCGATTCGCGAATGGCCTGAGCCATGCGAGCGAGGCGGCGGGAAGTCATATCACTCGAGAGTCCGTTTGACTTGGTCGATCCGGAAGGCCTGTAACTCGTCGCCCTCCTTGATGTCGTTGAATCCTTCGAGCCGGATGCCGCACTCCATTCCGCGGCGAACCTCTCGAACATCGTCCTTCACACTTCGCAGCGAGCCTATGGGGTAGTCGTTGAGCACGGTCTGGTTGCGAATCACGCGAATGCGATCGTTACGCGTGATAGTGCCATTGAGCACACGAGATCCGGCGATGGTCCCGAACCGGCTGATGTGGAACGTCTGCAACACAACCGCCCGACCGGTCGACACCTCGACATCCTCGGGAACCAGCAAACCTTCGAGTGCCAGCTTGATGTGGTCGATGATCTCGTAGATCACATCGTACCGTCGCACCTGCACCCCTTCGGCATCGGCCAGCACGCGTGCCTTCTCGTCGGGCACGACGTGGAAGGC
>CAVOEV010000130.1:0-12799 GCA_963694825.1 Planctomycetota bacterium
TGTTTCAGCTCGGCCACACTTTTCCGGGTCCATTGATCGATTGTCGGAGTCGTCTGGTCAACGTGCTTCGGCAGGTGAACGGCCAGTGCATCGGGTTGCAGCCTGGTTCCTTGGCAGCTGGTGCAGGTGTCGTAGGTTCGCCAGCGACTGAGAAAGACTCGGACGGGCAGCTTGTACCGGTGTCGATGGAGCCAATCGAAGAACCCGTCGAGTCCTCCGAAGTTTCGTTCGGGAACACCTCGAGCGATCAGTTCGAGGTGTTGGGGTGTGAGTTCCGAGAAAGGGATATCGACGGGGATCTGGTAATCGGGTGCCAGTTCGAGCAGTTCGTCGAGTTCGTGCGAGTAGGCTGGAGTGGTCCAGGCGGCGATGGCTCCTTCGCGGAGGCTCTTGTTGGTGTCGGGGACGAGTTTCTGGAACGAGAAGCCCGAGATGCTACCGAAGCCTCGGCAGTCGGGGCAGGCACCGAGCGGGCTATGGAAGCTGAAGAGTCGCGGTTCGATCTTTGCGAATCGTCGTTGGCAGCTGTTGCAGGCCGTTCCGGTCGACCGGGGTGTGACGATCCACTGTGTCCCATCGATGGTGATCGTCGTCGGCGAGTCGTCGTACGGTTGGCACAGCAGCAGGCAGTGGCCTTCGCCGCATCCCAGGGCCTGTTGCACGCTGTCCTGGATCCGGCCGAGATCGACTTGGCCGATTTGAAGTCGATCGAGTATGACCCAGGCGGAGTCGAGATGTTGATCGTAGGCTTGGTCGAGGTCAACGATCGAGCGGTTTGGGGAGTCGGTGTCGCTGACAGCGAGTCGGCGGAATCCGTCTTCGGCCAATCGCGGTCGTTGTTGTGCGGGATCGGGTTCGTAAGCGGAGACTTCGAACGCCACCTGGACTCGTCGGCCATCGAAATTCTGATCGAGTGTTTCGGCGATGGACTGGGCCGTTGAGGATTCGACGGCGAGCTGGCATTCGGGGCAGACGATCGTTCCGATTCTCGCGAACAGCAGGTTGAGCAGTTCGCTGATTTCGGTCGCCGTGGCGACCGTTTCGCGTGCTCCGGCCCGTTGAGCGGATTGTCGAATGGCGATTGTGGGTGGGACTCGTTCGATGCGATCCGCGTCGGGTCGATCGAGTCGATCGAGTCGTCCTCGGGCGGCGGGCGAGAGAGTTTCGATGTAGCGGCGTTGGCCTTCGAGCGCCAGGGTGTCGAACACCAAGCTGCTTTTGCCCGACCCGCTGATGCCGGTGACGACGACCAGTTGGTGTAGAGGGATCTCTAGCGAGAGGTCCTTGAGGTTGTGGACTCGGACCCCTTCGAGCACGATCGTATCGCGACCGGTGTCGAGGTTCATCCCGAGCAGGATACTGGCTGGCGCGTGAGGTGCCAGTCTGCCGGCGGGATCTCTATGGATCAGGCCGCGTCGTCGAAGAAGGCGATACGATTGTGCGGCTGAAAGGCGACGGTTTCGGCGACGTGTTCGTGGATACGGAACCGCATCACGTAGGCGTCTTCGGTCGTGTCGTCGTAATGGGCTCTCATGACTCGGAAGGCCTGGAAGTCCTGAGCCTTGAAGAAGAGTTGTGCAGCGAGATTGGATTCACGGACTTCCAGCAGGATTTCCTGGCGGCGTTGTTGCGAGAGTTTGTCGACGAGTTTGGTGACCATTTGCAGTCCGATCCCAAGTCGTCTCAGGTCGGCGCTGGTGGCGAAGTTGAGCAATTGGAGTCGTGCCTTGTGCAGTTCGTAGATCATGAATCCGACGATCTGCTGGTTGTATTCGGCGACCATGCCGATGCAGTTGCGTTGTCGCAGGTGTCCGAGAAAATCTTCTTCGGTCCACGGCTGCTGGAAACTCGACTGTTCGATCTCCATCACCTCGGGCATGTCCCGCCGGATCAGCCAGCGAATCTGGACTTTCATCTCGCTTATCGGTTCGTTGCCGTCCGAGGCCGCATCGTGCGGATTCGAAGATCGATCGGATGATGGTTTTGGCGACGGCTTGAACGATTGTCCCCAGCTCACAACGGCCTCCTTGCCGTTCGTCCTCGGGAAGGACACGAGTGTGTCGGTCGAGAGGATTCGGTCGACGAGCGAGAAAACTAGCACAAGGTGTGGATCGAGGTCGAGACCTTTCCTTGGCCCGTTGTCTGTCAAAGTGGTGGCGGCTAGGATGCCGGCGTCCCGGTTGGTTTATTCTTGTCCCCTGAACTCCTCTCCTTGACTGGTCCCCTTGCCTCGTCCTTTGGCATCCATGTTGAAACTTGCAATCGCCATGGTCGTTCTTGTCGGCCTTGGTGCCGGGGCCGCTGGGTCGTTGGAGTTGTCCGAGTCCGAGTCCGAGTCCGAGTCCGAGTCCGAGTCCGAGTCGGTAGAGTTGGATCCGGCGGTGTTTCGGCCGGTGCTGGTTCCTGGCGGCAGTTTGATTTCTCGGGGGATCCGGGCGACGGAGGCCGAGTCGTATTACCGGGTGCTGGATCATGCTCGTCGAGTGGATGGAGCGAAATTGCGAGCGGCGGCGTCGCGATTTTTGTCATCGCGTCGGGAGGCGTCGAAGGACGCGGCGACGCGTCGTTTGCCGGTCGACGAGTTTCCCGTATTCGTGGACCTGTACAACAACGTCGGTCGACCCGCGGTTTACCTGGGCAAGCCGTTGACGGTCCGGGGGCACGTGCGTCGGGTGGTCGAGATGCCTGCCGGTGAGAATGATTTCGGGATCGAAGTGTTGTACGAGGTGTGGTTGTTCACGGCCGACGGCCAGCAGCACCCAGTCGTATTAGTTGTGACATCGGTACCCGCGAGTCTGCTGGAGGAAGTCGCTCGACTGCAGGCGGCCGACCGGCCGGTGGCGATCGACGGTGTGTCGGGCAGCGGGTATTTTTTCAAGATGTACGGATACCCGGCTGGCGACGCCTACCGGTTTGCTCCGTTGGTGCTCGGTGGTACGCTCGACTGGTCGCCTGTGCCCGAAGGAGGACTCGATCGGTCGTTGCCATTGATGTTGGCCATCGGGCTGGTCGCTTTCGGCCTGCCGATCGGTTGGTTTGTCTGGAAGAACCGAATCGAGGATCGTCAACGACGTGCAGGTCGCTTGGCCAACGTGCCCGAATCGCTCGATTGGGATGTTGCTGAGGATGGGGTGGCGGGTGAGGACGGGGTGGCGGGAGTGAGTGAAACGGAAGTTGACGGTTTGTTGGAGGAGACGTAGGCGTGCAGAGGTTGCTTGGACCATTGGATCGCCCGGTGCGGTTGGCTGTGTTTCTGTCCGGAGGCGGTCGGACGCTGGTCAACCTGCTTGGTGCGGTTGGTCGGGGTGAGTTGAGGGCGGAGGTGGCGGTGGTGGTGACCGATCGCGAGGAGGCGGGTGGGATCGAGAGAGCTGCGGAGGCGGGGTTGAAGACGACGGTTTTGGAGAGGCGGGACTACGCGTCGGCCGGCGACTGGAGCGACGCGGCGTTTGGAGTGTGTCGTGATGCGGGGGCCGACCTGGTTGTGCTGGCCGGGTTTCTGTCGCTGGTCGAGGTGCCCGAGGATTTTGGGTTGAGGGTACTCAATATTCACCCGTCCTTGATTCCCGCCTTTTGTGGGCAGGGGTTCTATGGTGAGCGTGTGCACCGGGCCGCGATCGAGCGGGGGGTGCGGGTCAGTGGGTGCAGCGTGCATCTGGTCGACAACCAGTATGACCACGGACCGATCATCCTGCAGAAGACGGTGCCGGTGTTGGGCGACGATTCGCCCGAGAGCCTGGCTGATCGAGTGTTCGAGGCCGAGTGTGAAGCGTATCCCGAGGCGATCGGGTTACTGGCTGACGGTCGATTGAGCCTTGTCGACGGTCGATTGCTGATCGACTGACCGGGCCCGGGTCTTTCGTCACGACGCATGCCATCCTGCTCCTACCCCGCTCAATCTTGGTGACGGAACAATATGAAGGAAACTGACTGAATATGATTGATTCGTCCTCCAGCATGTGTGAAGATGGGTAATAACAAGTCACAGTCATGGTCAGGGATCGCAAGATGCTTGTTGATCAACGGCGGAGTTGCATTCTTGAAATAGTGGAAATGCAGGGTTTTTCTGCATTGCAGGATCTTGTGTCTGAGGTGGGTGTCAGCGAGTCGACGATTCGGCGTGATTTGGAGTGTCTTGACAGGAGTGGGCAGATTCGCAGGACACGAGGTGGCGCGGCTTATGTTGGCGAGTCGTTGACGGATTTTGACGAGCGTCGTCACAAGGCTCGAGCGCAGAAGCAGCTGGTGGCCAAGACGGTCTCGGAGATGATCCATTCGGGCGAAACGGTGTTATTGGATGGTGGGACAACGACATTGGAGGTGGCGAAGCATTTGCAGGGGAAGTCGTTGCAGGTGGTGACCAATTCGTTACCGATCGTCAACGTGCTGTTGAACCAGCCGAAGATCGAGCTGATTCAGATTGGTGGATTCGTCTATCCCAAGACGGGCGTGGCTTTGGGGGCATTGGCGGTTGAGGCATTGGGTCACGTGCATGCTCGGAGGTTGATCATGAGTGTTGGCGGAATCACCGAGCGGGGTTTGTTCAACAGCAACGCGCTGTTGGTCGAGACCGAGCGAGCGATGATGTCATCGGCCGAGGAGGTGATCGTGGTGACCGACAGCGGGAAGCTGGGTCATGCGGCTTTGGCCCGTTTGTGTTCTCTGGAGGATGTCGACCACATGGTGGTCGACGGTGGGATCAGTCATGAGTGGCGCGACAAGATCGAGTCTGCGGGCGTGGGTTTGACGGTTGTCGATCTGGAGCCAGCCGACGTGTTGGATTCCGGGTCTGTCGAGTCAACAGAGGATGTTGAGATAACGGGGTTGATTCCATGAGCGTGATGAGTCCAGCAGCAGATTCTCTGGCCGACGTGTCTCGGGTTGAGATCGAGGCCTTGGTGCGTGCGGCCTTGAGTCAGGGATCATCGACGGAATCGTCGCCAGCGGTCGCGGCACCGTGTGATGGTGCCGCTCCGAACCCGCTGATCGTCAACGTATCGGCTCGTCACGTCCATTTGTCGCCCGAGCATCTTGAGTTGTTGTACGGTCCTGGAGCCGAGTTGGAGGTGGATCGGGAGTTGTACCAGTCCGGTTATTTTGCGGCTCGGCAGACGGTCGCCGTCGTCGGTCCACGTCGTCGGATGCTCCCGGAAGTCCGCGTGCTGGGCCCATGCCGCGGTGCGACTCAGGTCGAGTTGTCTCTGACGGACGGCATCTTTTTGGGCCTGGACCTGCCGGTGCGAATCAGCGGCGACCTCGAGGGCACTCCGGGATGTCTGCTGGTGGGGCCACATGGATCGGTCGAGTTGGAATCGGGTCTGATCCGTGCGATGCGTCACGTCCACATGGGTCCATCGGACTTGATTCATTACGGAGTCGAAGCGGGCGAGGCGATGCAATTGCGAATCGAGTCGTCCGGTTGCACGAGTGTGCTGGAAGGTTTGGTGGTGCGTGCGGGCGAGGAGATTCGTCTGGAGGTCCACATCGACACGGACGAGGGAAACGCGGTGAACCTGTCGGCAGCAGACCGGGTGTTGCTGCAGAAAGCGGCAGAGTGTGCCTGTCATTGAAACGAGCGAACACGAAACAACATTCTGGGATCTCGTGAATTGTCGCGGGAATCCTGTATTGAGCTGAGACGAGGAGTATTGAGTCGAGCGGCGTGTTGCCGTTTGCAGAATACCGTGATTACCCCCCCCCTGGGTTAGGAAGTAGGAGACCTGAGAGATGGCGAAGAAAATGGAAGCATTGGGAATGATCGAGACTCGTGGGCTTGTGGGCCTGATCGAGGCATGCGACGCGAGTCTGAAGGCGGCGAACGTCGAGATGCGTGGATGGCGTCAGGTCGGTGGCGGCCTGGTGACCGGCTTCTTGGTTGGCGACGTGGCGGCAGTCAAGGCGGCTGTTGACGCGGGTGCGAGTGCCGCGAGCAAGGTCGGCGAGGTCGTCAGTGTCCAGGTGATTCCTCGACCTCACGATGAACTCGTTTCGATGTTGCCCGGTTCCGACTGAAGTCGGCCTGGTAGGCCGGATGCATCGAGCGTGTCCAAGGCGAATGGTTCGGGTTTGGCTGTTCGCATTCCGGCAGCGTGTGATGGTTCCTGATGAGTCTCCATGTGGAGGCTGTCAGAGATTTCCAATCGGACTCAAAGAAGAGAGGCAGTCTCATGAGTGGTGAATCGATCGGACTGGTAGAGACTCGCGGCGTGGTGGCTCATACAGTCGCTTCCGACGCGATGGTCAAGGCAGCCAACGTGGTAATCGCCGGCAAAGTGACGTTGGGAGGCGGCTGGATCACAGCGGTGGTCGAAGGCGACACGGGCAGTGTGAAGGCGGCGGTGGACGCAGGGTCTCAGGCGGCCGCAGACGCCGGCGAACTCGTGTCTGCTCACGTCATTCCTCGACCGGCCGACGGGCTGATCGAGATGTTTTTGTCTTGATTGGGATTCCGGAGGTTTGAAGGAACGAACCATGAAAGTCCTTGTCGCCAATCTCGGGTCGACCAGCTTCAAGTTTCGGCTGTACGATCTCGACGGTGAACGTCAACTGGCTCGCGGTGCGATCGATCGCATTGGCGAGGAGTCCAGTCGCGTGTCGATCGAGATCACTGCGGTTTCGGGATCCGATGCGAGCGTGTTGGAGTCGACGTCGACGGTGTCGGATCATGCGGTCGCGGTGGGCATTTGCCTGGACGCGTTGGTGGATCCCCAGCAAGGCTGTTTGTCGGTAATCGAGGAGATATCGGCGATTGGTTTCAAGGCGGTCTTCGCCGCGGAACTTTCGGGTGTCCGTCTTGTGGATGACATCTTGCTGGATCGAATGGATTCGCTGTCCGATGTGGCTCCGGCCCACAATCCTCCCTACGTCGCGGCGATGCGTCAGCTGCAAAGTGCCTTCCCGAAAATTCCTCTCGTGGCGTCTTTGGAGACGGGTTTCCACGAGACGATTGCCGAGTCGCAGCGGGTGTACGCTGTTCCGGCCGAGTGGCAGCAGTACGGAGTGCGTCGCTGGGGTTACCACGGTGCCAGCCACCGTTACATAGCGACTCGGATGTCCGAGTTGACTGGTCGGGACGATCTGAAGCTGATTTCCTGTCATCTGGGTGGTAGCAGTTCGTTGGCTGCGATTGATTCGGGAGTTTCGCGTGCTGCGAGCATGGGGATGAGTCCTCAGAGCGGATTGCCTCACAACAACCGAGTCGGCGACTTCGACCCATTTGCCTTACCGGTCCTGATGCGAGCCACCGGCCGGGGACTCGACGAGCTTCTCGACGATCTTGCCACCCGAAGCGGCCTGTTGGGTCTCAGCGGTCTCAGCGGAGACTTGAGGGATCTCGAACAGGCTGCTGCCGAGGGTCATTCCGGAGCGATCCTGGCGGTCGATCATTTTGTCGCCGCGATCCGGGGCTATCTGGCTCAGCAGATGGCCGTCCTTGGTGGCTGCGAGATGGTGGTTTTCACCGGTGGCATTGGAGAGAACAGTGTGGGGATCCGCAGCCGGGTGTGTGAGGGAATGCGGTGGTGCGGATTGGAGATTGACGAGGTGGCGAATGAATCGGCTGCGGGCGTGGGGGAGAGTGAATTCGAGATCACGTTGTCGGGGAGCCAGGTAGCGACTTGGGTGGTTCCGACGAACGAGGAGTTGATTGTGGCTCGGCAGGCGGCCGAGTTGTTGGGCGAAGGAGTCTGAAACTCGAAGAGGTTGTGGAGACCGGCGGCGATGTTCATAGCAAAGATCACCGGCAGCATCGTTTCGAGCCAGAAGGTCGAATCGATGATTGGCCAGAAGCTGTTGATCGTTGAGCCATTGCGGATCGACGAGAAGACTCGAGCGAAACTGAAGACAACCGGACGCACGTTCATCGTCGTCGACACCGTTGGTGCCGGCGAGGGCGAGGTGGTGTTGTGTGTCCAGGGTTCGAGTGCCCGTTTCACCGACCAGACAAAGACTCTGCCGATCGACGCCGCCATCGTGGGCATCGTCGACCAGGTCCACGTCGGCAACCGGCTGGTGCCCGTCCCCAACTGACGTGTGTTGAGAACCCATCAAACCAGCCACCGGCCCCGTCGTCAGAACGTCGAGGTAACTGCAGACCAAGCCAAGCGAATCCAACCTGACTGCCAACTAAAAGAACTGAGGTGAACTGATGATCCAAGCTAACGAACAGGCCGTACGTACCGTGGTGGAAGAGGTTCTGTCGCAACTGGGCAACCAGACTCCAAGTCGGTCGAGTGCGGGTTTGAGTGAGGAGACGTCGGCCGACGGCGACTGGGGCGTTTTCACGAAGGTTGACGACGCGGTGGACGCGGCGAATCGGGCATTTATTCAGTTGCAGGGCAAGACGATCGAGGACCGGGCCCGTGCGATCGCCTGCGTGGTCCGCATCTGTTCGATGCAGAGTGACGAGTTGGGTCGAGCCGAGTTCGAGGAGACTCGGATTGGCCGTTTGGACCACAAGATCGAGAAGTTGCAGATCATCAAGTTGGTTCCCGGCACCGAGTTTCTGCGTTGCGACGCGATGTCCGGTGACAATGGTCTGACCATCACCGAGTACGCTCCGTTTGGCGTCATCGGCGTCATCACCCCGGTGACTCACTCCCTGCCCACTCTGGCCGGCAACGTCGTGAACATGGTGGCATCGGGGAATACTCTGGTCGTCAACCCTCATCCGTCGGGTGCTCGGATCGCCTGCGAGGGTGTGAGGCGATTCAACCGTGCGATTCATGAAGCGATCGGTGTCGAGAACCTGGTCACGATTGTCAGCGAGCCGACTTTGGAGACGGCCGGCGAGATTTTCGAGCATCGGGGAGTGAAATTGCTGGTCGTCACGGGAGGCCCGGGAGTGGCTCGAGCGGCGTTGGCCAGTCGCAAGCGAGCGATCGTCGCCGGCCCGGGAAATCCTCCGGTCGTCGTCGACGAAACGGCCGATCTGAGCAACGCGGCGTCGTCGATCGTCCAGGGGGCTGCCTACGACAACAACCTGCTTTGTATTGGCGAGAAGGAGGTGTTCGCGGTCGAATCGATTTTCGACGAGTTACTCGAGTCGGTTGCCAGGAGCGGTGGCTACCAGCTGACACCGGACCAGATGGACCAGATGGCCTCGGTCGCCTTTTCCGCTCCGACCGAGCCCGGCGGTCACCACGTGTTGAACCGCGATTTGATTGGTGCCGACGCCGAGGTTTTGGCCGAGCGGATCGGGGTCAAGGTTCCAGTTGGCACTCAGATCCTGTTCGGCGAAACGTCGACGGACAACCCGTTTGTTCCCGAGGAGCAGATGATGCCGTGTCTGCCGTTTGTCCGTTGTCGGGACGCATCGGAGGGGATCGAGTTGGCATTGGCGGCCGAGCACGGTTACGGCCACACCGGCCTGATTCATTCGCGTGACATTGGCAGGATGGCCGAAATGGACCGCGCGATGAACACGACTCTGTTTATCAAGAACGGTCCGAGCATGGCAGGATTGGGCCTGGGCGGTGAGGGGTACCTTTCGTTCACGATTGCCACTCCGACTGGCGAAGGCGTGACCAACCCATTGACGTTCACTCGACAGCGGCGTTCGTCCTTGATCGCGTCTTCGGGGAGCAACTGATGCGTTGGGGTCGCGTCATCGGCCGTGCCACGGCCACCGTCAAGCACGTCTCGCTCGAGGCCGAGCGCCTGGTCCTGGTACAGCCACTCGATGCTGTGTCGGCTGCCGAGGGAGACCCGATGGTGGTGATTGATGCGGTGAGCAGCCGGACTGGAGACCGCGTGTTGTTGACCAGTGACGGCCGATCGGTCCGCCGCATGCTCGGATCCGACAACGCTCCGGCCCGCTGGGCCATTATCGGGGTCATCAACTCATGACCATCCCCGACGCGAATCTCATCGAACAGATCGTCGTCGCAGTCGAGCGTCGGCTGGCGGACGACATGTCGGGCGGTGTCGGCGAGGCAGGCACATCTGTGCAGCCAGTCGTTGCGGGCGGTGGCGATGAGGTTGAGTGTGTCGAGCGAATTGTGACTGGCGAGATGTTGTCCGAGCGGATCACGTCCGAGACGCGTCAGTTGCGTATCCGGAAGTCATCGATCCTGACACCAACGGCTCGCGAGTTGATTGCTCGGCACGAGTTGTTGGTCACTGTCGATTTGGAAGTCGGCCAACTGGGATGCGGTTCGGACGGTCAGTCGGAGCCGGGTTGGCTGCTGTTGCTGGTGGGTTCGGATGTCGCGGAGCTGCGTGGTTTGGTTTCGGAGCGGTCCGAGGGGATCGAGTTGGCGGTGTCTCGCGTGTGCGAGCGTCTTTCGAGTGTCGAGGGGTCTGGCGTGGTGGTGTTGTCTCGAGAGCCTCATCGTCTTGCCTGCCTGGCCAACCGTCGATCGCAGGTACGAGCGGTGGTGGTGCGGGATGCCGAGGAAGCGGCCGGGTTGCTGGTGCGACTGGGAGCCAACCTGGTGGTGGCGTGTCCGTTGGCGACTGGAGCCTGGCAGTCGCGTCAGATTGTCGAGACCTGCCTGGCAGCCGAGTCGCCTCGGGTGCCCGAGGATTGGCCATCGTGAAGTCATTGAACGAAAGCGAACCGATGCGATTCGAGACACTGTTTACGTGGAGGGTCAGTTGATGCGTGTCGCCGAGGTGATTGGCAACGTGACGCTGTCGGCGTGTCACCCGAGTTTGGATGGTGCCACGTGGTTGATTGCCGTCCCGTTTTCGGCCGACGGACTTGCCGGCAAGCCGGGTGGTCGTGGCGAGCCGCTGGTGTTGCTTGACGAGCAGCGTGCGGGGCTTGGAGCGATGATCGCGGTGGCCGAGGGGCCCGAGGCGTCGAATCCGTTCCTGCCGGACTCCAAGCCACTGGATGCCTACAACGCTGCAATTCTCGACACGATCGACCTGAACTGAGTGCATTTTTCAACAACGTTTTTTCGAACTGACTAGTCAATATCAGAAGGGATCAGCGATGACCGAGACACAATGGGGACGAGGTATTCATGATCGGGCGTTGAAGGAGGAGATCTGTGAGATCGGGCGTCGGGTTTACAACAAGGGATTCGCCGCGGCCAACGACGGGAACATCTCGATCCGGGTTGGTGAGAACGAGGTGCTGTGTTCGCCGACGATGATCTGCAAGGGGTTCATGGAGCCCGAGGACATTTGTGCGGTGGATCTGGATGGGAACCAGATTGCCGGTCGTCGCAAGCGGACCAGCGAGGTGTTGTTGCATCTGACGATCATGAAGCAGCGTCCCGACGTCCGAGCCGTCGTGCACTGCCATCCACCTCACGCTACCGCATTCGCCGTCGCCGGCGAGCCGATTCCTCAGTGTGTCTTGCCCGAGGTCGAGGTGTTCATGGGCGAGGTGCCGCTGGCTCCGTACGAAACTCCCGGTGGACAGTCGTTTGCGGACACGGTGATCCCGTTTCTTGAGGGAACCAACACGATCATCCTGGCCAGCCATGGCACGGTCAGTTTTGGCAAGGACCTGGTCGATGCGTATTGGAAGACAGAGATTCTGGACGCGTATTGCCGGATTCTGTTGTTGGCCAAGCAGTTGGGCAACGTGAACTATTTCGACGAGCGTGAGGCACGAGAACTGCTGGAGCTGAAGCAGAAACTCGGATTCGACGATCCTCGGTTCCACAAACCCGATTGCGACCTGTGTGGCAACACGTCCTTCGTCGAGGGCTACGGTGGCCAGCCGCCGACTCAGAAGGCCTTCGCCCCGGCTCCGTCGTTCCCCGGCTACCTGCAGCAGGCGTCAACGTCCACCGCCGCCGCCGCTACCACCGCCGCTACCGCCGCCGCCGGTTCATCTGCCCCATCCGAGGACCTGGTTTCGGCGATCACCGACCAGGTGATGTCGGCACTTTCGGAGTAGTCCATTGGCAGCGTCGTCGGACGATTTCGGCCGACGTCGTCCGTATTATTTTTTCAAAGATATTTCCAGATGACCGAATTCAGCACCAAGTCCTTGGACCGCAAGTTGTCGGCGATCGCCTTGGATCCATCGGGCAGTCGCGAGTTCATTCTGGCCGACGCCAAGGACGCGGACATGGCGTTTGGCATGGGTGCACCGGGACGGTCTCCGGAGCGTCACGACGTGGAGTGGAAGTTCCGATCGTTGGCCGAGTACCGCGACATGATGCGGGAAATCGTCAGTGGCGGTTTGGTGGACATCATGTTGATGTCGGCCTCGACGAACGAGGAGTTGACGATTGGCGAGCGGTTGTTCGACAACAGCGAAGTGACTCCGGCGGTTCGAGCCAACGACACGACCGACATTCATGTTGTGCGTGGCGGTCGGATTCACGAATCGGCATCGAAGCCGTACCGCACGGCTTCGATCGACCACATCCAGTGTGGTCATCTGGATTGCGAGACCGACGAACGCACCTCGGGCGCTGATCTCGGACTCTACTCGGTTACTTTCACCAACGACCGCGATCTGGATCTCGAGACGATCGAGGCGTACGGCGTGTTTCGTGACGAGGCCGAGCGGAAGGGGTTCCGGCATTTCCTGGAGGTGTTCGACCCGAATCTGAAGGATTGCGTGACTGCGGACCTGTTGCCCGGCTTCATCAACGACCTGATCGCTCGCACTCTTGCCGGCGTCACCCGGTCGGCTCGACCGTTGTTCCTGAAGATGGTCTACCACGGTCCGGCTGCGACCGAGGAGCTGGTCCATTACGATCCCGGCCTGGTGATTGGCATCCTGGGTGGATCGGCGGGCACTACGCTCGATGCGTTTCAGTTGATCCACGAGGCTCAGAAGTACGGTGCTCGCGTGGCGTTGTTTGGTCGCAAGATCAATAATTCCGAG
>CAVOEV010000131.1:0-12561 GCA_963694825.1 Planctomycetota bacterium
CGAGCCACCTGTCGAGCCACCTGTCGAGCCACCTGTCGAGCCACCTGTCGAGCCACCTGTCGAGCCACCTGTCGAGCCACCTGTCGAGCCACCTGTCGAACCACCTGTCGAGCCACCTGTCGAACCACCAGTCGAACCACCAGTCGAACCACCAGTCGAACCACCAGTCGAACCACCAGTCGAGCCACCAGTCGAGCCACCAGTCGAGCGGACGCGATTCGAGGCTGGTCGTGAGCAGCGGATTTGGAGCGAGGTGACTGGTCGGATCAGTGGCTTGTTACGTGACCACGTTGAGCAAGTCGACCGTGTGGCAATTTCCGGACCAAGCCGTCTGGATCTGATCTTTGCTGCGGAATATGATTTCCACCGGCGTTTTTGTGAGCGTCCGGAGGAGATGCGTCGTCTGGCGCAGTTACTGCAAGACGTGACTGGCGTTGTGATCCAGGTACGGTTCATTGTCGAAGAAGCGAAAGCCGAGTCGGTTTCGGACGAGTCTGTGGTTGAAACAGATGAGTCGTTGCGTGTGACGGATCCGATGGTCGAAGAGGTTGAAAACATATTCGGAGCCACATTGCAGCGGGTGGTCCCGGTCAATCGGCCGAATCGGTCCGAGTGATTTCGAGTTGAGGATCAGGAGAGGTTTCGCGATGTTCAAGGGTTTGGGTGATCTGGCGTCTCTGATGAAACAGGCGTCTGAGATGAAGGGCATGGTTGGCGAGATGCAGGAGAAGCTGGGTCGTGTCCGGGTGACGGGCACATCAGGTGGCGGGATGGTGCGTGTGGAGGTGTCGGGTCACCAGAAGGTGTTGTCGTGCACGATTGCCGAGACACTGGTTACTGGAGGCGACTGTGAGATGCTTGAGGACCTGGTGGTGGTCGCGACGAACCAGGCGATGGAGAAGGCTCGTGAGGCGGCGGCGGCGGAAATGAACCAGTTGGCCGGTGGCCTGGACATGCCGGGTCTGTCGGAGGCTATGTCCCAGCTCAGCGATGGCAACTCGCCAACGGCCTGAGTGTCTTTGGCACGACAGCGAGAATTCCGACGATGGCCCGCCAGACGTTCGAGACGACCGATCATCCCTACGGCGAATCGGTGGGTCGCCTGATCAACGAGTTTGCCAAGCTGCCTGGAATTGGTCGTAAGAGTGCCGAGCGGTTGGCTCATCATGTACTCGCCACTCCTGCCGACGAGGCAACCGGCTTGGCCGACGCGATTCGGCAGGTGAAGGAGTCGATCCGGTTCTGTGCGGTCTGTTTTAATTTGACCGAAGACGAGTTGTGTGCCATTTGTCGCGACTCGCGTCGCAGTCGCCAGGTGGTGTGCGTGGTCGAGCAGGCTCGAGACATCGTGTCGCTGGAAGCCGCCGGCGTCTACGAGGGTGTCTACCATGTCCTGGGTGGGGCTCTGGCTCCGCTGTCTGGAATGGGACCCGAGCAGTTACGGATCGAGCCGTTGTTGCGGCGGGTTCGCGAGGATGGTGTGACGGAGGTGGTGATGGCGACCAACCCGACACTCGAAGGCGACGGCACCGCACTGTACCTCTCGAATCTCCTCGAACCACTCAATCTCCAGATCACCCGGTTGGCTCGAGGCATTGCCAGCGGCAGCGTTCTGGAATTCGCCAACCGCGAAATGCTCGCCGACGCCATGCGAGGCCGCCAACAGTTCTGATACCGTTCAACGCTCTCTCGTTTCTCGTCTCACCTGTCTCCACCCGGCCCCCCCATCATGGCAATGCAGTTCTCTCAGAACCTGCGGATGGGCCAGCAGATGAGCCAGCAGATGAAGCTGGCTCCGCGGATGATCCAGTCGATGGAGATTCTGCAGATGCAGCGTGAGGAGTTGGAGGCACGGATCGAGCAGGAGAAGTCGGAGAACGTGACATTGGAGGATGGTGAGTCGGAGCAGGCAGACGAGGGCGAGTCGTCGTCGGAGGTTGAGGGGCAGGTCGAGTCGGACAGTTCGGTTGAGGTTGAGGTTGAGGTTGAGGTTGAGCAGCAGGAGTTGGTGGTCGACGGTGAGAGCAACGGCGAGGAGGATTTCGAGCGGTTGGCCGAGTTGGTTGGCGACTGGCCCGAAGACAACGTCTTCCAATCGGCTCGAATTTCATCGAACCGCGTGTCGGAAGCGGGCGAGCGGTACCACGATGCGATGGCCAACATAGTTTCGCGGTCTCCGTCGTTGCTCGACCATTTGCTCGAACAATGGGGTCTGATCGAACTCGAGATTCAAGAGAAAGCTTTCGGCGAGTACGTGATCAGTCATCTCGACCGCAACGGCCGTCTGCCGATGCCGTTGGAGGATATTGTCCAAGTCTACGGTCGCCCGATTTCCGAGTCGGTGTCATTGGAGGTCCTGGCCCGGATCCAGCAATTGGATCCTCGTGGCGTGGGTGCCAGTGATGTACGCGAGTGCCTGTTGTTGCAGTTGACCGAAACGACTCCGTTGAAGGAAATCTTGACGACCTTGATCACCGGCCATCTAGACGAACTGGCAGGCAATCGATTGCCACACATCCATAAGAAGACGGGGTATTCGATCGAGATGATCCAGGCGGGTGCGGAGGTGTTGAGGCATCTCGATCCTTTTCCCGGCCGTCGATTCGAGAGTGCAGTGGTACGTTCGGTGAAGGCGGATCTGCGTGTCGAGTTGGCCGAGAGTGGTCGCTGGGTGGTCGAGTCGGAGTCGGAGACTCAGCCACGACTGCGGTTGAGTCGACATTACCAAACGTTGTTATTGAAAGGTTCGGGAGCGGACAAGCCAACCCGCGAGTATCTCAAGCAGAAGATCGAATCGGCGAAGTGGTTGATGGAGGCGATTGAGCAGCGTGGCGAGACGGTGCGGATTGTGGCACAGGCGATCGTCGATCGTCAGTCAGCGTTTCTGGTTGATGGTCCCGAGGCGATCGTGCCGTTGAAGATGCAGCAGGTGGCCGACGTGGTCGGGCGTCACGTGACCACGGTGTCTCGTGCGGTCGATGGCAAGTGGTTGCAGACGCCTCGCGGCCTGTTTGCTCTGCGGTCGTTTTTCGGCGGCGGCACGACGACGTCGACGGGCGAGGACGTGGCGTGGGAGATCATCCGGTTGAAGATGAAAGAGATCATCGACAACGAAAACAAGTTTCGGCCCTTGTCGGATGACGCGTTGGTTGACGCCCTGGCGGCTCAGGGCTTCAAGCTGGCTCGCCGCACGGTGACCAAGTACCGCCAGCGGCTCGACATCCCGTCGTCGCGACAGCGTCGCGAGTACTAATCGAGCTGGTGTTCGTACCCCAGTGGCGGCAGAACGACGAGCTGTCCGTCCGGCATGAGCAGTTCGGCGGAGTGTCCCTGGACGACGACACCGATATCGGACAATCGAGTTTCGCAGTGTGGTTTGGCGAGCAACGTTGCTGCGGCATCGGGTGCGACGGCGGCCAGCAATTCGAAGTCTTCGCCGTCGGAGATCGCATGCTCCAGGGGTGTACGGGGGTCGTCAGAGGTGCCTGTGGACGGTGCAGGGTCTCTGACGGGAATCCGATCCGCCCACAATTTCGCTCCCACACCGCTGGCTCTGAGCACGTGATGCAAGTCGGCGGCCAGTCCGTCGCTGATATCGATCATCGCGTGAAGGCCTCCGGAATTCTGCAGTGCAGCGGCTTCGCTCAGTCGCGGCGTGAAGTCCAAGTGATGTCCTTCGCGACTGAAGCCCAGGCAGCCGGTGACCAGCAGTCGATCGCCGGGTTGTGCTCCATTTCTGAGTACACTGCCGCCGGTGCTTGGCGTCCCAATCACGGTGACGCTGATGACCAGTGGTCCATCGGTGACAGTGGTATCGCCTCCAGCGAGGGCCACGTCCAGGGAATCGGCGAGTCGTGCCAGGCCTTCGTAGATGCGTTTCCCGAGTTCCGTGGCTCGGCCTCGGGGCAAAGCGAACGAGACGACGGCGGCGACGGGTCGACCGGCCATGGCGGCGATGTCACTGAGATTGACGGCCAGGGCCTTGCGGCCGACCTGTTCGGGGGTCGCCTGCTCCAGGTCGAAATGGACGCCTTCGACCAGCATGTCGACGGCCACGAGTTGGTTTTGGGGTTCGGGCCAGGCGATCTCGGCCGCATCGTCGCCGATCCCGACTTCGAGCCTGTGATGGGAGCCGGACCGTTGCCTGATCCAGTCGATCAAGTCGAATTCACCGCCCGGGCGAAACGTGGCGGGGTTGTACGGTTGATCATCGGACACGGGTTGGTCCCGGCGACTGTGTTCACGTGGGATGCGACCGGGTTGGGTCGTATCAGTCAGCGGGTGGCCGATTCGATCGGCAGGTGTCCGAAGAGAGTTTCGCGACCCCTGAGCACGTAGAACTTGACCGGGTTGAACTTGCGCAGTTCGGGATGATCGAGAACCCATCGGACGTTGTCGAGGTTGACGGTTTCCCATTCGTGCAGCCCCACGAGCACATCACCGTTTTGGATCCCGTGCGAAGCGGCAGGCCCCTTGTCACGGACTTCGGTGACTCGCAGCCCGCCACGGTAGTGTTCGAGCACTTGGTGGCCGTGTCGTTTCTCGAGCTCCTGGGTTTTGACGACTTCGAGTTTCAGGCCGATGGCCTGCCAGGTCTGTTGGGCAGAGTCGTTGAGGCCGGCGGTTTCAGCGGCCTGGCGTTGCGAGAGCATCAGTGAGACGTCGGTCGTCTTGCCGTTTCGCACGATCGTCAACTCGGCTGTGGTCCCGGACTTGTGATCCAGGAAAGACCGTTCGAGATCGACTCGATCGACAATTGGTATCTGCCCTGAGCGGACGATCACGTCACCGATCTTCAATCCGGCGGCAGCGGCCGGGCTGTCGGTGTCGGTTCCGGTGACGACCAGTTGTTGTCGAGTACCCTGCTTGTCGTCGGTGGTTTGGAGTCCGTGCCATGCCTGAGTCAAGCGTTCGATGGCGATGAGTTTGGCGATGACGCGTCGGGCGTCATCGATGGGAATGGCAAACCCGATCCGTTGTGCTCCGGCTCGAATTGCCACGTTGATGCCCACGACATGTCCTTCGAGGTTGATAAGTGGTCCACCGCTGTTGCCCGGATTGATGCTGGCGTCGGTTTGAATGAGGTTGTGATAGGTCTGCGTTTTGTTGACTTCCACCTCGCGGTGCAAGGCACTGACGATGCCGCAGGTGATGGTGTCCTCGTAACCGTAGGCATTGCCAATGGCAAAGACGGTTTCGGCGAGCATGAGGTCACTGGAGGTGCCCAGGGGCATTTCGGGCAGCGGGTGTCCGGCGTCGACTTTGATGATGGCCAGATCGGCTTGACGGTCGAATGAGACGATCCGTGCGGTGTGGACGCCTCCGTCGGAGAGCGTGACCCTGAGCCAATCGACACCGGCGATGACGTGGTAGTTGGTGACAATGTAGCCGCGACGATCGATGACCACTCCGGTCCCCATCCCGGCGACTTTCTGTCCACCTCGAGTCGCGTAGAGTACGCTGTCGGCGGTCACGGTTTTTTCGCTGCGGATATTCACCACCGAGGGCGTGATGTTGCGGACGGCTCGAACGGCCGGAGTTTCTCGCAACGAACTCGCTTGTAACTGTGACGACCGACCGTTGCCTAACAGGCAGGCAAGTGTCACCAGTGTCACGGTGAGGAATTTGCGGGTGTTGGTGCGGCTCTTGGGAGGCATATTCATTGGTGCGACTGTGAGTTTTCAGGCGGCGGTTAGTCTCTTCGACGTGGCCTGCCATCCCTGGGCCTGCGGATTCGTCGCTCCAATCGGTTCTCCGCAGAACCCTAGATCGGCATCGTGTCGGGGCCCGCTTGAAATCACGGTGGGGATTACGCATAACGACTGCGTCGACGGCGAGTCTCTGGACGGCTCGACCACCTGTAGCGACTGTTCGGTCGTTACAATCGGCCAGCTGATTCAACCGGACAATCCGCAGATTCGGA
Organism: Planctomycetota bacterium; assembly: GCA_963694825.1. Taxonomy (GTDB): domain Bacteria; phylum Planctomycetota; class Planctomycetia; order Planctomycetales; family Planctomycetaceae; genus UBA8437. The sequence goes on from CAVOEV010000131.1 coordinate 5,924, forward strand.
ACAGCCCCAATGCCCAGTCGCGAACAACTCGAACAACTGCTCGCCTTGGATCCGACCGACGCGTTCCTGAGTTACGCCGTCGCGATGACGTGTGCTTCGGAGGGAGACGCGGGTGAAGCTGTCACGAGGCTGGCCCAACTGGTCATCGATCATCCGGACTATGTCCCCGCGTGGTTTCAGCGAGGCCAATTGCTGGCCGGGTTGGATCGAGTTGAGGAGGCTCGGGGTGTCTTGTCCGAGGGGATTGTTGTGGCTCGGCGGGTGGGGGACTCGCATGCCGAGGGCGAGATGATCGAGTTTCTGGAGTCGTTGTAACGATGTCAGGGTGGCCCGAGGCGGATCGCGAGTTGCGAGAGTCGTTGTTGGTGTTGTGTGAGCACAGCGTCGGTTTGGACGATGCGGCAAGTTGGCCGTCGGCCAGTCTGGGGTCACTTGGCGAGTCGGGCGTCCTGGGCTGGACGATTCCTCGTGAGTACGGCGGTGGCGGTGTCGAAGAGTCTCGATTGATCGCGGGTTACCTGCAGATGTCGCGTGCCTGTTTGCCGACCTCGTTCATCCTGACTCAGCGTAATGCGGCGTGTCAGAGGTTTGCGGTGTCGGAGAATGAGTCGTTGAAGGCGAATCTGTTGCCTCGGTTGGTCGATGCCGAACGATTCGCCACGGTGGGAATTTCGCACCTGACGACGTCTCGGCAGCACCTGGATCAGCCGGCCGTCCGAGTTGTACTCGACGGCAACCATGTGCGGCTTGACGGCATGGTCCCCTGGGTCACCGGTGCAGGCCAGGCCGACTGGGTGTTGACCGGCGGCAGTTGTGAGGATGGGACGCAGGTGCTGGTCGCATTGCCGATGGACGTTTCGGGTATCACCGTTCTGCCGGCTCCCAATCTACTCGCTCTGGATTCGTCTCAGACCGCTTCGATCCGTCTCGACCAGGTCGTACTGGACAGTTCGATGCTGGTCGCCGGTCCGACTCCGTCGATCATGCAGGGCGGCAGCGGCGGTGGAACGGGATCATTGGGCACATCGGCATTGGCGTTGGGAGCGGCTTCGGCCAGTCTGGACCGTCTGTCTGTCGAGGCCTCGAACCGTCCGGATCTCGGCGAAGTCCTGGAGCCTCTGATGGCCGAGCGAGACAATGTTTTGAGTGATTTGCTGACGGCGGCGGGAGAGTGTGTTACGAGTGATGCAGTGGAGTTGACCACCGAGTCGATTCGTCAGCGGAGCAATTCATTGGTGTTGCGGTCGGCTGCGGCGTACCTGGGAGCGAGCAAGGGAGCGGGTTTCACGGCATCTCACCCGGCATCTCGAGCGGTCCGCGAATCGATGTTTTTCCTGGTCTGGAGTTGTCCTCAGGCGGTACTTGCCGCGAACCTGAGGGAGTTCGCGGTGGGAGGCGAGCGATTGGGCTGCTAGGCCGATTCGAGTCCTTGGTTGAGTCCTTGCAGGTCATCGGGTAGGAACCGTCCGTCTCGGCGCATGACCTGGCCGTCGAAGGCAATTTCACCTCCGCCGTATTCCGGAGTCTGGATCAGCACCAGGTCCCAGTGAATGCGGCTTCGGTTTCCGTTATCGGCTTCCTTGTAGGCTTGTCCGGGCGTGAGGTGAAACGAGCCTCCGATCTTTTCGTCGAAGAGCGTATCGAGCATCGGGTGTTTGACGCGGTTGTTGGTTCCCATGGACCATTCGCCGATGTACCTGGCTCCGTCGTCGGCATCGAGGATTTCGTTGAGTCTCTCGGTTTCGCCTCCGCAGTCGGCTTCGACGATCTTCCCATTTTCGAATCGGAACCCGATCCCGTCGAAGACAGTGCCTTGATAGAGCGACTGCGTGTTGTAGCGGATGGTTCCGTTGATGCTGTCACGAATCGGAGCGGTGAAGCATTCGCCGTCGGGGATATTTCGGCCTCCGGAACAGGGGATCACCGGGATATCGGTGATCGAAAATCTGAGATCGGTGCCGGGTGCGGTGATATGGACATTGTTGGCGGCTTCCATGCGGGCTTTCAGCGGCTTGAGGTCTTCGGCCATTTTGGCGTAGTCGGCGGTGCAGACGTCGAAGTAGAAGTCTTCGAAGGCCCGGGTGCTCATGTGGGCCGATTGAGCCATTGCGGGTGTAGGGTAGCGGAGCACGACCCACCGGGTTTTGGGGACGCGAATCTCGCTGTGAACCGGGTGCCACCAGTGGGCCTGGTAGAGGTCCATCTGTTCGCCGGACACATCGGCGAAGCCGTTGCTGTTGGCGGCGCCTCGGATTCCGATGTAGCAGTCCATCTGCTGCATGGTGTGTCGTTCGAGAATCCCGCAGAGACCGAGGCTTTCGGCGGTACCGGTTTGGTAGAGGCTGCGAAGAATGGTGTTGTTCTTGCAGCTGACGACCGGGATCGCTCCGCGTGCGGCGGCTTGTTCGACCAGGGCACAGACGAGTTGCGGTTCGGGAAGATCAAAGGCTTCGATGAGGATGTTTTCGCCGGCCTGAAGGCGCGTGCTGTGGTCGAGTAGTGTGGTTGCGAGCGTGTCGATTCGGGGATCGTGCATGGGGGAATGCGAGCCTTTTGAAGATCGGTTGTGGAAACGGTCGGAGTGGATTCCGAGCGGGCTCAGGCTCCTAGCCGAGCACGGTGATCGCGATCAGGTAAAGCACGGCCGACATGATGGCGGCGATCGGGACGGTGATCAACCAGCCTCCAAAGATGTCTCGAGTGACGGAGCGATCGACACTGGCCAGTCCGCGAGCGAGACCGACGCCGAGGATCGAGCCGACGAGTGTGTGAGTGGTCGAGACGGGCAGTCCCATACGGCTGCACGTCAGCACGACAATCGTAGCGGCGGTGTTGGCGGCAATCCCTCGCGACGGTGTCAGTTGCGTGATCTTCTCACCCACGGTGCTCATGACCTTGTAGCCATAGGTCGAGAGCCCGATGACAATTCCGATGCCGCCCATGGTCAGAACCCACAGCGGCACGGGGACCTTCGACTGCAGGTTGCCGGTGCTGACGATGTCGACGACAGCGGCGAGTGGTCCGACCGAATTGGCGACGTCATTGGCGCCGTGCGAGAAGGCGACGCAGCAGGAGGTGATCACGACAAGGGGGGCGAACATTCGTTCGACCAGTTCGAGTTGCTCTGACAGCGGTTCGGCGGAACGTCCTGCCAGTTTGTAGCGCAGGAAGCCGTAGGCGCCAACGAACGACAGGGCACCGACTGCGACCGAAATGTAGATTGCTGCCGAGTCGGAGTTGTTGCCGGTCATCCAGTTCGGGAGCGAAGTCTGCTGTTCCTTGAGCAGGTGTTTGAGCCCTTTCCAGAGTATCGAGAGAGCCATGACGAATCCGACGATGAACACCAGGAACGGTGCGTAGCGGATCGCGGAACGTGTTGGAGCCTGACGACCGAGAACGGTGGCCAGGATCAACTTGAAGAGGACGAAGGCAATCACGCAGCCAAGGATCGGTGAGATGAACCAACTGGCGACGATTTCGCCCATTTTCAGCCAGTTGATGGCATCGACTCCAAATGCGACGACGCCGAAACCCGTGACGGCTCCAACGATCGAGTGCGTGGTTGACACTGGCATCCCGAACGAGCTGGCCATGTGCAACCAGATCGCGGCGGCGAGGAGCGAGCAGGACATGCCGATCGCGAGTTTGAAGGCTTCGGGCGAGAGTGGTTTGGCGTGGCCATTGGCGGCTGCGGTGTCGGCTTCTGTGTCGGCTTCTGGGCTTTCGGCCGAAGCGGTCGTGCCGGGATCTGCGGTTTGTTCGGTGGGTGTCTTGTTCGAGGCGATACCCACCGCGGTGGGACGGACAATTCCCTTACGGATGGTGTCGGTGACATGGGCTCCGACCAGGACGGCTCCGAGGAACTCACAGATCGCTGCGGCGATCACGGCGTTCCGGACGGTGAGCGATCTGGAACCCACGGCGGCGGCCATTGAGTTCGCAACGTCATTGGCTCCAATGTTCCAGGCCATGTAGAAGCCCAGGAGTGCCGGAACCATCAGTAGCAGCCAGATTCCGTCCACGGGCTGTTGGTCTTGATGATGAGGGAAGTCGAGTGTCAACGGGTGTCGCGAACGAGGATCAGCCTTTGACGATCATGGCTCGGAGCATGTCGCCGGTATTTTCTGCTGCATCGGCAATCTGGCCGAGAGCTTTCTGCATTTTTTCGTAGAACGAGATGGTGACCGGGTCGAGTTCGGATTCCATGTCGTAGATTTGCGTGCTGAGTTTTCTCTGCAACCGGTCGGATTTCCATTCCTCTTCACCGAGACTGCCAATCAGTTCGAGAATCCGAGTCGCTTTGGCGCCTTCGAAAGACGTCTCGGCCAACTGGATCAGTTCGGCCGATGCCGTGTACATCGTTTCGGTGACCTGCATGACCTGCGCGACAACTTCCCGGAAACCGGCCACGAGGCTTTCGTGGACATGAGTTTTTCGGATCAGCAGGATCACCGCGAAGTCCTCGACTCCGTCGGCAATATTGTCCTGGCAGTGGAGGAACCGATCGAGATCTTCGCGAGAGACTGGCAGGAAGAACCGCCGTGGGAGTTGTTCACGGATGCGGTGCTTGATCTGGTCGGCTTCGTATTCGAGTTTCGAGACCCGATCGTGCAGTTGGTGCACTTGGTCATGATTGTCGGACACCGCCGCATCGATCAGCGGTTCGAGCAGCTTGACGCACTCCTGCACTTTCGTCGCATGCTCGACGAGCGGGTGAAACGGGGAGCTGCCAAAGACCTGTTGAATCAGACTCATGTCATTTCCTGATTCGAAGCACTGAGGGGCCACCGAATTGCAGTGGCAGTCCACATGCGAAGGGATTCTAACGAGGACGATCGACTCCACAAGTGTTCCATCCGACAATCACGTCGGAAGTTCCACTCGTCGATTGAATCTTCGAGCCGTCGCGTCAACCGTTCAGTCCGTTTGGACGTCCTGCGAGGCTCGACCGACCGCCCCTCGGAGTCGAGAGGACATTCCGGCGTGGGGTTTCGGAGTGGGGTGCTCGGCGTGAGGCGTGTCGACTTCGGGCAGCACAACGTCATATTCGGTGACATCGACGGCTGGGTCGGTCGGTGTTTGGGTTTCAGAGTTGGGATTTTGAGGCGGTCGTTCGGCGTCTCTCGAGGCGGCCAGGTCCCAGGCGATTCCGGCGCCAGGTGCGGTTTCCGGAGTGTTTTCGATCTGAGTGTTTTCGATCTGAGTGTTTTTAGTCTGTGGTGTGTCAGCTCCGACTTCGACAGCACAGTAGCCATCATCTGTTTCGGTCATTTCGATCGAGGAGACCGGTGTCGTTTGTGGATCGGAATCGGGTGTTGGGTTGGTGACGGTTTGGCCTGTGACTTGGTTTGGAGTTTGGTTTGGAGTTTGGTTTGTGGTGTTGCGGCCGGGTTCGTTGAATCTCAGCGGCAGTCGTCTGGATTCGGTGAGCGCATCGAGGACCTGTCCGCGGGTGATGGGTCTTTCGGCGGCCCAAGCACCTCGTTGCAAACTGGCATCGGCCAAGTGATTCAGGCATCGTGGTGATCCGTCGCAGACGATGGCCAGCAGTTCCAACGCGTCATCGGTCATGACCTGCTGTGGGACTCCACCGGCAAACCGGATGCGTGACACGAGGTAGTTTTGCGATTCCGCCCGTGTCAGCGGGCTGACTCGTGCCTGGGCACGGACACGTTGGTTGAGCCCATCGAGTTGTGGATCGGCGAGTTGTTCCTCGAGTTCACACTGTCCGGCGAGTAGCAACCGAACCAGTGGTCGCCCATTGGAGTCGAGGTTGGTGAGTCCTCTGAGTTCTTCGAGGACCGGGAGTGCGAGGCGATGGGCTTCGTCGACGGCCAGCAGGATGCCCTGTACGTTGTTGGGTAGTCCGAGGATGGCGTCGGCGACGGCGAGTCTGAGGTCCTGATCGTCGAGTTGTTGGTAGGGGCGTCCGAGTCCGTGGAGGATGCACTTGAGCAGACCGGCGGGTTCCTCGAAATGTCCGGTCCTTAGGCAGATGCCTGTCAGCGACGTGGTCAGGTCGCGGATCATAGCCAGCGTGCAGATGGTCTTTCCCGATCCGGGAGGTCCAGTCAGCACGGCGATGCCCTGTCCGGAGGTGAGGCAACCGGCGAGTTCACCGAGTTGCGTTCCGAGGTCGCCGTAGATCACCAGAGCGGCGGGATCGGGCGACGCGGGAAAGGGAGCGTGACGGAGGTTGTAAAATGACTCGTACATGGCGAGATGCGAGTTTCTGTTGAGGTCGGTTTCAGAGGGAAGGCGCGAGACGATGGGTCAATCGTCGACTGATGGGCGGAGTTTTCGTGGTCCGTTACCTCCGGTGACCATTCGCAACACCCAATTCGGTTTTCGACCCCTTCTAGGTGTTCTCTTGAGTAACTTCGTCAGATTCGTCACAACCGGCCGCGGTCTTGATCGGGGTCTTGAGTGTCCTGTCGATGCGAATCCGGGGCTTCCTCTGCTCCTGTGGCCCGGTTAGAATTGTGGCGTGCCGGGCTGTTTCCCCAATGGAGGGTTGTGGTCTGGGCGTTACCAACCTGCACCGGATACGGCCCTGTAGTGATGGGCCGTTGGCATGTCCGAAGCGACGATTCTGTTTGATGATCCCGAGGAGATTCGAACTCTTCTGGGGGCCCAGG
>CAVOEV010000132.1:0-12506 GCA_963694825.1 Planctomycetota bacterium
GCGGCCGGGCAGGGCAACCTGTTCGGTTCGCACATGCTTGACGCTTCGGAGTTGTCGCTCGAAGAGAACATGACGTTGTCGCGTGAGTTGTTGTCGGAGTGTGCGGCGGAGGAGATCATTCTCGAGGTGGAAGTCGGCGTGGTGGGTGGTGAGGAGGACGGCATCGACAACACGATGGCTCCGGCCGAAAAACTCTACACGTCTCCCGAAGACATGCTCGAGGTCCATCAGCAACTTGACGGGCTGGGCCGTTACCTGTTCGCGGCGACATTCGGCAACGTCCACGGTCACTACAAGCCCGGAGTGGTGCAGTTGAAGCCGGAGATTCTGCGAGACGGCCAGGCGGCGGTGATTGCCGAGTATGGCGAGTCGGCTCGATTCGACCTGGTCTTCCACGGCGGCTCGGGGACTCCGTTGGAGCAGCTCCGCGAGACTCTGGATTATGGCGTGGTGAAGATGAACATCGACACCGACACGCAGTATGCATTCACTCGTCCGATCGCCGATCACATGCTGAAGAACTACGACGGCGTGTTGAAGATCGACGGTGAGATTGGTGACAAGGGGGTTTATGATCCGCGGAGTTATTTGAAGGCGGCCGAAGCGGGCGTGGCCGAGCGATTGGCGAGAGCGTGCGACGACCTGCGGAGCAGTGGTGAGACGATTTCCGGGACGGTCTAGTCAGCTGTTGAGGGGCTCATGCTGTGGCAAGAACAGTGCCGCGGCTGTGATCCCGAGCGTCGAAGTCACCAATCCAGTTCTTCAACGCCCCGTGTCTCGTCCGGTTTCCGCAGCGATACGTGTGGGCAGCGGATTCTTGTTTGGCACGCGTGCGAGTCGTGCGACGATCAGTTGAGTGCGTCCGTCGTCGGTCGAGAAGAAGCGATGTCCGATCGATGGGTTGGTGGCGTCTGGTGTTGAGGTCACGACGGCCATTTCGCCTTCGGTCAGATCGACGGTGAATTTGAGGTCGTAAAGCGGCACGACGTCCTGCCGGGTTCTCAGACCCCATCCCGCCTCGGTCGCCGTCGGCTGCAGTCGTTGCCGACCGTGGTGTACTTCGGGCAGGCATTCCAACCGAATCCAACCTTCTCGTAACTGTCGGACTCGGATCTTCAACAGGTACCTCGCGTTGTGGAGTTCGGTGTTGGGTGCGATTCCGGCGCGAGCCAGTTGATGTGCGGACAGTGGCGCATCGTGCAGCACGACCTCGGTTTCGCCTTGGTCACGAAGAAAGACTCGCCAGCCATTGAGGTTTTTGTGAGCGGAGCGGTTGGTGGCGGGTCGGTCGTCGTATTCTGGGGCAGTGAGTCCGAGCAGTGTTTCGAGCGGAGCTGGCGGCGAGGCTCCGACCTGTCCGACTCGGAAGCCGCCTGCGGCCAGTGCGGCCCGCATTTCCGCAGGTCGTCGGCCAATGGTGTCGAGTCGATTCCAGAGTAAATCGCCGAGCAGGGGGTCGTTGGCGGGTCGTTTGACGGAGATAAATTCCAGGCAAATCACATTCCGTCCCGCCCCCAGCGGCTGCAGTCTCAGGCCGATCTTCTCGAGCGTCGTGTCACTGGAGTCCTTCAGCAGTCGACAGCCGGTCAGTGACAGCAGGCAGGCCAACACGATGCTGCCCGCCAGCAGTGTCGTCACGGCGGTCAACGGCGTTGGGCCACGAACCGACCTGTCCGAATACTTGTCCGGACGGTGGTGTGGCCGAGCGGTTGTCATGTGCGAGGGTCGGGGGGTTGAGCGAGAGGTGCGGGAGTCTAGGAGAGGTCTCTGGCGGGTGTCAATCCGGCCTGTGCAGCTGGAACCACTCACGTTGTCACGACTCGAGTCGACCGCTATCATGCCCGCGACACGTTGATCGGGGTGTCGAGTCGAGTGGGTTCGAGGCATTTCGCGGCTGATGACTTCTCGGCAGACACTCTCTTTTCCCGTGTCTTTCCACCACAGTCCGTCTCATTCCCTCACACAAGAGCCCACGCGGGGAGTCCAGCATGCGGGTCGGCATCGGCCACGACACTCACCGCCTGGAGCCGGGACTTCCGTTGTGGATTGGTGGAGTCCGTGTGCCCAGTGACCGTGGCGCTGTGGGGCATAGCGACGCCGACGTGTTGTTGCACGCCGTGACTGATGCATTGCTGGGTTCGGCGGCTCTTGGCGACATTGGTGGTTGGTTTCCCGACACCGATCCGCAGTATTCCGGAGCGGCCAGCAGTCGTTTTGTCGAGGTGGCTCGCAGCGAGTTGGCTCGTCGCGGACTGGCGGTCGTCAATCTGGACGTCACGGTGTTTGCCGAATCGCCTCGGTTGGCCGAATTCGCCACGGAGATCCGCACGCACTTGGCGACGTTACTGGAGACGGATATCGAGGCGATCAGTTTCAAGGCGAAGACGGGCGAGGGTGTTGGGCCGGTGGGGCGAGGCGAGGCGATTGGTGCGATGGCGGCAGTTTTGGTCGAGACGGTCGAATTGTCCGAGTCGAAAGCCGATACAGACGACGTGTTTCGGGGGTCAGAGCAGGAGACGGACGAGAGCAGATGACGTTGCGAGTTTACAACACATTGAAGCGGGCGAAGGAGCCATTCGAGACGGTCGAGCCGGGTCGAGTGGGTATGTATCTTTGCGGTCCGACGGTCTACAAGCCGTCGCACATCGGGCACATGGTTGGCCCGGTGATCTTCGACACGATCAAGCGATACCTGTCGTACAACGGTTACGACGTCTGCTACGTGATCAACATCACCGACATCGACGACAAGTTGATTCATCGAGCGGCCGAGGAGGGGACGGAGGTTTCGGAGTTGGCCGCGCGGATGACCGAGGACTACTACGAGAACCTGGCGACGATGGGTGTCGACAGCGTGGACCATTTCCCCAAGGCGACGGATCACATTGACGAGATGCAGTCGATGATTGGTTCGTTGATCGAATCCGGTCATGCCTATCCGCTCGAAGGGGACGTGTATTTCGAGGTGTCCAGCGACGAGGACTACGGCAAGTTGAGCGGTCGTTCGATTGATTCCACATTGGCGGGGACGCGAGTTGAGGCAAACCAGAGGAAGCGTCATCCGGCGGATTTCGCGTTGTGGAAGCGATCGCGTGAGGGGGAACCGTCGTGGGAGAGTCCATGGGGGCGAGGCCGACCGGGATGGCACATCGAGTGTTCGGCGATGAGCATCAAGTTGTTGGGCGAGTCGTTGGACATCCACGGCGGAGGGCTCGACTTGCTGTTTCCTCATCATGAAAACGAACTTGCTCAATCCGAATCGTGCACTGGGAAGCCGTTTGCTCGCTACTGGCTGCACAACGGGCTAATGCAATCTGGCGCCACCGCGGGCAAGGTCGGTGGCGGCCACGACCGGCACGGCGACGCGGCGGATTCCGGCGCTGAATCCATCGAGTCGGAGCAGGACCAGCAGGTGGCGGGCAAGTTGGCCGGTTCGCAGGGAGCCGCTTCGGTCAAGGAGTTGTTTGCGGTGCACGATCCGGAGACCGTGCGATTTTTCCTGCTGGCGACTCATTACCGCAGCCCGATCGAGTTGAGTGATCAGCGGATTGCGGAGACGGGAAAGAGTCTGCTGGGATTTTACCGGTTGTTCGCGGCCTATGAGCGGATCAGCGGCGAGTCGGCCTATGGCCTGGCGGTGTCGGCGAGTCGCGAGACGTCGGTTTTGGTGGATGCCGAATTTGGAGCATTTCGCGATCGGTTTCTGGAAGCGATGGACGACGATTTCAACACGGGTGGAGCGGTCGGTGTGCTGTTCGACTTGCGGACGGCGATCAATGCCTTCATCGACCATCACGGTCTGGACGATGGAGCCACGTCGCGTGACGAGGCCACGTTGTCGACGCTGGCGGCATCGGTGACCTTGTTGCGAGAACTCGGGGGATTGCTGGGAGTGTTTCGAAGTCCTGTAGCGAGTGGTCGAATGGGCGATGAAGACGAGTTGGTTGAGGAATTGATGCAGGTGTTGATCGGTTTGCGATCGATGGCTCGGGAGACGAAGAACTACGAGTTGGCTGACGCGATCCGCGACCGGCTTGCGAGTCTGGGCATCACATTCGAGGACCGTAACGACCAGACGTTGTGGCGAAGAGAATGACGAGAGTCGGCACGGAGGTAACCGGCGGGCGACTCGACCGGGAATCGGGAGATGTGCGTGCCCACGTGGTGGGTGTCGATCCCGGTTTGAACCGGACGGGGTACGCGGTGATGTCGCTGGTGGGCGGCGAGTTGGTGTTGCACGAGGCGGGAGTGATCCGATCGACGGCGAAGTTGTCGTTGGCCGAGCGGGTGGCGGAGATTGGGAGTGGTATTGGGAGCGTGCTGGCTGAGTTCTGTCCATTAGTGCTGGCGATCGAGCAGGTGTTTTCGTTGACCCGCAACCCCAAGTCCGCTCTGCTGCTGGCTCATGCCCGAGGTGCCATCCTGATGACGGCAATTGCAGGCCGAGCCGATGTCGTGCACTACACTCCGACTCAGATTAAGAAGTTGTTGACTGGCAGCGGGCGGGCAGACAAGGATCAGATTGGTCGAGTGGTCCAATCCGAGCTCGGGCTCGACGCTCCACCCAAGCCGCACGACGTGGCCGATGCCTGTGCCGTGGCGATCTGCCACCTGCACACTCGGCGGGGACCTGGCAGGAGACTGGAAGCGTGAGAACCCGGATCAGTGGTCGATTGAGTGAGTTGGGTGAGACCGAGGCGACGATCAACGTGGGGGCGTTCGATTACGCGGTCTACGTGCCCGATTTTGTGCGGCGTCAGTTGCAGGGACGCGAGGGTGAGGAGATCAGTTTGCGGACGATCGAGTATCTCGAAGGGAACCCTCAGAAGGGACGAATGACTCCACGGTTGATCGGTTTCACGAGTGATGCCGAGCGAGACTTTTTCGAGTTGGTTTGTTCGGTCGACGGTGTCGGAGTCAAGAAGACGCTCAAGGCGATGGTTCGTCCGGTGCGTGAGGTGGCCGAGGCGATTGTCGAGCGTGACGCCGAGCGATTGACGTTGTTGCCGGGAGTTGGTCCGGCGGTGGCCGATCGGATCATCGCCAAGCTGCACCGCAAGATGACTCCATTTGCATTGATGGTTGATGCCGAGTCGTCGGCGGGTGCGAGTGATGCGGCTGGGGACCTGGTCAGTGAGTCGCTCGATGTACTGGTCGGCCTGGGTCATTCTGCATCGGAGGCTCGACTGAGGCTGGACGCGGTGCTGGCGACTGGTGTGTCGTTGAAGACGGTCGAGGATGTGTTGCGTGAGGTGTATCGTCAGCAGCGAGGTGCGAGTTAGGTGGTGGTCGGGGGGCGTCGGACGTCTGGGTTTGCGAGTTGAGAAAAACCTGTGATTCCGTCAAATCTTATCAAGCCCCCGTAGGCGGCGTGTCGATCTCTACTTGTATGAAGAGATCATGAGACGAGCCAAGATGGCGGCCGCTGGAGAGAAACTCTGGTTGGTCACGGGGCAGGGAAGCTCCCGCATTGCGTTCGTCGAGTCACGGAGGACACGACCATGCGACCTCGTTTGAGGCTATTCACAGGTGATGAGAGTGTTGCGACGTTGCCCGAGCCGGCCGTCAACATCTCGTTCTCCGAACTCACTCAGATCCTCGTCGACGCCAGCGGCACCGATCGCACCTGGTTGCAGGACTTTGCCGATGACGAAATCGGCATTTCCTCGGATCTCTACGAGGTCCTGTCTGCCTACCGTCATCTTCGTCCCAGTGCCTGATGAGTCGGAAGGGCGAGGCGACAGACGAGAGCGGTTCGGCCGTCTCGATTGACGCTCGCAGCATCTGGCAGGCGGGTGTAGACGCGGTGGATTCGGGCCGATTGGTCCGTGCCGCGGTCGATTGCGACGGTACGGTGTTGGACGTGTGTGGTCGTCGGCATCGTCTCGAGTCGTTGGAGCGGCTGATCGTCGTTGGTGGTGGCAAGGCAGGCGCGGGGATGTCGGCGGCGATCGAGGAGTTGTTGCCGGCGGATTTCGTATCGGACCGAGTCAGTGGCTGGGTGAACGTACCGGCGGACTGCGTGAGATCACTGTCGAGCATTCATCTTCACTCGGCGCGACCAGGCGGTGTGAACGAGCCTACGGTCGAGGGAGTTGCGGGTTCGCGAGCGATCCTGAGCCTGGTGAGTGAGGCGGGAGAAAACGACCTGGTGCTGGTATTGCTTTCCGGCGGCGGCAGTGCGTTACTGCCGGCTCCGGCTGCGGGGATCACCCTGGACGACAAGCTCGCCGTCACCCGTCTGTTGATGCTCTCGGGTGCTTCGATCAATCAACTCAACACTGTCCGCAAGCGTCTGAGTGCTCTGAAGGGTGGCAACCTGGCCCGGGCGGCCGGGATGGCAGGCGCGGTCCAGAGCCTGGTGATCTCGGATGTCATCGGCGATCCGCTGGATATCATCGCTTCGGGCCCCACTGTCGCCGACCTCGGCAGCGATCTCGAAGCACTCGACGTGTTGAAACAATTTGCGTCGCGTTACGACGACGTGCCGGAGGTGGTATGGAGGACGTTGGAGTCTGGTGCGGCCGCCGGCGGGTCTGGTGTGTCGGAGGAGTTGCCCGAATCGGTCAGCAACCATGTGATCGGCAACAACGAGATGGCTGTCGCGGCTGCGGCTGCTCATGCCAGCGGGCTGGGTTACCATGTCCAGGTATTGGGGTCTGCCAACCAGGGGGTGGCTCGAGAGCAGGGGGTGAGTTTGCTGGAGTTGTGTCGGGCGATCCGCTCGGGCTCTGCGGCGGGGTTGGAGCCGGAGTCGGGGCTGGTGGAATTGCCGGCCTGTGTGCTTTCGGGAGGCGAGCCGTTGGTGGAGTTGTCGGAGACGGACGAGCCGCGTCGTGGGGGTCGCAACCAGGAGTTGGCGCTGGCGGTTCTCGACGCAGCGTGGGACAGCGGCCTGGATCGCGTGGTCATTCTGTCGGGCGGCACCGACGGTGAGGACGGTCCGACCGACGCGGCCGGCGCCATCGTCGATCAGGACCTGTGGCGAACCGTCCGCACGCTGAAGCGTCACCCCGGTCCATTCCTGGCGATCAACGATTCGTATGGTTATTTCGAATCGGTTGGCGGCCTGCTTCAGACCGGGCCGACTCATACGAACGTCATGGACCTTCGGGTCGGCTTGGTGACCAGTTGACGCGAATCTGGTGGTTTACGTCAGATGTCTCCGATTGGCCTGCGGTCGTTCTGTGAGTCCTTGGCAAAGAGCGTGTACCGCAGTAAGAGTCCGGCCACAATCAGTCCGCCACCGAGCCAGACTGTGGCTGGTGCGGATTCCCAGCCCAGCAGTCCGACCCAGGCGGGGGTGAGCAGGGGTTCCAGCAGCACGATCAGTGCGGCTTCCTGTACCGGGACCGATTTCACGCCTCGGGCGAACAGCAGGTAGGGGACTGCCATTTGGACGACTCCGAAGGCGGCCAGCAGTGTCCACTGTTGGAGTGAGAGTTCTGGCGGGTGCCAGACGAGCCAGGGCAGGAGCACCAGGCAGGCGGCGAGTTGGTTGACCAGGACGAGGAACACGGGCGAGAGCTCTCGGAGGTGTCTGAGTGAGACGATGACGATTGCGAAGGCGAGTCCGCTGCCGCCGGCCATCAGGTTGCCCACCCAGTGTATGTGAGTCGTCTGGTCTGTCGGGTTATGCGAGTTGTCTGCGACGACGATCACGGCGATTCCGGCAACGGCCAATCCGACGGCGACCAGGTTGCCTCGCCTCCAGGATTCCCCGAGCACGACGAGTCCGAGCAGGAAGGACCAGGGTGTTGCGGTGTATTGCAGGAAGACGGCGGCGGCAGCGGTGGTCAGGGTCATCGCGGTCAGGAACAGTCCGTTCATGGCGGCGAAGGCGACGGCCATCGGGACGAGTCCTCGCCGCCAGCGGACCGATTCGAGTTTCAGGAACGGCAACAGGCAGAGTGCCGCAAACATGGCTCTCAGGCAGGCCAGCGTCGGCCCATCGACGGTCCGCAGTGCATCGAACTTGACGAACAGGCCGGTGGTGCTCCACAGCACCGCCGCCGCAACCAGCAGCCAGCGGCCGCGAGTTGCCGAGAGGGTTCGAGGCTCGTGCGTGAGATCAGTCATGATGGCGGCGGATCATGGTATAACGCCCTACTGAAGAACTTCAACAGATGCCCGTACAGATCCTGGCATCGGACCGCAGCGACGGATCCGATCCTCGGAGACCGTAATGGAACCTTTGCCACTTCTTGCAGCCGGTGCGGGCCTGATTGTCGGGGCCGTGTTGACGTGGGTAATTCGAGGCGGTCGGTTGAGTTGTCTCGAGCAGACGCATGCGGCCGAGCGACGTGGTTTCGAGGAGGCTGCGGCGAATCGGCAGGTGCGGATCGAGACTTTGGAGGTCGACTGTGGGGCGGTGCGAGGTGAACTGGAAGTGTCGCGTGAGGCGATGGGTGAGACCGAGGCGGCGTGGTCGCGCGACCGGGACGTTTCCCGCGACCTGCTCGCGGCTGCCGAGGCTCGCATCGACCGGTTGACGAACCATCTGGGCCAATTGCGACAGCAGTTGGGCGACGCCTATCGAGGTATCGACCTGCAAAAACAGGTCAGCGTGGATCTCGAAGAACAACTCACCGCCCTGGGACAGCAAGTGCTGGTGCAGGCCGAGCAGTTACAGAAGCAGCAGCAGGAATTGGCCACCCTCAGGCAGCAGCGGGACCAGATGGTTGGTCAACGGGAAGAATCGAGCCAGTTGCCGCCGACGGACGGTTCGGAGCGTCGGCGTTGGCGGATCAGCACGTTCTTCGAGGGCTAGCGGTCGGCCGGCGACGTCAATTCGACCGCCGCGGCGAGGTCGAGCGTTCCTTCGTAAAGGGCTCGGCCGACAATGGCTCCGGTCAGCCTTGGGCTTGTGTTGGCCAGATCGACCAGTTGCCGCACATCGTCCAGAAGGGTGACTCCGCCCGAGGCGATCACGGGTGGGCCGAGTTCGGCGAGTTGTTTGAGGTCATCGAGTGTGTCGGGGTCGATACCTTCGAGCATGCCATCGCGGGCGATGTTGGTGTAGATGATCGCGGCGAGTGGCAGATCGGCGTAGGCGGTGGCCAGTTCCAGGGCGGATGTTTGAGACACGTCTCGCCAGCCTTCGGTGGCGACCATCGAATCGCGAGCGTCCAGGCCCAGGCAGATCTGGCCGGGGAATGAAAGGGCCATGTCGCGAAACCAGTCGGGCGACTTCAGTGCCTGCGTCCCGACAATGACTCGATCGAGCCCCACATCGTTGAGCAACGTCGCAATGGCCGCCTCGGTGCGGACTCCGCCTCCGAGCTGACACGGCACGTCGACTGCGGCGACGATGTCGCGGACGATCTGCGTGTTAGCCGGGATCCCGTCGCGGGCTCCGTCGAGATCGACCAGGTGCAATCGCGGGCCACTTTGCCTGATCCAGTCGGCGGCGATGGCGAGCGGGTCGTCGCCGAAGACGGTTTCTTGGGCATAGTCGCCTTGGCGAAGTCTGACGCAGCGGCCGCCTCGTAGGTCGATGGCAGGAATGATTTGTAGCATGGGGGGTTAGATGGTGGTGAAGTTGTTGAGTAGTTGAAGGCCGATACGTTGGCTTTTTTCGGGGTGAAATTGGGTCGCGTACATTCGTCCTTTGCCGATCATCGAAGCGAAGGGGAGTCCGTAGTCGGTTCGGCCAACGACGCAGTCTGAGTTGGAGGGGGCGACGTAGTAGCTGTGGACGAAGTAGAAGCTGCTTGCGGCGGGGATGTCGGCGAGCAACGGGCAGTCGTCGTGAACCGGGTCCAGCGTGTTCCAGCCCATGTGTGGGATCTTCAGTTCTTCGGGGTAATCATCGGTCGATCCAAACCGAACGACTTCACCGGGCACGACGCCCAGTCCGGTCCACTCGCCGTCCTCGTGGCTGCAGTCGAGCAGCAGTTGCAGTCCCAAGCAGATACCCAGGAACGGGCGATCGGCATCGATGTGTTCTCGGATCGGTTCGACCAGTTCCAGGCGTGTCAGTTCACCGATCGCATCGCGGAAGGCTCCGACCCCGGGCAGCACCAGTCGTTGTGCGGATCGGATATCCTGCGGGTTGGAGCTGATCACCGCTTCGTGTCCGAGGCGTTCGAAGGCCTTTTGGACGCTGCGGAGGTTGCCCATGCCGTAGTTGACGATTGTGATCATGATGCACTGGATTGTAGCTAACAGGCTGTCTGAGCTGAATTCGCGAGGAGGGTGCGAGTTGTGGGATTCAGCGACCGGCGTGTCGCCAATCCGTTTCGTGGCGTTGCCCTCGCCCGGCTTCTCCACCGGGCCAATCGGCCTGCGGCCCGGTGCGCCAGCGGCCTTCGAAGGGGTCGACGTTTTCTCCGGCGCGGTAGTGCAACTGATCGGCGGCTCGCCAGAGGTCGGTCGGTGCCATCGGCGGATCGGGTATCCCCAGTGCCCGGCGGACGAGTCGTGCGAGGCAGAGCATGGGGACAAACAGGACGGCGCCCACGGCCAGGATCACCAGCAGGAACGGTCCGTAGCCGAAGGTGGCTTCGAGGTGATCGGTCCAGAGGCTCTGGAAGGCGCAGAGAAATATCAGTGTCCCGATGGCCAGGAAGGGGCCGT
Organism: Planctomycetota bacterium; assembly: GCA_963694825.1. Lineage (GTDB taxonomy): Bacteria > Planctomycetota > Planctomycetia > Planctomycetales > Planctomycetaceae > UBA8437. The sequence goes on from CAVOEV010000132.1 coordinate 10,579, forward strand.
AGGGCAATTCGCGTTCCTGTCTCAGGAACCAGTTGGCGAGTGCGAAGACGACGGCAACCAGCGGTGCGATGAAGAAGATCACGATCACGGGCTGCCAGCCGACGAAGCTGCCGATGGCTGCCATCAGTGTCACGTCGCCGAACCCCATCGCTTCCTGTTTCAGCACCCAGTGACCGACGATGCGGATCAGCCAGATGACTCCGCCACCGACAATCAACCCGGTCGCGCTGACGGCCAGGCCGTGCAGGTGTGGCCAATCGGTGATGCATGCCGGGATTCTCGGCCCGTCGCGGATCACAAGCAGCCAAGCGGGCATCGTGTCGGGGTCACCCACGAGGTTGTCGAAGAGAGTCTGGACGCTGTCGGGGACCTGGAACCAGAGGGGGAGGATGTAGACACATCCCAGGCTGGACGCGGCGAGTCCGGTGAGCATGGCTGGCACGGTGACGCTGTCGGGGATCACCTTGAGATCGAAATCGATGAGTGAGGCGACGACGAGAGTTTCGAGCAGGATCATGTGGTAGAGGTAGCGGAGGTGCAGGATCGATTCGGCCGAGAACCAGGTTGCTCCCTGGGCGGAACCGGCGAGTGGCAGCGGGCTGAGGTCACCGGCGAAGAGTCCGCTGGCGCTGGTGAGCGGTCCGGCGAGTGGGCGGGCGTAGCCGATTTCGACCAGGTATATCACCACCCACAGCATTCCATTGAAGAACTCGACGAGCGGGTATCTGGCCGAGATCGTCTTGCTGCAATGGCGGCATCGGCCTCGGAGTTTCAACCAGCCGAAGACCGGGACATTATCGGCCAGCCGGATCGGATAGAGGCAGCGTGGGCAGTGGGAGGGAGGATGGAACAGGCCTTTCCAGCCGGCTGTGATCGAGTCGTGAGCTGGCAGGCGGTGGACGCAGACGTTCAGGAAGCTACCGATGATGCTGCCCAGCACGAAGACCGACAGCAGGACGAACCAGATGGGCAGGCCACCGAACACCACGATCAGTTCTCCTGGAGGCCATCGATGTCATGGACGGCCGCCACTCCAAACGTCGCGACCTCTTCGATCGTCCGCCCATTGGTGTCGATCGTCAATGTCTGGCAGCTGCGATACTGCTCGTTTCGCTGAGCCAGCACGGCGGTGATTTCGTCGAGCACGTTGCCGGAGGTCAATGCGGGGCGGCGAAGGGCGGTGGTGGAATCGCCTGCGATGCGGCGAGCGAGTTCTTCGGGGGTTGCGGTGAGCCAGATGACGATCGTGTCTGGTTCGCTCCATTGTTCGCGGGTCAGCGGGTCGAGTACGGCTCCGCCTCCGGCCGAGATGACCAGGCGATCGCGAGCAGACAGTTCCGCGATCACGTCACGCTCGAAACTCCGAAACCCGGCTTCGCCCTCTTCGGCAAAGATCTCGGCAATCTGTCGTCCGGCCCGCGTCTCGATTTCCAGGTCCGCATCGACAAACGCCAGGCCCAGTTGTCGAGCCATCAGTTGACCCACAACGCTTTTTCCGCTGCCACGGTATCCGATCAGGACGACGCGCATCGAGATGGGGTCCGGGAATAAGAATGGTGTGATGTGAGAATTCAGCCGCCAGTGACTTGAGGGTTATCGGACTGCGGAGATGGCATGTCTGAGCGTGTCTCGCATGACATCCACCGGTGCAGGTTGTGCGGTGAAGTGTTGATACTGGAGTGCGGCCTGGCGAATGAACATTTCGATCCCGCTCACGGTCGGGCAGCCTCGTTCTCGGGCTTGTTTGATCAGCAGGGTGTTTTCGGGATTGTAGACGGTGTCGAAGACGAGGGTGTTGTCGCTGAGCCATTGTGGTTGAAAGGGGGATTCGTTGATGTTGGGGTGCATGCCCAGCGGCGTACAGTTGACGAGTACATCGGTGAACTGGGATCCACGGTTTTCCCAACCGATTTCCTGGCAGCCGAGTT
>CAVOEV010000133.1:0-12479 GCA_963694825.1 Planctomycetota bacterium
GATTCGCAGGTTCATGGTCGAGTGAAGTACGAGCAGGAGGGTGATGGGAAGGTCGAGTTTGAATTGCGGGTTCGGGGAGTCGAACCGGGCACCTACAAGGTGTTGGTCGACGGAGTGGTTGTGCAAGCGATCTTGATTGATGCCAGCGGCCGCTTCGAACTGGAGTTGTCGTTGTTTCCCGAGGAGATTGGCGAGTTGCAGTTGCCGAACGACTTCCCGACGATCGGACCGGGGACGGTGATCGAGATCGAAGGGATTGCGACGGCGACTCTGGCGTAGTCCGCCTTCGTGACTCATCGGCTGGTCGGCCCGGTCGTCTTCCTGGTCCTGATGTTTCTGGTCTTCCAGGCCATCTATTCGTGGGCGATCCCATTGGTCGGCGCTTTCGGATTCGGTGAGGAGTGGGCCCGGATCGAATCAGATTCGGGCGTTTGCTCTTCACCCAACCATTGCGTCGGACGCCGACACGGTCGGCTGTCCCATCCGCCGCAGCCAGCGGTAGTGGGCTCGGATGGCCGAGAACAGTGAGTCGTGAGCTGCGTAGCGGACGCCGAATTCTCGGCATGTTGTTTCCATCAATTCGGCGATCGCCGGGTAGTTGACATGGCAGATCTGAGGAAACAGGTGGTGTTCGATCTGGTGGTTCAGGCCGCCGGTGAACCAAGTGATCAGCCGGCTGCGGCGTGCGAAATCGACGGTTGTTTCGACCTGGTGCACCGCCCACGCCCGTTCCATCTCACCACTTGCGACAGCAGGCATCGGGAACTCGGCTTCCTCGACACAGTGAGCCAACTGGAACACGACGCTTAGGGTCAGTCCCTGAACAAACGATGTGACGAAGAAGAACAGCAAAACCGAGTGCCACGAGTGTACGAGCATGGGAATCGCAAAGGCCAACGAGAGGAACAGCAGTTTTCCGGCAATGAACACCAGCAGTTGAAGTCCTCGAGGACGGCTGAACTGGTTGATGCCGATCCGGCCGATCATGGCGCCGCGAATGTCGTCGAAGAACTGCCACTTGAATGGCAGGAAGCCATATAGGATCCACAGGTACAGGTGTTGCAGGCGGTGGAAGCGTCGAGATTCCTGGTGTGGAGAGAGTCGACCGAGGACTCCCATGTCGATGTCGCCGTCGTGACCGGTGATATTGGTGTAGGAGTGGTGGATCTGGTTGTGGGTTTTTTTCCAGAAGAACGAACTGCCGCCCAGCATGTCCAAGGCCATCGCCATCAGGCTGTTGATCCACGAGCGACTGGAATAGGCCGAATGGGCCCCGTCGTGCTGGATGTTGAATCCGATCGAAGCCATCGCCAGTCCGAGCGAAACGGCGGCCAACAGTGCCTGCCACCAGGTGGCGGCAAACAGCACCAGCAGCACATACGACGCGGCGAACCAGATCAGGATCGTGGCCGTCTTGACGTACATCGCGGTACAGTCGCGTCGACGACGGCTGGTGTTGCTGAACATGTCGTCGACACGTTGCCTGAGCACGGGCAGAAATGCGTCGTCTGGTTGTGCGAACTTCACCGAAATGCCATCCCGAAACTGCCAAAACCGATTCGTCGACCCGAGGCCATCAAATCAAGCCCCCGTTGTACTCGATTGAGGTCAGAGCTTGAATAGTGACTAGTGGTTGCCGCGGTGGCAAACCGCGCAGGCTGTGTAGTCCACTATGCACTATTCAAGTTCTGACTCCAATTCGGGGGCCAGTTCCGAGGCCAGTTTAGCTCCGTGTTTCCGGAGCAGTTTGGCGATGATGGGTCGATCGGATTGGACCGCGTCGAGGTCGACGGAGATCTGGAGCAGCCCGGCAATGAACTGGACGATGCCTTGCAACTGCCGAGTCCATGGGGCCTGGCAGGTATCCAGCGGTGTTTCCTTGCGGTTGTTCTTGACGTTCAGTTTCGCGCCGTGCTGGATCAACATCTTCGCCAGTTCGACTCGACCGAGGAACGCGGCTCCGTGTAGTGCGGTGTTCTGATCGCGGTTGGGTCGAGTGACATCGGCACCACGTTTGATCAGGAATTCGGCCGTTCGAGTTTGGCCTGCGAGCACGGCCAGCGACAGCGCGGTGATTCCGCTTTGGTTGTGGGCATTGATGTCGACTGGCTTGGCAGGCTTGGCCGGTGGATCCAGGAATTTCTTGATCGCATCGATGTCGCCGGTCTTGGCGGCATGGAAGATGTTGTTTTCGTCTTGTTTCCTGTCACGTTGGCCGGGAAGTTTCAGCAGTGGCGGCAGTTTGGGTATGGCGGCCCACAGCGGCATGCCGTCTGCGGTTTCGGATTCGATGTCGCCACGTCGGTTGCGGATGAATTTTCGGATTCCGTCGAATTTCACAGTCGCTCTTTGCCGTGGCGGGATGTGTGGTGTGACGAGTGTTTCGATGCGTTTGGTTTCGGCCAGCAGTTGGTCTTCGTCCCAGTGCGAGTGGATGACGTGTTTGAGAGTCTTGAGGTAGCGAGTTCGGGCTTTGGGGATCTGGTAGAGCTTGTGAGCGATCAGTCCCTTGGTTTTGACCGAGAGGGGTGCCTTGCGGTCGACGGGCAGTTTGCTGTGTTTTTCGAACTGGCAATCGGCTCCCCAGGGGATGAAGTGAAAGCGGTCGGTTTTCGGGTTGTGGTAGATGAAGAAGTTGTTGGCATTGGCGGTGTACCCGTCCCAGAACCCCAGCAGGCTTTCGACAGCCCAGTAGGTGTAGAAGGAATCCAGGTCGACCAGTTGACCGATATCTCGTTCAAGATCATCGGCATCGGATGGGTTGTCGGCCGTCGTCGCGGGCACCGGTCGTTTGAGCACTTCGATCAGTTGTTTCATCTTTTCTCGAGTCCGCCGATCGGCCTCGGGGTCGTCGAACTTGTATTCGAAGCTGCCTTCCCAGCCGTCGTAGAAGTCGACGACATTGCCTTCGTAGAGAGTCCCGGTGTCGTTGCCGAAACCGCGTTTCAGCAGTGGTTTGTGGATGCGTTCGACGTGAGTGTAGAGCCCGACGTGTCTGCCGTTGACGGTGATCTTGGCGTAGGCACAGCGGGGAGCGGGCGATCCGGCGGCGTTGTAGATCGCGTACCCCATCGTCTGGCTCATCAACGACACGTCCTGGTTGTTGTTGTTGAAGGTCAGGTTGGTCAGTCCGCTGGCGTGGGCTTGAGTGTTGACGTGGTTGATCTTGATCTTCAGCGACGGCCGACTGGAGTTCTGCGACCCGATGAACCCTTTTTTGCGGAGCCCCACGTCGGGGAATTCGACCCCGTCGATCGTCACTTTGGCGTTGACGTAGACGTAGGGTGATGGGATCGGTGCGAATTGTCTTTCGGCCTGCAGGACCTGAAAGAAGTTGCGAGTCTGGAAGCGGATCTTGTCCCAATCGGCTTCCGCGACGGTGATCTGCACGTCGAGGACTCGATCGGTGGGGAACAGTTCGATTTCCCGGTCGTCGGTGTCGACAGGCGGAACGGGTTGATCTTGTGTCGTCGCGTCAGCCGGCAGGTCGCGGGTTCGTTTCAGGGTGGCTGCGACTAACAGGCTCGCGACAACGGCCAGCGAAACGACGATGGTTGTCCATTTACTCATGACCGGCTCTATCAGGGGATTTCGGCTTGTGACAATCTGGTTGCCGAAATGGTGTTGCCACCAGTTGCAGCCCAAGGACAGGCACTCCTCCGGCGGTCCGCCTGCGGCGAACTGTCGGGCGAACTGTCGGGCGAGTGGGGCCCCGATGTTCGCTCCAAGTCATTTTACTTAGGAGGTGGCTTCGAGGTTGATGTAGGTGAATTCGCAATCGGGCAGCCGTTCGCGAAGTTTTGCGATCAGGCCGACGGTTTCTGAGCGACCGAGTCGATTGATGGCGATCCGCATTCGGCCCCGATCCTGTTCGAGGTCGAGACGCTGGAGTGTGTAGCGTGCGACGAGTTCGTTGACGACGGTCATCACGCCCGACTCGCCGTCGTGAAACTGTTCTTGAGATTTTCCAGTGATGGTCAGCAGCAGGCTTTGTGCGCGGTTCTTGCCAGCTGTGTAGTGGACACCGAGCACGAAGATTGTGGCGACGGTCACCATGGCGAATGCCAGCAGCGGTTGGCCGGCCCCGAGAGCGACTCCGACTCCGATACACAGGAACAGGTAGACCAGTTCTTCGGGTTCCTTGATGACCGAGCGAAACCGGACGATCGAAAAGGCTCCGACGAGACCCAGCGAGAGGACTGGCGAGAAGCTGACCAGCGCGACGACTCCGATCGTCGCCATGGTCAGCAGCGGGAAGATCCGGGTGACGGCATCGGAGGTCGATGACGACGAGTTGCAGTGTCGGTAGAGAAACTGCAGATACAGGGCCAGCAGGCCGCCGACAAGCATGTACGCTGCTATGGTCGGAACCGGGATACTATCGGTGATGGCCATCGACGAAAGAAAGTCGCCGAGTTGGTTGGTGATCGAGGGTGCGGAATTGGCGGTGTCGGCGGCGGTGTCGGCGGCGGTGTCGGCGGCGGTGTCGGCGATCGGGGCCATGGTCAGTTTCCTGTGTTCTCGAAGTCCAGGCTGCGAACCTGCATCTGGTCCGACCGTTTCTGAGGTCTCGACGGACTCGGGATTTACGAAATGTCGTCCGACACATCCTTCGTGCCAAGCTCCAGTATTGAGAGAGCAGGCAGGTTTAGTAAATGACTTGCAAGAGAATTTCTGTCAATCAGTCGAATTCGACGCACGGAATCCGCATTGTCGGACGTCGCCATGCCCCCGGACAGGCTCAGTCCGGCTGCTGACTCTGCTAGGATAATTATCGAGACTGGCAAGACGGCGATCGCGTGTCATCGGTCGCATTGATGGGAACGTTGAGTGAGGAGTCATTCTGTGTTGCGTTTGGTTTGGGTTTGCGTGGTCACGTCGTCGGTGCTGGTGTCATTCGGCGCCGTTCCGGTGTTGGCTCAGAGAGGTCCGGCGGTGGTGGTTGTTGTGCCGGTTGTCGAGCGACAGTTGACGTCGGGCCAGTCGTTTGTCGGTTCGGTCGAACCGTTGAAGCGTGCGACGATCGGGAGTGCTGTCGACGGTCGGGTTGTGGAGTTTTCGGTTGAGGAAGGGGACCGGATCGCTGGTGGCCAGGCCTTGGCGAAGTTGTTGACGTCGACGATCAAGTTGGAGTTGAAGGCTGCCGAGGGTGAGCTGTTGTTTCGGCAGGAGTTGTTGCGGGAATTGAAGAACGGGACACGGGCTGGCGAGGTCGTACAACTGCAGGCTCGGATGCTGGCGGCCGGGGCCCGGCGTGAGTTCCACGTTGCTCGGCGTGCCCGTTTTTCCGCTTTGGCCAAGCAAGGGACGGTGACCGAAGACGATCTTGCGTCGGTCATCTCGTCGGCGATCACTGCCGAGCGTGACTACGACGACGCCCGGGCCGGCCACGAGTTGGCCGTCGCGGGGCCTCGGCCCGAGAAGCTGGTGCAGGCCAGTGCGAGATTGGCGGTCCAGCAGGCTGTCGTCGATCAACTGAAGACTCGAATCATTCGCCACACAATCGTTTCGTTGTTCGATGGTTATGTCACTTCGCGGCGAACCGAGGTGGGCGAGTGGGTTAGCCGTGGCGATCCGGTTGTCGATGTGGTGTCGCTGGACCTGGTCGATGTGAAGGTGTACGTGCTGGAGAACCAGGTGCCTCATCTTCGGATCGGCACGCCAGTCCGAGTCGAAATCACGGCGTTGCCCGAGCAGATCCTGACCGGCACAATCGCCTCGATTATTCCTCAGGCTGATCCCCGCACCCGGACGTTCCCGGTCAAGATCCGGCTCAGGAACACGATCACGCGTGGAGATCCATTGATCAAGTCGGGCATGTTGTCGCGAGTCACACTACCGACCGGTGCCCGGATCCGAGCGTTGCTCGTGCCGAAGGACGCATTGGTGTTGGGTGGTCGAGGCGGTCCGATGGTCTATCTTGTCGTGGCCGACCCTTCGGATTCGACGAAGCAGGTCGCTCGTCCGGTGCCGGTCCGACTTGGTGTGGCCACTGGTTCGTTGATCCAGGTCAGCGGCGAAATCCGGTCTGGCCAGCGGGTGGTCGTGCAGGGGAACGAGCGATTGCGACCCGGCCAGGCCGTTCTACCGAAGCTGGTTTCGGCCCGCGGTGCCCCGGCACCCTCCAAGCCTGCCCCGCCTACCAAGAGCCAGCGTTAGGGTCATGCAATTGATCGAGTTTTTTATACGCAATCCGGTCAAGGTGACCGTAGGTGTGCTGTTGATGTCCCTGTTCGGCGTGGTGGCGTTGGACCGGATGCCGATGCAACTGACTCCGGAGGTGCAGACTCCGACGATCACCATCGAGACCAGTTGGCCGGGCGCGAGTCCCCAGGAGATTGAGCGTGAGATCACTTTGGAGCAGGAGGAGCAGCTGAAGAGTGTCGAGGGATTGAAGAAGATGAGTTCCGAGAGTTCGGACTCGCGTTCGAAGATCACTCTGGAGTTCCTGGTCGGGACCGACATGGAAGAGGCATTGTTGAAGGTCAACAGTCGCCTTCAGCAGGTTCGCGAGTACCCTGAGGACGCCGATCAGCCGGTAATTTCGACGGCCAATTCCGCGGACCGTCCGATCGCCTGGTTCATACTTAGCGCCCGCCGTCCTAGCGACGAGCAGTTGGCATCTTTTGCCGGCCGTCATCCAGATTTGGCTGAGCGGATCGAAGCGATCCGAGCGAGTCACAGCGAGGGGTTGGGTTTGTTTCGATTGCGATCGATGGCTCGGGAGCATCCGGAGTTATCGGAGTTGTTGCCGCCGGATGTGGATGTGACTCGTTTGCGGCGATTTGCGGAGAACGAGATCGAGTCGAGGTTTGAGCGTGTCCCAGGGATTTCTCAGTCGAATGTCCTCGGCGGCCTGGAACAGGAACTGCAGGTGGTCGTCGACGCCGAGAAGCTGGCCGCTCGGCAGATCACCATCGCCGACGTGCTCCGCGTATTGCGTGGTCAGAACAAGGACACATCGGCCGGAGATTTTTCCGAGGGCAAGCGTCGTTGGGTCGTCAGGACACTCGGACGGTTTCGGGACCTTGATGAGGTGCGGAACCAGTTGCTGGTGGTGCACAACGGTGCTCCGATTTACGTCCGCGATGTGGCCGACGTGCGATTGGGTTTCAAGAAGGCGACGGGGATCGTCAGGCGTCTTGGCGAGTCGAGTATTTCGTTGAACTGCATCCGCGAATCGGGTGCCAACGTGTTGGAGGTGATGGAGGGTTTGCGTGAGGCGACCCGGCGTGTCAACGCCGACGTGTTGGATCCCCTGGGATTGCAGTTGAGCCAGGTCTATGACGAAACCGACTACATTTATTCTTCGATCGCCCTGGTCCGTCAGAACATTTTCCTGGGCGGTTCGTTGACGATGATCGTGTTGATGGTGTTCTTGCACCTGAACATCCGCACGTTGCTGGTTGTGCCGGTGCTCGTGACCGCGGCACTGGCCGCCACGTATATATCGCCGTGGTTTGCGGTGCCTGGTCTGTTGATCCTGATCGGAGCCGGTTTCTGGTTGGCTCGCGGGGCACTGCTCGTCGCAGCCGCGATTCCCACAAGCATCATCGGCACGTTTTTGATACTCGGGCTGCTGGGCCGTTCGTTGAACGTGGTCAGTCTGGCCGGCCTGGCATTTGCGGTGGGGATGCTGGTCGACAACGCCGTGGTGGTCCTGGAGAACGTGATCAGGCGTTGTTCGTTGGGTGAGAGTGCTCGTGTGGCGGCCTTGCGTGGCACGAAGGAGGTGTGGGGTGCGGTGGCCGCTTCGACGTTGACGACGATCGCGGTGTTTCTGCCGGTGGTGTTCATCCAGGATGAGGCCGGGCAGTTGTTTCGCGACATCGCGTTGGCGATCAGTGCTGCCGTTGGTCTCTCGATGCTCTTTTCCATGACCGTCATCTGCACGGCTTCGGCGCGTCTGTTCGATGGTCAATTCTCCGGCCAGTCGGACGTTTCGCCCGTCGAGTCATCTCGTGGGGCTCTACCGGTTCGCCTGCCGCGCCAGTTAGCGCGGGGGGTGGTTGATGTCATCGTGAATTCCAACCGTTGGATCCAGCAGAGTCTGGGTCGTCGGCTGGTGGTGGTGGTCTTGCTGGTGGGTGTATCTGTCGGTTTGAGTTCGGTGTTTTGGCCGAAGGTCGAGTATCTTCCGGCGGGCAACCGGAACCTGGTGTTTGCCATCCTGATGCCACCGCCGGGCTACAACGTCGAGCAGTTGATGCACTTGGGCGAGGCGGTCGAGCAGGAACTGGCGCCTCATTGGGACGTCGATCCGGGCAGTTCTCTGGCATCCAGTCTGGATGGTCCGATCATTGGCGACTGTTTCTTTGTGGCTCGAGGCCAGCGTGTGTTTGTCGGGTTGCGTGCCTTGGAGCCGACCCGTGCAGCCGAGTTGATCCCGGTGATTCGCCGAGCGAGTGCGAGTTTGCCGGGGACGATTGCGATTGCGAGTCAATCGAGTCTGTTTGAACGGGGTTTGGGATCGGGGCGATCGATCGACATCGAAATCACCGGCCCGGAACTCGAACAGCTGGTCCGGCTTGGCGGCCAGATCCTCGGACAGATCCACACGGTACTGGGCGAGGATGCCCAAGCCCGGCCGGTCCCGAGCCTGGATTTGTCGACACCCGAAGTCCACATCCGTCCTCGGTTGTTGCAGGCCAGGGAGATGGGGATTTCGAACGCCGATTTGGGTTTTACCGCGAATGCGTTGATCGACGGAGCGTATGCGGGGGACTACTACCTGGACGGCGACAAGATCGACCTGACGATCAAGGGCCAGTTGCACACCGCCGACAGTACCCAGGCGATCGAAGCCTTGCCGGTTGCGACGCCGCTGGGCCAGGTGGTTCCGCTGGGTGCGATTGCCGAGGTGGTGATGAGCAGTGGTCCCGAGCAGGTGAACCATCGCGAGCGGTTTCGTGTGGTCACGATTCAGGTCACACCGCCTGCTGAGATGGCTCTGGAAGATGCGATGCAGCGGATTGATTCGGAAATCGTCGCGCCGTTGATTTCCGGCAACCAGTTGGCCGGTGGTTACCGGGTGACACTTGGCGGGACGGCTGACAAGCTAAGGACCACGTGGTTGGCGTTGCGGTTCAACATCCTGTTGGCGTTGTTGATCACGTACCTGCTGATGGCCGCCTTGTTCGAGTCGTGGCTGTACCCATTGGTCATCATTCTCAGCGTCCCGCTGGGAGCCGTCGGCGGAATACTCGGACTGTTCGTACTCAACCTGTTCGTCCCCCAGTCACTCGACGTCTTGACCATGCTGGGTTTCGTGATCTTGATCGGGACGGTGGTCAATAACCCGATCCTGATTGTTCACCAATCGTTGAACCACATGCATGACGAGGGGATGTCTGCGGCCGAGGCGATCCTGGCGAGTATCCGGACTCGGGTCCGCCCGATCTTTATAACCACGACGACGACGGTACTGGGCCTGCTGCCGCTGGTTCTGTTCTCTGGAGCGGGCAGTGAGTTGTATCGTGGCTTGGGCAGCGTGGTGCTGGGTGGTTTGATCGTGTCGACGATCTTCACACTGGTGTTGGTGCCGACATTGTTCAGCCTGGCGATCGAGATCCGGGTGATGTTGTTTGGTCGTGAAATCGGGAGTCGCCTGTCATGAGATCTGTGTTGTTGCTGTTGGGATGTCTGGTGATGACGGCCTGTCCGGTCGACGCTGTGTCGGCGGCTGGGGGATGGAAGCCGGTGACTGGTTTCGTGAAGATTCCAGTTGGAGTGCCATTGGGTGCAGCTTCGGCCGTGGACGTGGACAGCCGTGGTCGATTGTATCTGTTCCACCGAGGTCCTCGGCCGATCTTGTGTTTCGGTTCCAACGGGAAGCTGCTGCGATCATGGGGCGACGACCTGATCGGGACTGCTCATGGGCTGCGTGTCGACCGGGACGACAACGTCTGGGTGACTGACATTGGTCACCACGTGGTGATGAAGTTCAGTCCCAAGGGCAAGTTACTGCTGACCTTGGGCCAGGTCGACAAGCCGGGCATCGGCCACGACCAGTTCAACAAGCCGACGGATATTGGGTTTGGGAAGAGGGGTGAGATCTACATTTCGGATGGATACGGCAACAGCCGCGTCATGAAGTTCGACAGGCGGGGCAAGTACCTGGCCAGTTGGGGCAAGCCGGGCACGGGTCGCGGCGAATTCGATCTGCCTCACTCGATCTTGGTGGATCGTGGGGGTCGTGTGGTGGTGGGTGACCGCGAAAACGACCGGGTGCAGGTATTTGATGCCAACGGCAAGTGGTTGGCCACCTGGCCGGGTTTTGCGCCATACGGTTTGGCCGAGGGGCGGGACGGGGCGATTTTTGTGGCCGACGGCCGAGCCAGCCAGGTGTTGGAGATTGATTCGAAATCGGGCCGAGTGGTTTCGCGTTGGGGCAGCAAGGGGACCGACCCCGGCCAATTCCAGATGCCTCACATGCTCGCCGTCGATAACCGCGGCCGGTTGTTTGTGGCGGAGGTGCAGGGGAAGCGGCTGCAGCAGTTTCAGCGTCAGCCCTGACCTCGACCGCTGAGGCGGCCGTAGACCTGGTAGAGCGTCGGGACGAGGTAGAGGATCCAGACGGTGGCCAGGGCCAGTCCGAAGGTAATACTGATGGCCATGGGGATCAGGACCTGGGCCTGGGTATTGCGTTCCAGCAGCAGTGGCAGCAGTGCGGCGATTGTGGTGAGTGAGGTCAACACGACTGGTCGAAAGCGGCGTTGTCCGGATGTGAGCAGTGCCAATTCGAGCGAATCGCCCTGGTCCAGGCGTCGGTTGACGAAGTCGACGAGCACGATCGAGTCGTTGGCGACGATACCCGAGAGCGTGACAATGCCGAACAGGCTGAAGATGGTCAGTGGCTGGTCGCACAACAGGTGACCAAAGACGGCTCCGACGAAGCCAAACGGGATGACGGCCAAGATGATGAGTGGCTGGAGGTACGAGCGGAACTCGAGCGTCAACAGCACGAACATGGCTGCGAGTGCCAGCAGGAATCCGACCAGCAGGCTGTCGAATGATTCGCGAGTCTGTTTGTGCTGGCCTTCCCAGCGGGCGGTGACACGTGGGTGTGTTTCGAGCAGTTCGGCAAGGAATTTGCTTTTCAGGTCGGCGATCACATCGAGTCCACTGGTTTGGTCGCTATCGACATCGGCGGTAATCGTGACTGCTCGTTGCTGGTCGATCCTGAGAATGTCGGCGTAGCCGGGTGCGAAGGACAGGTCGGCCAGTTCCATCAGCGGTACTTCGGACCCGTCGGCGGTCAGGATGTGGAGTTCTTCGAGTTGTTGGAGGCTGCGTCGTTGGTGCTTGGGGTAGCGGACCATCAATTTCACCTCGTGCCGATCCCGCTGCAGTCTCATCGCCTCGACACCATGAAACGCTCCGCGGACGGTACGAGCCAGTTCATCGAGGCGGATGCCGAGCGAGCGGGCGGCGGGCTTGAGTTTCAGTTTCAGTTCCCACTTGCCAGGTCCCCGGCTGTCGCGGATGTCGTAGACTCCGTCGTAGGATGCCAGGTGTTGTTTGATGTCTGCGGCGACCGATTCGAGTTCATCGACATCGCTGCCCAGCAGGTCCAACTCGATCGCTCGACCACCCGGCGAGTTGTTGATCCCCCAGAAGACGACTCGTTGGGCACCGGGGAACTCGCCGGCGCGTTGTCTCCATTTGGAAATCACTTCGCGGCTGGATTTTTCGGAGAAGATCCGTCCGGGGTCGAATTCGGCGTAGATTTCACCTCGCATGTTGTCCAGCTGGTTGGTGTATCCGACGCTGCGAAAGCGTGTGCGGACCAGCGTACTTGCCTGGTGATCGTCGAGTCTCAGTTCTTCCTGTTCGATTTCACGAAACGCGTCTTCGAGTCGTTTGGTGGCGTCATCGATCGTGGCAGCCGGAGTGCCTTGGGGGTATTCGATGAAGGTGTAGACGAATTCCCAATCGAGTTGTTGATTGAAGACGAATGGTGTGAGTCCTCCGAGGTAGAGTCCGGCGGTGACGAGCAGTGCGGCGATGGAACCGGCGAACAGGGTGGCCGGGCGAGCGAGAGCTGCCTGGAGTGTTGGCGAGTAGATGCGATCGATGAACCGGTCGACGGCCCGTTGCACGGCCTGTTGAAATCCTGGCACTTGGTCGGTCGAGTCGGGCAGTTTCGAATGCGCCAGATGGCAGGGTAGCACGAGCAGTCCCTGTGCGAGTGAGATCAGCAGCATGGCGACGAGTCCCAGCGGCATGACGGCGATCCATTTGCCCATTTCTCCGGTGACAAAAGCGAGTGGAATGAAGGCGATCACGCTGGTGAGCACGCTGCTGAGGACGGCTGGGGCGACTTCGGTGGTACCTTGGATGGCGGCGTCGAGCGGGGTGTTTCCGCGGAGCCGATGCGAGTAGACGTTTTCGGCGATCACGATCGCGTCGTCGACGACGATCCCGAGTGCCATGACGAAGGCGAACATCGAGTAGATATTCAGAGTGTGTCCGGCAGC
>CAVOEV010000134.1:0-12477 GCA_963694825.1 Planctomycetota bacterium
ACGCTGGTTTCGGTGGCACCGAAGGCGCCGCGGTATTCGGCGGGCGCCATCATTTTGGGGTCCCAGGTCTCGTGCTGCGACGGACCGCCTCGCATCCAGAGAATCAACACGGAATTGTTGGTCGAGGCTGTCGAGTTGGGTTTGGCTTGAGCGTCGATGGCGAGCAGATCGGGCAGCGAGAGACCGGCGAGTCCGAGTCCTCCGGCGCGGAGGAACCCACGACGATCGAAACCGGTTTGCCGTTGGAATTCGGCACAGCCGGTGTTGGCTGGTGGAGAGGGCATGGGAGAACTCTTGGAGTCGGGGGAGGTGGTCCCTTCAGGCTACCGTCATCCTGCAGCCGCCGCAAAGAGCCGGCTTGGTTCAACTATCCACTCCAGCTGCCCAGGCCGGCAAAGACGGCTCCGGTGACCAGTCCGTAGAGGACTCCGTCGAGCATGAACTTGGCCGTGGTCTTCCATGCCAGGCCTTTCCAGATCGAGTTGGGAATCGAAGTCACGGCATAACCGAGTACGGCGACGGTGCCGGTGAGTCGGAAGGCGACGATGGCCGTTTTCGGGTCCACGAAGCTGACAAAGTAGGCGACGAAAATACTGATCAGGCAGTTGTAGAGGAACTGCTGCACCAATTGTTTGCCAATGGACGGAGGACCGCTGGGGAGGATGGTGATGATCCCGACCGGGCCCCGCGTGAACTTTTCGATCATCTCGGGCTGGGCCAGATCGGACATCTTCTCGGCGTGAGGGAACATGTAATCGCCGACAGTCAGGTTTTGGGACCGAAATGTTTCGGCGATTTCCGACTCGCCGGGCAGCCCGACGTAGTCACTTTTGTGGAACGGCAGCAGCATGTGCATGATCGCCGAGAGCACCCAGACTGCTGCCGCCGAGGCCAGGATCGGCATCCACATATCGATCAGAAAACCCATCGGTTGTCTCCGGAAAAACCTGCACAGGGGACTGGGACTGGAGACGGGGAGTAGATCGAAGACAGGGCGGTGCGGCTAGGCCAGTTTTGGGGGGGGCGAGGTGACGATGGGGGGCTGTGTTGTCGGGTTGCGAGTGAGCGGTCTACAATCGGGGTATGGATCCTTTGCTGCCGAACAATCAGACCGAGTTGTTGACATTTTCTGATCGACCCCGATTGAGCAACGGCACGTTGCTGGTGGCTTTCAGCGGCTGGATGGACGGTGGGGACGTCTCGACGGGGACGATTCAGCGGCTGGTCGACCTGATCGAGGCGAAGCCATTTGCCGAGATCGACCCGGATCCGTTCTACATCTACAACTTCCCGGGCTCGATGGAGATGTCGGCGTTGTTCCGGCCCGAGATCCGAGTCGAGGACGGATTGGTGACTTCGGTCGAGTTACCGTCGACGAAGTTTTTTGTCAGCGAGCCACACAACCTGATGATGTTCATTGGCAAGGAGCCCAATTTGGGGTGGAAGACTTTCGCCAACTGCCTGTTTCATCTGGCTAATGAATCGGGTGTGACTCGGATCCTGTTCGTCGGTTCGTTCGGAGGCGCCGTGCCGCATACTCGTGATCCGAAGCTCTACACGACTTGTTCGAAGCCCGAGTTGCTTGGCGAGATGGAGCAGTTTGGGATGCGGCGAACGGGGTACGAGGGGCCGGGTTCTTTCATGAGTTATCTGATGAGCCGTTCGGAGGATGCGGGGCTCGAGATGGTGTCGTTGATTGCCGAGATTCCTCACTACCTGACCGTGACCAATCCGTCGAGCATCGAAGCGGTCAGTCGTCGACTGGCCAAGATCCTTCAATTGCCGTTGGACTTGGATGAATTGCGGACGGCGAGTACGGCGTGGGAGTTGGAGGTATCGACGGCGATTGATGAAAACGACGATTTGGCCGAGCGGGTGCGTGAGTACGAGCAGGCCTACGACAACGAGTTGGTGGGGATCGAGCCCGCGGATGAGGTGATGGGGCCGGATGACATGGGCGATTTTGACGGGCTGATCTTGGACGACTTCGGGTCGGACGACGAGTAGGTTTGCGTCTTGAGGGGTGGGCTGTGGGGCAGCCTAGTACTGCATTTCGCCGGGGGTGGTGCGGTCGATGGGGACGTCGATCAGGCGGGGTTTCGGGTCGGCGAGGGCTTGGGCGAGGACTTCGGTCAACTGGTCGGGTTCGCTGACGCGGCAGGCTTCGACGCCGAGGGAGCGTGCGAGTTGGACGATGTCGATTTCGGGTTCGACCAGGTCCATGCCGACGTACTGGTTGTTTGTGGCGTGAGGCAACCCGATGCCGCGGGCACCGACCTTGAGGATCTGGTACTGGGCGTTGTTGGGGATCACGAAGGTGACAGGGATGTTGTAGCGAGCGGCGGTCCACAGGCCCTGGATGCCGTACATCGACGCCCCCTCGCCGATGATTCCGAGCACCGGCCGATCGGGCCACGCCAGTTGGACTCCGATCGCACACCCCAACCCCCAGCCCAGCCCCCAGCCTCGGTGTCCGAAGTACCCGGTCGGGTCCGCGATAGCTCCGAGGCGTTCGAGATAGGTGTTGGTGGTGGTGACGGCTTCTTCGACCACGGCGACATTGGCGGGCAAGGCCCGGGCGATGGCTGACATCAGGGTGAGTGAAGTCATCGGGCGGTGGTCGAGTTCGCTGGCTGCCTTGGCCTGGAGTGCGGCACGGGACTCGGCATGAGTCGCCTCGTGGCGCGTTCGCCGTTGCGAGATGGCCTGGCGTTGCGTGGCATCGAGGTGTTGGTCGACGTGTTGTTCGAGTTGCTGGCCGAGTTCGGCCAGTCCGGGTTTCAGGCCGCAGCACAAGGCCACTTCGGTCGGGTAGTTCTTGCGCAATTCCCAGGCGTCGTGGTCCAGGTGCACCAGTCGGACGTGTTCGGGGACGGCTCGTTCGGGTTCGTAGTGGATGTAGAGTCGAAAGACGTCGAGTCCGACGGCGAGGACGACGTCGTATTCGGCGAGTCTTTCGTGGATGTCGGGTGCCCAGAGTGGGAGGCCTGGTGCCGAGAGTGGGTGGGTGCAGGGGAAGCCGAGTCGTCCGTGTGTGGTGCCGGCTTCGCTGATGACGGGTGCTCCGAGTGTTTCGGCGACGGCGACCAGTTCGTGGATCGCGTCGCTTTCGACGACTCGACTGCCGACCAGGATGGCCGGATTGGTGGCGGTGGCCAGGACGTCGACGGCTCGGAGCAATTCGTCCAGGGGTGGGCGGGACTGCGCGTCGATCGGGGCGGGGGGGGTGAGATCCAGGTCGGGGGCTTCCTGTTGCTGGACGTCGATGGGGATCGAGAGGAAGACCGGGCCGGTGGGTGGCATCAGTGCGGTCTGGATCGCTCGGCGGATGGCCGACGGGATGTCTTCGACTCGTTGGACTTCGACCGACCACTTGGTCCACGGTCGCGCGACTTCGACCAGGTCGCCCCAAAGGATGGGTTCGGAGAACTGGAGACGTCGGTCCTGTTGTCCGGCGGTGACGATCAGGGGAGTGCCGGCGCGGTAGGCGTTGTAGAGCATGCCCAGGGCGTTGCCGAGGCCGGGGCTGATGTGCAGGTTGACGACGGCTGGTTGTCGAGTGGCCTGAGCGTACCCTTCGGCGATCGCCATCACCGGGACCTCCTGTAGGCCGAGGATGTACTCGAGACGATCGTCGGCGACCATCGCGTCGGTCAACGGCAACTCGGTCGTGCCCGGGTTGCCGAAGATGTAACCGATGCCGGCCGAGGCCAGCATCTCGAGCATGATCTGGGCACCGTTCATGGTAGGCGGCGAGATGGTTGTGGATTGAGGATGGGTTGGTGTGACGAGAATAGGCAATCGGGCGTCCGGAATCACGTCGTGCGGTTCAGTCTGTCTTGTCCCGAATCCCGTCCCCGCCTTTTTTCCGGCCGATTCTGCTGATCCTGCCCCACTACGCTTGAAGATGTGTAGTGTGTAGTATACAGTACACGTCATGAGCAGTTTTGGCGATTATCTCAGGACGCGGCGTGAGGAGTTACGGGTATCGGATTCTTCGTTTTCGGTTCGCCAGGTGGCGGCTCGAGTCGGTATCGAACCCTCGTATCTCAGCAAGGTCGAGCGAGGCCTTCAGCCGCCTCCATCCGAGCAGACGACGCGGCGGTTGGCCGAGGCACTTGACGAAGACGTCGACGTGTTGTTGGCGATGGCGGGCAAGGTCTCCAGTGACCTGGCGGCGATCATTCGCAGCCGCCCCAAGCTGTTTGCCGAGTTGTTGAGGCAACTCAAGGACATGCCCGAGACAGCGGTACTTCGCATCGTCCGCGAGGTACGGGACGGTCAGTGGTGAAACTAGAGAAACAAGTTTGAAGTCAGGAGTAGCTGATGATTGAACTCAAGAACGACTCGTTGGTATTTTCATTTTCGAAGGTTTATCCCGAGGCCCGGTTGTCTCTGGACTTGATGCGAACATTACGGATCCCCGACGACGATTCGGCTCATTTGTTGCCTCCGGGCCTGGGTCAATTCCCATTGCGTCATGTCGACGACTTCGGCAAGTCGATTCCTGGTGGTTGGGTCGAGCATGGTGGGATCGTCTTCCCGATGTACCAGTCTGAGGCGATGTGGTTGTCGTTTTCGTCGAATCCGATCGAGCAGCGTGAGGCGTCCTATCCGTTTGCGATCAAGATCGCGACGGGCAAGATCGACGCTGTGACGGGTGAGCCATGGCGTGACAGTCTCCACAGTGAGCCTCAGGACTACGTCGTCTCTCCGACTCAACCGTGGCTGGACGGATACTGTGTCGAAAAGGGCATAGTCCGTCAGTTTGTGGCGATGCCGTTGGGGGGTGGTTACACGGCCGAGGAGCAGGTGACGGGGGAGGCCGAGCATGGCGGTTTGCAGATCATCGCGTACCCGATGAAGCGTGAGGTCTTCGAGAAGCGATTCCCGGTGGTACCGGTCGTACATTTCGACAGACACATGCACATGGAAGCGGACATGTGCTCTGCGATGCCGTCGGCGATGCCTGACGCGATGGAGATGGGGTTGGCCCCGGGCGGTCAGATGCGGCAGGAGATTTACGAGGATCCGTTCGACATCAGCGACTGGGACATGGACCATTCGAGTCGTTGTTTCATCCACATCACCAATTCGCTGGTCTGGCGATCGATCACCGGCGAGGAGCCTCCGACGACTCCACCGACGGCTCGCGAATACACCGAAGCGGGTTTCCCCTGGTTCGACTATTACGCGGACGGCGAAACGGCCGTGTCGGGTTCGAGTGTTCTGGGGGGACTCAAGAGTGTGGCCACTCTGGGCCAGGAGAAGGGTGACGTGCCGTTGCCGGAGAATAAATCGATCGACGTGGGTTCGGTCGTCACGATTCGGGCGGGTTTGAAGCCGAATCAGGTTCGGGAGGCTGCGTTTTGAGTTGGTGCGGGGGGTGTTATTCGATGTCGATTCTAGCCCAATAGAGTTTTTCTCGATCGGCTCGGTTTCGGAAGTCCTCGATCATGTCGGCGATATTAGGTTGGACGAAGCGGCTTTTGCCTCGTCGTCCGTTGACGGTCATCTGGACTCGTTTGTCGAAGTCGATCAGATCGGGTGAGAGCCAGAGAGTTGTGGCTCGGGCGGCCGAGTTGACGTGGATCGAGTTGCCGACGGTGATCTTGGCTGTCAGTTTCAGAGGCCGTTTCCGTCGTCCTCGGGTTTCGCTTAGCGGCAGAGCGTTCATCTGGACCCAATGGAATCGATTGTCGCTGGATCGGAGAGTCCCGGCCTCGAATTCCCGTGGTGGTTCGTGTCGGGATTGTCGTCCCAGCCAGTCGAAGATCGCGAACAGTTCTTCGGCGTACGATTCGTAGCCGCGTCCACCGTATTCGCAGTAGATCATGGGAAATCGCTGTCGGAGCATGCGATTGAGTCCAAAGGCATTGTGTTCGACTCGGGCTCGATCGAGTTCTCCGTTGACGACGTACCAGGCCAATCGGCTGGCATTTTTCCAGTAGTAGGTGCAGTAGTCGGTCATCCGTCCGGCGATGGGCACGACGGCGGCGAACCAATCCGGGTGACTCATCCCGATTTCAAACGCGGCATCGGCCCCTTGTCCGTGACCTGCGAGGTAGATTCGATCCGAGTCGATCCGAAATCGTCGTCGCGCATCGACGAGAGTCTGGTGGACCAGTTGGTGGAGTTTCGGACCGATTTGCAGGTCGATGGGGGTGCTTGCGGCCGGGTCGGTGGCTGCGGCGGTGGCTGCGGCGGTGGCTGCGGCGGTGGCTGCGGCGGTGGAGCGGGCGACTGCGGGCAGTTGTGGTGCGACGACGATGTAGCCACGTCGTCTGGCGGGTCGGGGTTTCCGGGTTGTCCCGGCCCACCAGTCGATGCTTGCTTGAGGCGATCCACCTCCGTCATGGAGGACAACGAGGGTGGGGTATTTGTGATTCGGGTTGTATTCGGGCGGCAGCAGCACGTGGTAACCGGGAGCCGACTGTGTGGGTACGATCCGCATGACGGACCCGGTTGCGTTCTGGGCCTGAATTTGCGGTGTGGCGATGATGGGCGGCAGGTACGAGATCAGCGACGCGACCCGGGCGGTTGAGATGCCTTCGGTGGCTTCGAGTCGAGCGAGCAGTCCGGGCAATTCGGCGGAGTCGTCCCGGACGGCTGCCAGCAGCAGTTGTCGGGCCTGGTAGAGCGAGACGGCATCGCGAAGCGTGGTGACGGCATTGCCGGCTCCGGTGAGCCAACCGGATCCGGCGAGAGCGAGTTTTTCGGTTGGTTCGAGAGTGTCGTCGTTGGCGAACCTGAGAAAGGCATCGAGTCTGGCGACCGATTCGATATCGACCTGTTCGACAATCTCATCAACGAGCGGCTTGAGTTGTTCTCGGTCGGTGGTTTGCGCGACGGCGTCGAGTTCTTCGGCCAGTTGCCGGCGGGCGGCTGTCAATTGATCGGCGAGCATCCGGTCCTGCTCGATAAATTCTCGCACTTGCCGTCTGATCGCGGCACTTTGTTGATCGACGGGAAAGGTTTTCAGGGCGTTTCGAAACAGTTGGTATTGTCCGTTGTTCCGTCTTCGTTTGAGTTCATCGAGGATTTTTTGTCCGACGAGTTCATCGAGTTGAGTTTGCAGGCTGGCGATTTTGGTGGCTTCGGCGGGGAACTGTTCTCTGACGTCCTTGAGTTCATCTCGTGCCTGTTTGAACAGGTTGGCTTGGAGATAGAAGCGAGCGATTGCGAGTCGGTCGTCGAGTTGTTCATTGTCGGTGACACGTCGGAGCCATCGATCGAGCACATCGGGTGGGATGGCGCCTGTGGCGATTCCGTGTTTCCAGCCAAAGCCTTGGGCGATGACGGTGGCTTGTTGGGGAGTGAGCTTGGTGACCCATTGGTAGACATTGCGTGTTTGGTTTTTGAAGCGAAACACGAGTCGTCGTCGTCCGAACTCGTCCCACGGTCCGACTTTGGCCGGGATGCCCAGTGACTGGAGTTGTTTGGTGAATCGGGATTTTCGTTTTGAGAGTTCGAAGGTTTCGAACCGATCGAGGTCCGAGTCATTATTGAGTTCTTCGACGGATCGTGTGGGTACGAAGTAGCGACGCAGCGGCGTCACGGCTGCGACGATGGGGTAGGTGGTCAATTCGCCAGCGTTGCGTTGCGTGGCGAGTGCCAGGGACTGTTGCGACCGGATGGTGCCTCGCAGGACGGTCCCATCCTTGAGTCGGATTTCCCCGGCGTCGAGTTGAGCGGGTGTGAACCGGCTGCCCAGCAGTGCGATCGCCAGCAACCAGGCAACTCTCTGGAGGTGCATGAGTTGGCCTCTTTCGCCGAGCGTCAGGTCAGGGGATTACGAAACGGCAGTGTGGCTGCGGTGGCTATCCGTATCTATCGACCTTTGGCGTTGTCCGGGTGTGCGAGATTCGTGGTGGTATGGCAGTGAGGCGTGTCAATTCTGCCGAATGCACCGGTTATCATTTCTGGTTGAACAGGTCCTTGAACTGGTCGTCGAAGAGGAACCAGGCGGCGAGTCCGAGTCCGACGAGGACGGCGAGGAAGACTGTGAGCCAGACCCAGCCCATGGCGGTTCGGAACAGGAAGTTGAGAGCCCGAAGTTTTCGTTGTCGATGGTGTTGTTTGTCGAGTTTGTGGTAGATGTCCTGCAGTCCGCTGCCGGTCCCCGAGCGGGCTTGCGAGAGTCGTTTTTTGATGGCCGGTTCGAATTCGGCGAACTGTACCAGCGGCATGAACGATTCGTCCAGATTCTGTTTGGCCTTGGCCTTGAGATCGATCAGTTTGCCATCGATGGCCTTTCGGATGCGAGCGGTGGTCATCCGGCTGACGACGGTGCGTCCTTTGGCGTTGGTGTGTTGGATGAACCAGTTGTCGGTATCGTCCGCGGTGGTTCGTTGTGCGGCGGCGTCGTCGGTCGAACTGGGTGGCGGCAGGGTGACGGCCGGGATGGTCGACTTGGGCTTTGTGGTGGGAGTGGAGCGGGTACTGGAACCGGGTGCGGGTTGGGCTCCATCGATGAAGCTCAGTGTGTCTCCGGCGAGTCCGAGTGCGTTGAGGTTGTCGAGCAGTTCGCTGCAGTCGGCGTGTCGATGATCGGGGTCTCTGGCGATCATGCGATCGATAATGAGGTCGAGCCGATCGGGGATGTCGCGGTTGAGTTTTCGGGCCGAGGTGAACAGTCCTTTTTCCTTGGCCATCACCAGTTCCAGTGCGGAGTCGCCTTGGAAGGGGGGGGCTCCGGTGAGGAAGTGATAGAGGCTACAGCCGAGGGCATAGATATCGGCTCGGAGATCGACGGTCTTGGCATTTCGGGCCTGTTCGGGGGCCATGTAGAGTGGTGTTCCCATGCCGGTGCCGCTTTGTGTCATCGACACATCTTCATCGGCCGCCTTGGCCAGTCCGAAGTCGGCGACCTTGACCAGTCCGGATCGGGTGACCAGCACGTTGTCGGGTTTGACGTCGCGGTGAACGAGTTTGGCCTGATGAGCGTGGAGCAGTGCTTCGGCGCATTGGATCGTAACGAGCACTGAGTCGGCAACAGTCAGCCGGCCCAGCTCATCAACCCAATCCTGCATACTTTGGCCATCAACATATTCGATGGCGACGTAGTGTCGTCCCTGGTCGGTTTCGACGGCGAAGACCTTGACCACATTGGGGTGATCGAGTCGTGCCATGGCACGTGCTTCGCGGAAGAACCGTTCGACAAACGTCGATTTGTTTCCGAGTTGTTTGGAGAGCACCTTGAGAGCGACGTTTCGGTCGAGGCCTTCTTGGCGAGCGAGGTAGACTTCGCCCATGCCACCTTCGCCGAGTTTTTTGAGCAGTTTGAAGTCGCCCAGTTGTGACGCCTTGTTCTTACTCGGCGGTTTCGCAGCCTTGGCCTTTTCCGCCGTCTGTTCCCGGGCGGCCGCATCATCTTGTTGAGCCACTTCGTCCAGGTTGCCGGCATCGGAATTACCGGGGACGTAGGTTTCGTCGAGACTCTGATTGGTCGCGTCGTCGTCCTGGCTTGACGGCGTTTCGGGAGCGGGCGGTTCGGGCAGGGGGGTATCCATCAATCTCCTCGAGAGTCGGCTGCTGTGTCTGCGGTGTGGAGGGCTGTCATTATGCGAACCGGCGGTGACGGTTGCCAATGGCAATCGGGTCGTGTTTCAGGCCCAGGGGAAGTCTTCGCCGACGAGCAATTCGTAGGCTTCGACGTACTTGGCACGAGTTTGCGAGACGATGTGATCGGGGAGAGGCGGCGGTGTACATTCCTTGTCCCAGTCGGTGGTTTCGAGCCAGTCTCGGACGAATTGCTTATCGTAGGAGGGTTGTCCCTGCCCGGGCTGGTAGAGGTCCTGCGGCCAGAATCGGGAGCTGTCGGGGGTGAGCACTTCATCGATGAGCAGGATTTTTCCGTCCTTGAGTCCGAATTCGAACTTGGTGTCGGCGATGATGATGCCTTTGGTCAGGGCGTACTCGGCGCCCTGGCGGTAGATATCGAGGCTGAGGTCTCTGAGTTTCACCGACAGGTCTTCACCGACGATCTCGATCATTTGTTCGAACGAGATATTGATATCGTGTCCTTCTTCGGCCTTGGTGGCGGGAGTGAAGATGAGTTCCGGGAGTTTGTCGCTTTCGGTGAGTCCATCGGGCAGTGCGATTCCACAGACGGAACCGTCGCGTTGGTACTCTTTCCACCCGGACCCTGACAGGTAGCCTCGGATGACGCATTCGACCGGGACGACATCGGTTTTGACGACGACCATGCTGCGACCGTCGAGAGCATCGACGTCGGCCTGTTCGGGCAGCGGCAGCTGATCGAGTTGCATGCTGATCAGGTGGTGATCGACGTCGAGCCGATCGAACCACATCTTGCTGAGTTGCGTGAGCACGCGACCCTTGTCGGGGATCCCGGTGGGCAGCACCCAGTCGAAGGCACTGATCCGATCCGAGGCGACAAACAGCAGTCGGTCGTCGAAGTCGTAGATGTCGCGAACTTTTCCACGTCGAACGGGGATCCCATCGACGGAACTTTCGAGCAAAGCGGCGGCACTCATTGCGTGGTCTCCTTCAACAGTTGGCCCGGTGAATTCAAAGGCCTAATGGTCGTCGGGCAAGAATCTACCACCCGAGGCTCACTTGGACAACGCACAGGGTGGGGGTATAGACTGTGAGCCGGCTGCTGGGCCAATTGGGACACTGCAGGGACGCAGTTGAGTCGTTGTTGCGACAGGGGCGATGGTTGTTTAAGAGGTGAGGATGTCGATGGGCGTGATGCGATTTCGAGTGTCTCCGCCCGGTTTCCTGACTGGCTGGCCCGAGGCGTTGTCGGCCTACATCAGCGGGTTTGACGGTCGAGTGTTTCCGACTCGTGTCGAGATCGACGGCGACGTGTTGGTGTGTCGTCGTCCGAGTTCCGACAGTGGTCGGTTGCACATCGCGTGGCCGGTTGCCGGTTTCGGTCGCACGTTGGTGAGCACATCGAGCCTGCGGGACTTGGGTGACGAGTCTGTTGGCGCATCCGGTGACGAGTCTTCGGAGTATCTGTTGTCGTTGGAGTTGGCACGCGGCAAGATCGGTCAATTGCGTAACCAGCGGGCTGCGTGGGAGTCGGCTGGTATGCAGGTGCCGGCGACATTCGCCGAAGCCAGCCGGCAGGCTCACAGGATTTTCGCTCGAGCGACATCCGTTCAGTCGGATCCTGACGAATCGAGTCGATTGGCCGAAGCCGCCCTGGTGCATGCTCACAACGCAGCTCAACTACTCGCGTCCACTTACATCACCCAGCGGTTGGAGGTGCGTCGTGGTCGTTCACAGCGGTTCCCGACATCGTTGGGTTGTGGTGTAGCGGGGGAGTCGCCTCCGGCCGCCTGGGAAACCCTGCCGGCGGGTCTGTTCAATTCGGTCACAATACCGGTGTCCTGGCGTCGGATCGAGTCGCTGGAGGGTGAGTCGGAGTGGTCCGAGTCGGACGGTTTGGTCGATTGGGCGATCGCGGAGCGGCTGTTGATCCATGGTGGTCCGTTGTTGGATTTCGGTGATGGGGGGATGCCCGATTGGTTGGCGGCCTGGTCGGGTGATGTGGGGAACCTGCAGAGTTTCGTGTGCGATTTTGTCGAGACGGCGTTGACTCGATACGTTGGCCGGATCCGGGTGTGGGAGTTGGCTTCGCGGGTGAACACCGGCGGCGGTTTGCAGTTGTCCGAGGAGGCTCGGTTGGCGTTATTGGCTCGAGCGATCGAGGTGGCGCGTGGGGTGGATGATGTCGAGCAGTTGGTGGTGCGGATCGAGCAGCCGTGGGGTCGTTACCAGTCGTCTGGTCGTCACCTGTTGAGTCCGTTGCAGTTCGTCGACGGCCTGATTCGGTGTGCTCCGGGCCTTTCGGCCATTTCGCTGGAGATCACATCTGGCTTGTCGTCTGGCGACCCTGGCCGTCGCGACCTGATGGATTTGTCGCGGCTTCTGGACATCTGGAGCACATTGGGATTGCCGTTGCACGTGACGATGGCGGCTCCATCGGCCGGTGGGATGGATTCCGGCGGCCGGTTCGTGAGGTCGGCGTCCGATCCGGACCCCGGTGGTGAGGAATCGGGCGATTGGAGTGTTTCGAGTCAGGCGGCGTGGGTGGAGGCGGTGTTGCCGTTGTTGTTGTCGAAGCAGAGCGTATCGGGAATCACCTGGGCCCAACTCGTCGACTGCGACCCACCGGGCTTCGTTTCGGCCGGTTTGTTCGATCGCGAGCTCACGGCTCGACCGGTGGTCGAGGCGATCCGAGGCCAGCGTTTTGGTCTGTGGCCGGCCGACTGAAAAAAGTCGACGTGGATGCTACGATCTAGTCGTCTCCTTTGGCCCGTCCCTTCTCGTTCGCAGGTTTTCTATCCTCATGCCATTGGACCTCTACGATCCGTGCCCTTGCGGCAGCGGCCGCAAGTTGAAGTTCTGTTGTCGAGATTTGTCTCACGACATGGAACGGGTATTGAAGTTCCAGGAGAACAACCAGCCTCGGATGGCGTTGAATGCTCTGGACGATCTGGG
>CAVOEV010000135.1:0-12401 GCA_963694825.1 Planctomycetota bacterium
AATGTGCGGGCCACAGGATGCAACGACAACTGGTCGATCCGACGTCGCAAGGCGATCGGACTCGACTGAAACAGCACAAACCGACCGGCCGATGCGTTCGAGCCTGCCTCGTCGGCCTCGTCGGAGCCCTGGACCGTGTCGTCAGCAGCTCGGGAACCGCCGGTCAACTCGACCGACGTGTCGATCACAGCAACCTGGCTGCCGGCGGGGAGCCGATCCAGATGCTCGCGAGCGATCTCCTGAGCCACCTCGAGACGAGTCTTGCTCTGGTGACGATACTCCATGCTCTGGCTGGTATCGAAAATGAACACCGCGGCCACCGGAGCATTGCGGGCGGCTCCGAGAGACGGGTTGGTCACCTCGGCTCCAACACGTGGACCGTACCAGGCCCCCGCCCACAACCCGAGTAACAGCACCACCAGCACTCCCAATCCGCCGCGCAGCAGCGAACGCTGAGTCGACAAGCGGTGATCGGGCCAATCGCGACGACGCCAACGGTGAATCACCACGCGGTAAATAATCCACGGAATCACAAACACCGCCAGCAAACCCAGCACCTCTGCAGGCCATTGCGGCCAGTAATCGGCCGCCGGCAACTTGGGCCGAGCCACTGCCAGAACCAGTAAGGCGATCAAGGCAATCCGCAGCAACAACAGCCAGATGTGACGCAGCCTCAGCCGACGCCGATTGTGACGCCGACGCTGCTCGAGCAGCAACAGGGCGGGGAACAGGTGCGGCTTGGGACGAGCCCGCAGCAACATGTGCAGCAGGACCGGCACCGCGGCCAGACCGAGTCCGTAGATAATGGCGGGGTTGATCAGTTGCATCAGGTGACGTCACCAACCGGCAAGTCCGCCTCCAGTCTAACGGCTAAGACGCCATAGCAAACGACCCAAACGGGTCATTCGGCATCGGCGATCACTTCCAACACCGTGTCAAGTATCCCTGAATTGACGCTCAACCCGTTGCCACCATCGACGACCGCCCGACCGTCCAGAGTCAGAAAATGACCGCCAGCCGCCTCGAGAATCGGCAACAACGCCGCAGCGTCCCATGTGTTCATCTCCGGATCCACCATCACGTCGGCTCGACCTGTCGCCACCAGCAAATGACCGTAACAGTCGCTCCAGCCTCGGACCATCCCCGACGCGTCGCACAGTCGATCGAAAACCGCCTGGCGACCTGTTGTCTTCCAACCCGTGATCGTCGTCGTGCAGAACAGGGCTCGGTCGAGAGAATCGACGGTCGAAACACGAGCCGGCCGAACCTCGCCCGCCCCCTCCTGCCACCACGCCCCCAGGCCCACTCCACCGTAGACCACTTCGCCCAGAGCCGGCATTCGACAGACTCCAGCGACCATCTCCCCCAGAAATTCCAGGCCGATCAATGTGCCAAACAGCGGCACGTGATGCACAAACGATTTGGTCCCGTCGATGGGATCCAAAATCCAACGGTATCCACTCTCCCCAGGCGTCTCACCAAACTCCTCACCCAACACCCCGTCTTCAGGCCAACTCCGAGATACACAATCACGAATCCACTGCTCGGCCTCGCGGTCGGCAATCGTCACCGGCGTGTCGTCTCGCTTGGTTTCGACCACCAGATCCCTGTCGTCGTAATGCCGCAGAATCAACTCGCCCGCCTCGGCCGCCACGGCCACGGCCAGATCCAGTCGCGCCGACAGGTCGGCCCGGATGTCCAAATCAGCCGGATGCTCGCTCACGAGACACCTCCGCCGTAGAACGCATTGAGGATCACGAACGCCACGTAACCCAACACCAGCGGCGCGCCCATCCATCGCTGAAACGTGTTCAATTGAATCGCTCGGAAGATAAAACACCGAAACGTCAGCAGGATCAACAGCATCGTCGGCAAGTGCAATCGCAGAAAGATTTCCCGAGAAAATACGTCGGCTACCGCTTGCGGACCAGTCGCCGGGGCCACGATCGGCAACTCGGCAGCAATCGCCGATGCACCGACCACGAACAGCACGTTGAGCACATCGGCTCCGATCACGTTGCCAACAAGCAACTCGGGATGACCACGCCGGATCGCTGTCACGCCAACGACCAGCTCGGGCAACGATGTGCCAAAGGCGACCAAGGTCGCCGACAACACGACGTCGGGAACCGACAACCGCCTGGCCATCACCTCGACCGACTCGATCAACACGTGGCTGCTCAGAACGACCACAACCACGCCGAACAACAACACCCCCAACAACACCATCGGCCTCTGAGACTCCTCGTCCGATTCAGACTCGTCCGACGATGACGACGTGACGTCGGTCTCCAGGCCCCCCTCCAACGCCTCTCCCTTCAGACTCCATCGGACCGACACAAACATGTAGGCCACCAGCAACAGCAAAAACATCGCACCAGCCCATCGTGGCACCACCGCACTGTCGCCATGCAACCACCACATCACGTAACACAGCCCGGCCAACAGAACAGCCGATCCGAATTGTACCCAACCCTGCCGCACCAGCAGAAAACGATTGACCGGCAGACGGGTCAGCAAACAGCCCAGCCCAAAAATCAGGCCGGTGTCGGCGATGACCGATCCGACGGCATTCCCCAACGCCAAACCACTGTTGCCCTCCCACGCCGCCATCACGCTGACAGCACACTCGGGAGCCGTCGTCCCCAAGCTGACAATCGTCGCTCCAACTATGATCTCGGGAACACCCAGCCGCCGGGCCAGTGCACTCGCACTCTCCACAAGACGGTCTGCTCCAAACATCAGGGCAACCATCGATACCCCGACCAGACCCAACAGCACTCCACCGTGCAGGTCCTGGAACCACTCGCTGGGAATCACGTGCTCCACGGTCCTGTGCCTGCCTTTCCAATCGCAAAAAAAGTCGCGAATTGAACTTCAAACCGGTCATCCTAACGCCCGCCGCTACTCGCCGGAAGCCTCGCTGTTTTGACCCGGCACGACAGACCGCCGATCCGGTTGTACCGGTCATGACGATTGATGGTCGGGTTGTACGGACGTGGAACTCAAAAAACGCGGGTCCTGAGACCTTTAGCGGCCGATAAAAGTCTGGGGAATCGGACGCGAGCAGGGGATTGGACACGTGCACCGCGAAATGAACGTCTTGGCGCTGGTCAAGAACTCCGAACGCTACGTCTTTCTGTACGACGACGAAAGCACCGAAAGCGTCCTGCAGAAACTCGGTCAATACGCCGCCGACAATGAACTCAGCTTCAGCTGGTACGACGCAGCAGTACTCAGCCAAAAGGTGCGACGACTCAAGGAACAAACGATCGCCGAAAAAGCGGCCGTGTCGTCGGCTCCCTCGTTGAGCCTGCCGCAGTCCGCTCCCGATTCAGTCGGACCCAAGGTCAGGTCCAAGACCAGCCACAGCCCCGAACACGGTTCGGCTCCGCTTTCGGGACTGCGGTTCCGTGGCTCTAGCTCCTTCCTGCCATGACCACACGAGACCTGTCATGCAGGCGGCCGTCGAGGGTTTTCTGAGATACCTGCGGATCGAACGCAACGCGTCGCCAATGACGTTGAAGTCATACCGCTCCGATCTGGACCGTTTGCTGCAGTTCCTGGTCTCGACCGACGCCGGCCTGCACGAACCTCGAGATGTCTCGATCGGCCAGCTACGCGCCTACGTCGCCGACCTCAGCCAGCGAGGCTACGCCCGCAGTACCATCGCACGCCGGTTGGCCAGCCTGCGGAGTCTCTTCGAATACTGCCGACGCGAAAAACTGGTCGAATCGAATCCGGCACGCGCCCTGCGAACGCCCAGGCAAGGACGAAAATTGCCGCACTTCCTCTCCACCGAACAGGTCGCCAAACTGCTCGAAACCCCACCCGACGACCAACCCGCCGGGCTGAGAGATCGAGCCATTCTCGAAACACTCTACTCGGCCGGACTGCGAGTCAGCGAACTTGTCTCGCTTGACCTCGCCGATTGGGATCGCGACAGCAACGTGCTGCGAGTCCGAGGCAAGGGCCGCAAGGAACGCATCGCTCCGGTCGGACGGTTCGCCGCCGCTGCAATCCTGAACTGGCTCCAACACCGGCAAACCGACAACTCACCATCGGCCACCGACGGCGACGCCATGTTCCTGAACAGGTTCGGGCGACGCCTGAGTGCCCGGAGCGTCGGGCGGATGCTCGACAAACACATCGCCGCCGCCGGACTCGATCAACTCACCTCACCACACACTCTCAGACACAGCTTCGCCAGTCACATGCTTGACGGCGGAGCCGACCTCCGCAGTGTCCAGGAACTGCTCGGACACAAGAGCCTGACAACGACCCAAATCTACACTCATGTCAGCACCCGCCGACTCCGAGAAACCTACGATCGCGCTCACCCGCACGCACGCAGGGACGACACCAGTACAACCGACTAGCTCACGAAGCCGCCCTGGCAACCTCACGCGTCCAACCCCGTTCAACAAACAACGGGACGTGCTCGGCAGACACGAACAACCGGTCCTCGGACAACGGGACCCGGTAATAGTTCTCTGGCCGCAACAACACCCCCTCGTCACTGTTCATGTCGATGACCCAACGCGTGGGCAAAGAACGTCGCGACAGGAATCTCAACTCGAACGGCTCCAACTGCAAGGGATCCGTCGCGTTGAAGATGCCGCGATGAGCCGCCCGAGCGGCCGCTACATCGCGGCGGATTCGTCCGAGTGACTGGTCGAGTAAGGTCTGGCGACTCATCCCCTTCGGATCGGGTACCGCCTCGAGAATCGACTTCTGCTTCCGCCACGGGTTGACGTTGGGCCAGATGAAGTAGGGACAGGCTTGGCCCAACTTCAACAGCCGCTCGTTGTAACTCAGCGGCCGAGGCACCGGCTTGCTGCGGTTCGGCTGGTCCCGGTTGATGAAACACAGAAAACGACCGTAACCGTCCATGATCTCGTAACCAAACACCATGAACATCTGGAACGTCTCAATCGTCTTCTCCATCACCTTCACGTCCTTGGCGATTTCACGCTCCAGAGCCACTTCGGCCGCTCGAGCATGACGATGATGATTCGACGACGCGTCCTGCTGCAATCGACCCATCAACCACTGCACCAGTCCGTCGGGAAGCGGAGTACTGAACTTGGGCCACTTCTCGCCAAACGGGTCGGCCAGGAATGGCTGCCAACGTGGGTCCTGGATTTCGAGGAAATTTGTTGTGCCCGGGAATCGGAAACTCACCTCCGCCGTGTCGATGCCCAGCAACCGAACTCCAATATCACCCACAGCACTCACGATCACCGTGTCTCCGTCGTGAGCCTGCTCGGCAACCGTACCCTGTCGTCCCATCCGATGCCCCAAACGGGCGATCCCACTCGTCAGGTTGGTCCGATCGTTGACTCGAATCGCACGCGTCATCTGCCTGCTCCTGTCAGTCATCAACAGCAAAACACTCTGAATCGGGCAGCCTCCTCCTGCCAATCCACAACTCGCCCGAGTCGATTGGACACAATAGCATGCCAACCGCCGCTCCAGATACCCTTTTCATACTCCCGAACGAGGTCTAGATTATTGGTTGTGGGCCGTTGTCAGGCCGTTGAGAACAGGGGCGTTTGACGAATTGGCCCGGTCGCCAGGCGACCGGGCGAGGGACAAGGCAACCGATGATTGTCAGTTGGGAGTGGCTGGGCCAGTACGTCGCGTTGGATATGCCGCTCGAGGATCTCACCGATCGACTGACCATGTCGGGACTCAACCTCGAAGGAACCGAATCGGTCGCCGAAGATATTGCGATTGACCTCGAAGTCACCAGCAATCGACCGGATTGCCTGGGCCACGTCGGAGTCGCTCGAGAAGTCTCGGTGCTCTACGCGTTGCCGCTGGACATACCCGACCCGCAACCTCCAACCGCCAGCGACTCGGTCAATGATGCAACCTCGGTCGAAATCACCTGCCCCGAACTGTGCCCACGATACACAGCACGAGTTCTCCGAGGCGTCCAGGTCGGGCCCAGCCCCGATTGGCTCGTTCGCCGACTCGCCACACTCGGCATCGCCTCGGTCAACAACATCGTTGATGCCACCAACTACGTGCTGCTGGAAACCGGACAACCGCTGCATGCCTTCGACCTCGACAAGCTCACAGAAGGCCGGATCGTGGTCCGCGAAGCAGCCGCCGGAGAACAATTCAAAGCGATCAACCACACCAACTACACCCTGGCACCGGGGATGTGTGTGATCGCCGACGCCGAGAAACCGGTGGCGTTGGGTGGAGTGATGGGGGGGGCCGCCACGGAGATCTCCGCGTCGACCTGCAATGTGCTCATCGAAACCGCTGAGTTCGCTCCACTCTCGGTCCGAAACACCGCCCGGACTCTCTCGCTGTTCAGCGACTCTTCGTTCCGCTTCGAACGCGGCATCGATCCGCATGGCCTTGATTCCGCCAGCCGACGCTGCTGTCAACTGATCCTCGAACTGGCCGGTGGCGAACTGCTCGATCACGTGATCCAGGCCGGTGATCCGCCTCCAGCAGAACCCACTCGCGTCTCAATCCGCTTCGATCAGGTGACCCGAATCCTCGGCATCGATGTCCCTCAAGCCGACATCATCAACATCCTCATCCAACTCGGACTCCGACACGTCGACCTGCCCGATCAGCACACCGATACGTCGGCCACGTTCGAAATGCCCGGTTGGCGACGAGACCTGACCCGAGAAATCGACCTCATCGAAGAAGTCGCCAGGATCTGGGGCTACGATCGGATCCCTGAAGACAATCGAATCCCGCTGACACTCGCGCTGACCACCCACCGCGATCAGGTTTCCGACACGCTCCGAGACCTGCTCTGCTCCGCCGGCTTCCACGAAGCCATGACCCTCTCGTTCGTCACCGCCAAACTCTTCGACCTGTTTCGCCCCGAACCCGATCGCTTGCCGCTGCAAGTCGAACACTCGTCACGTCGCCAAGAAAACCTGCTGCGGCAAAGCCTTGTACCCAGCCTGCTGCAGTCGCGTCGGGAAAACGAACGCCACGCCATGTTCGGAGTCGACCTCTTCGAAATCGCCAATGTCTACCTCGAAGCCGCTCCGGGAGCACCGGGATCCGAACCCACCCGCATCACCGCCATCACCGGCCGCTCGTTCGGTGAACTCAAGGGAGTCTGCGAACTGCTGATCGCTCGACTCGCTCCAGCGGCCCGGCTCAATGCCGTGCCGCTCCAGTTGGCCGGGTTTGTCGAAGGTCGAGGAGCCCGGCTGATGCTCAATGAGACGCCGTGCGGTTGGTTGGGAGAATTGACCCGAGACGCCACCGATTCGATCGGACTTCGCGATGCCGTGACCATCGCGGAACTCGATTTCCTGACCGTCTGCGAAGCCGTCGAAACCACTCGTCGGTTTCGTGAACTGCCTCGGTTCCCGGCCATCGAACGAGACCTCAACTTCCTGCTCGACTTGCACGTCTCGTGGGACGAACTCGAAACCGTCGTCCGAGACAACGCCGGGCCATTGCTCGACACCATCTCGTTCGGCGGACAGTACTGCGGACAACAAATCCCCGACGACAAGAAATCCTACGTCGTCACCATCGGATACCGATCCGATTCCCGCACCCTGACCAACGATGAGCTCGAAGAGACACAGGCCCGGGTCGTCGCGGAGTGCGAATCGCAGTTGGGAGCCAGTCT
Organism: Planctomycetota bacterium; assembly: GCA_963694825.1. GTDB lineage: Bacteria > Planctomycetota > Planctomycetia > Planctomycetales > Planctomycetaceae > UBA8437. The sequence goes on from CAVOEV010000135.1 coordinate 7,628, forward strand.
GAGATGAACGGCCCGGGATGCGAGCATGCCGACCAGGCCCTGCTTTCCAGTCATTCGGCCAGCCAACCGGTCGCACGATCACCATTGGCCTTCGGATCGCTGAGACTGAAAACCCGCTTCCTGCTCTCCCCGTTGGCCGGGTTCACCAACCTCCCGTTTCGAAGGATGATCCGGCGTGTGGGCGGTATTGGCCTCTGCACCACCGACCTGATCAATGCCCGCAGCCTGCTGAATCGTCGATTCAAGGCCATGGAACTGGTCCAAACCTGCCCCGAAGATACCCCGCTGTCGATCCAGATCTTCGGCACCGAACCCGACTACCTGGCCGACGCCGCCAGGCTGCTCGAATCCGAATTCGAACTCGACTCGATCGACATCAACATGGGCTGCCCGGTCGACAAAGTCGCCGGGTTGGGTGCCGGTGCCGCGCTGATGCGGCAGTCCGGCAACGCGATTCGACTTGTCCAGAACGTCGTCGCGGCCGTCAGCCTGCCCGTCACAGTCAAAATGCGACTCGGCTGGGATCAACACTCACTGACCGCTCCCGACCTGGCTCGAGCCTTCCAGGAGGTCGGGGTCGCCGCCATTGCGATCCACGGACGAACCCGGGAACAGGGCTTCTCGGGTTCCGTCGATCTCGACGGAATCCGAGCGGTCGTCGATGCGGTCGATTCGATCCCGGTGATCGGCAATGGAGATATTCTCGACGTCGAAGACGCCGCCACGATGTTCGCAGAGACCGGCTGCGATGGCATTTCGATCGGGCGTGGAGCCCTCACCAATCCGTGGATCTTCCGACAACTGATGCAGTGGGAACGCACCGGGCACTGGGACTCCACACCGGGAGTCGACCAACGGCTGGAACTGTTGCTCGAACAACTCGACTACCTCATCCAACAAAAGGGCGAAATCAAGGCGATTGTCGGATTCCGCAAGATGGTGCACTGGTACCTGAAATCGATGGGCGTCCGACGGGTCCTGAGACACCGGTTTCAACAACTCAGCACCCGCAAGGAATTCGACCTGGCGATTCAGTGCGTGCGAGAAGAATGCCACAAGACGCAATGCCGGGCACTCACGACCGCCGATGCGGTCGTGCCGGTGCCCCAGGGGCCCAACGCCCACTGGTAAACACCAACTCCACCGGCCGACTCAGCCAGCCGGCCCCGCCTCAGCCAACCGGCCCCGCCTCGTCATCAGCAGCAGCAGACTCGCCGGCTTGCTCCGCGACACGACTCTCGATCCGCAGTCGCCTGACCCGCCGCTTGTCGGCCGCGTCGATCTGAAACTGCCACTGGTCCCATTCCAGCGATTCGCCCTGGTCCGGGATCCGCCCGAATCGGGTGATCACGAAACCACCCAATGTGTCGTAGTCTTCGTCCTCGGGAATCCCGTAACCGAAGCGTTCGTTGAGGTCGTCGATGTGAGCTCGGGCGTCAACTTCGATCACCCCCGGACCAATCGACCGCACCAGGTCCCCTCCCCCCACGTCGTACTCGTCCTCGATCTCCCCAACAATCTCTTCGAGAATGTCCTCCAATGTCACCAGCCCGGCGACGCCGCCGTATTCGTCAAGCACGATCGCCAGGTGGACCTGTTCGCGCTTGAGCGTTTCCAGCAGAGTGTCGATCCCGGTCGTCTCGGGGACGTAGAACGGCTCGCGGACCACGTCACGCAGTCCTCCCGGAGCCGAAGCGGTGTCGGCGTTCAGGTGTGCGAGTAAGTCCTTGGCGTAAAGGATGCCGACGATGTCGTCGGTCGTCTCGCCAATCACCGGCACGCGGGTGTGGCCGGCCTCAAGCAACTGACGACGAGCCTCCTCCAGCGACGCTTCGACGCGCAGACAAAACATGTCGGTCCTTGGAGTCATCACCGCCGCGGCATCCTCGTCGTGCAATTCCATCACGCGGTGAATCATCGCCCGAGCAGCCGTTTCGATCAGCCCCCCCCGCTGCCCCTCGTCGACCACGCTGCGGATCTCCTCGCTCAGAGCCGCCAGATCACCAAAGACCGGTTCGGGACGACCGGCGATCCGGTGGCAGAGTCGATCGAGTTGACCGACGAGAGCCGACAGAGGCGTCAATGCCCAAGTCACCAGCACCAGCCATTGCCAATTACTCACCAGAAACCGCTCGCCCCAAACCCGAGCCACCACCCAGGGCACGACGAGTTCTGCCAGTAGTAGCACCAGCCACCACCCCACGACAACTCCCCACAGCGACCACCGGCTCCAACCCAAAACCGACGCCTGCCACCACCAGGCACTCCAAGTCGCCGCCGCAACCAACGACGCCGCGTGCAGGGTGTTGACCGCCAGTTGCACGCGTTCACGACAAGACAGAATGATGCCGAACAACTCGGGACGACTCATCCGGCGACAGGTCAATTCCAGTCGGCTGCGGGAAAACGTACGAAGACTGCTCGCCGCCAAGGATGTCCACGTCACACACGCCAACCAACCACTCGCAACCCAGATCGCCACCGCATGCTCGTTCATCCGTCCACCCTCGCCGTCACCGCCAGCAATTCTAGTAATTCCGCCTCGCGACGACGCATCTCGACCACCTGTTCGTCATCCAGATCGTCGTAACCACACAGGTGTAACAGACCGTGCACCAGGTACAGGATCACCTCCTCACCCGCGTCTGCTCCCAACTCGTCCGCCACACGGCGTGCCGTCTCGCCACCAATCACGACCTCGCCCACAATCCGTCGCCCTTCACCACGCAAAGCGTCCAACGGGCCCGACCACGTAGCGAGGCTGTCGGCCTCGAACGGAAAAGTGAGCACGTCGGTCGGTGTCTCGATCTGAAGGAACTCGACGTGCAGTCGGGTCATTTCGAAATCGTCGACGATCGCCACGCTGACCTCGACCTCGGCAACCCGCTCCTCACGTAACACCCGTTCGGCCACCTCGAGCAAACGGTCCTCACCGAGCGGACACGCGCCGGTTCGGTCGACCACGTCGATACGCCAGTCAGTTCCCGCACCCGATTCGTTCTGGTCACTCACACTCACGCCGTCCGTTGCTCCGGATAAGTCACGCGTCCGTGGTAGATTCCTGTCAACGACTTCGTCAAGGACTCCTCGACCAGACTCAAGTCCGTCAGAGTTAAGCCGCTTTGCTCGAACTGACCGTCGAGTAACCGGTTGATCGTCACGCGATGCACCAGGCTCTCCAGCCGCTTGGGAGTCGGATCCGATACCGTCCGGCTGGCACTCTCGACCGCATCGGCCAGCATCATCACGCCGGCTTCCCGAGTCTGAGGCCGGGGGCCGGGATAGCGGAAGGACGACTCGAGTGCGTCGGTGCGGTAGTCGGGATCGTCTCCGGCCTGTCGCTCGGCCTCGTGGAAAAAGTACTCCACCAAGGTCATTCCGTGATGCTGCTCGATGAAATCGATCAGCCGAGACGGAAGGTTGTGCTGGCGGGCCAACTCGACCCCGTCCTTGACATGACCGATAATGATCAGAGTGCTCATTGCCGGAGCCAACTGCTCATGGCGACTCCGAGTTTCCTTGGTCGTGTTCTCGATGAAGTACTCGGGCTTCAACATCTTGCCGATGTCGTGGAAATACGCCGCTACCCGAACCAGCAAACCGTTGGCACCAATCCGATCGGCAGCCGCTTCGCCAATCGTCCCGACGACGATCGAATGGTTGTACGTACCCGGAGCACGCTGCACCAACTCCTGCAGCAACGGATGCGATACGTCACCCATCTCCAACAGGCTGATGTCGGTCACCACGCCGAAGGTCGACTCGATAAACGGCAGACTGCCGGCCACCAGGTAGCCGGCCACCAGGCACCACAGGAAACCGCGAACCGCCGGCCACAATGCGCCCACCTCCCACCACACTCCATCCGCTGCACTCGTCGTCAGAGCGACCGTGCCCCAGCCAACCAGCACGTAGACCACCCCCGACCAGAACCCCACCTTGATCAGGGCCGACCGAGACGACACTCGAGTCAACGGCAGGATCGCCGTGGCCGATACCGAAAACAAGACGATGAAATGACCAATGTCGTGAACAGTTGACAATGTCAACAAAAGCGAAATGGTGAACGCGGTCACGATGGCCACCATCTGGTTCCAGGCAATCGCAAACACGACCACGGTCACCAGCAACGGGATCACCTCGGCACGCCACGGGTCAAAAGACAACAGCCGCCCAACGCCAACAGCCAACACCACACTTACCAGGTAGACCCCCAAACGACCCGAATGGCCGACGAGATCCGGCTGAGTCCGCAACAGCCAGGCTCCGTTGAGCACCATCAACACGACCAGCAATACCACCACCGTCGTGCCACGTACCAATTGCTGAGTCGGTGACCACGACTGGCCTTGATGAAGCTCCTCGACTCGCTTCAACGTCTCGGCATCAATCACCTGCCCCGCCTGGACACGACGCCCGGACGCCGTCACCAGTTGCCTTGCGCCGCCGGTCACCAAACGGTCACCGATGCGTTGCGTCTGAGGCGGCCGCCAGCCCTCGACGACTGTCAGCATCGCAGCCACTGTGCCCAGGCACATCAACAGCCGCAACTGGACACCGCGGTCTGCCAGAGTGCGTCGCAGCCAACCGCCCAGAGATGACGTGACACCGATCTCGGCCGCACGAACCGTGCGGGACGCACGCGATGACTTCGAGCCGAACCACGACATTCTCAAACCCTCGCGAGCCTCCTGATCGGAGACCCGTTCGTAGAGACGACCGGATCACTGCCCGGTCGATGGTTTCTTCGAATAGGCCCGAACAATTTCACCAA
>CAVOEV010000136.1:0-12365 GCA_963694825.1 Planctomycetota bacterium
TGGTGGGCAAACACACGCGTCGGGAGTTCCGCGAGCGGATGACGGGTGGCGAATTGAAGGCGTGCATCATCCCGGTAGCGGCGACCGAGCAGCATCTCGAGCACCTGTCGATGGAGCACGACTGGCGTAGTTGCATGCACATTTCGGTGGAAGTGGCCAAGCGGTTGCATCCCGGTGTGCTGGTGGCTCCGTCGATGAACATCGGGATCAGCGAGCACCACATGCGTCATCCTGGGACGCTTTCGGCAATGCCGGGCAGTTGGCTGGCGGTGTTGTTCGACACGATCCGGAGCATGCACCAGGCCGGTTTCGAGCACATCCTGGTGCTCAATGGTCACGGTGGAAACGTCGCCCCGTGCGAGGGTATCTGGGGCCAGTTCCTGCAGCGACTCGAGACCAACGTGCAGTTCCACAGTTACTGGGATTTCCTGGAGGACGGGGAGGTGGCACCGTACCTGGAGACCGGTCGATTCCCCGGTCACGCTCAGGAGTTCGAAACGGCCTTTGCGTTGGCGGTCTTTCCCGAGAACGTCCGGCAGGATGCGATGGAGGATCAGGAGGACCGCGAGCCGTTGGCGGCGACGGCCGAGAACGGTGCGGCGATGGTCGAGTTGATTGTCACGCGTGTGACCGATCATGTGCAGGCGATGATCGACGGCGACAACGTGGCCCGCGTGCCGGACTTTCACTGATTGCCGCTAGCAGGCGGGAACCGCCGCTGGCTCGGTAGGGGGGTGTGCCCGGATCCGGCGTTCCGGTTAGCGTCCGAGACGTCCTCGAGCTTGCCAGACGCGGTGGGCGGTGGTGGGTCTGAGAGTTTGCGTGTTCGTGGTGCTGGAGCTGACTGGTTGAGCTGCGAGTGGATTGGGGACCGCTTGGGCGGCGGCGGATTGCTCGGGGTGGGTCGGAGTTGGCGTCGCGGGCAGGGGCAGGGTCGGGCGTCCGGCCGTGGTCGGAGTCATTCTTTGGTAGGGCACGACACGGTAGCCGATCACCGCTCGGTAGCTGGTTCGAGGCACCTGGCGGAGGACGGGGCGAGAGACCCAGACCATACGGTAGGAGCCCTGGTCGACCCATTGAGTTTGCCAGGTCGTGACGGGGACCTGGCCGACCGCGGTTTCTCGCTGGTAAATGACCGACGGGCCGGTGCGATAGGTTGGCGTCGGACGGTAGACAATGCCGGGATTGGGTCGGACTGCGTAACGGGTGGTCGGAGGTGCAGGTGGGGCCCAGTTGCGAATCGGGGTTGTGGGCTGAGCGGCAATTTGTGGGGTCGTGTATGACTGCCGGGGTTGGGGCTGCGGTTGGGGCTGCGGTTGGGGCTGCGGTGTTGGGCGATATGTGGTTTGTGGAGTGGTGTGTTTTTGCTGGTGTTGGTGTTTGTGTTTGTGCTGCGGGTGGCTGCAACGGGGCCGGCATCGGCAGTTGCTCGAGTGGTGGGTTTCGATGATTTCGACCGATTCGTCGCGATCACGGCGTAGGAAATCGAAGATCCCGGCATGGGTCACACTGGGCAGTGCCACGACGGTGAGTCCGAGCAGGGCTCGTGCGATCAGTCTCCGTGGCGAAGCGGCCACCGAGACGACGTTTTCGTTAGCGGATTTCAGGACGATCGACATGCTAGCCACTCCGTTCACGTACCGAGGCGCTCGGTGAATTGCCGATTCCCCCGGTTGGATTATCGGCACAACCGGCAAACTCGCCTTAATCGGAATCTTCCGATTTGCGGTCTCTAGCGAGTTTCGGATTTACGGAGAGTTGTGGTTTCGGACGCTGCTTTGGGTCCAACGACGCTGAATTCTCGGTAGACGGTATCGGCGGTGGGGGTCTGTTTTGAGTTGTCGTTGGGTTCTTGGGTGAGATCGACTTCGAAGGGGCGTTGGAGATTATTGCCGGCGAGGTCTTCGAGGACACTGCCGACGGCCAATCGGTAGCGACCGATTTTCCAGGGCATCTTCGGTGTGAAGTGCCAGTTCGATTGATGTTTCGAGGTCGTGACGGTCCCTGGCAGCGGCTGACCGTTGGCGGTTTCGACTGCGACATCGCTGTGGAGCAGTGCCCAGTCGTGAGTGGAATGGAGTTGGCAGGTGAGTGGGTGTTTCGACCCGCTGGCTGGAATCTGGATGTTCCAGTCGGCGGGATCGGGTTTTGAGTGATCGGGGGCTCCGGCGGTGAATTCTCGAGAGACATCCTTGCCCAGTGGAGTCCCACGTGCGGACGGCCAATCGCCCGAGACGCCAAGTCGATAGCTGCGACCTTCTACGAGGATGGCTCCGAGTTCGGTATTGAGATTCACTCCCTGCTTGACTCGTCCGGGGTGAAACCACAGCGTCAGAGTTCGATTGTCGCGCGACCACAATTGCGTGTGTCGAAACGGCCGAGGCACCGAACGGTTGCTGTCGAGATCGAGCAGTCGAAAGTGGTTCCAGATCTCACCGGGCTGCATCGGTTCCGAGAAGACGATGTAGAACTTCAGGTGGTTGGCCGGCACCACGTCTGCCGTGGGGTAGATCTCGACAATGCTCGGTGCCTGGGCCGGCGTGGTGGCCGGGACGAGGTGTTGGCATTCGAGAGGTTGTCCGTGGAGGGTTGGGGCGGCCTGGGGCTGGAATGTCACGAGCAGTTCGCTGCCGGGCAGCAGCGGGAACGACGGACTGAAGTGAAGTTCGCGGTTCGACACGCGACGCAGGGATCCGACTACCGGCGTTCGGCGTTCGGATGTGGGGCGGGTCTTGATGTTGAGCGTGATCAGTCCCTCGACTGATTCGGTATCGAGCGTTTCGAACGCGTCATTGTTGGAGGTGACGACGACGGTGATACGGGTCGAGTCGTCGGGATCGACCCGCACGGCCAATTCGAACCTGCCGTTGTTGGTTGTGGTTGCTGGCAGAGTGGCTGGTTGTGGCCGGCAGGCTACGAGAGAGCACAACGTCACCACCGCCGCCGCCGCCACCGCAGCGAGCACGAGATTCGAGGCGGTCGTTCGGAGTGTTGTCGTGAGGCTGCTCATCGGGGCGGACGGGTCTGGAGGTCTCGGTGCGGGGACAGGCACCTGCCGCTGCCGATGGCGGATTGGGGAGCCAGTCTCTGTTGGAGGCGGGCTAGGGCAGGACGGCTGGTTCGAGGTCGAGTCGTCCCTTGTTGTCTCTGAGCACGACGACCTGATCGTTGTCGAACTGGTCGATGTGTTTGACACCGAACAGCATGTCGACGACTTCCATCCCTTCGGGTCCGCTCTTTTGTTTGACGATTCGTCGAGCGGCCTGTTCGTTGGTTTGTTTGGCCCCGAGGTATTTCATGTCCACTCGGCAGCCCCAGTACTGGCTGGGTCCGATGGGTCGTCGTTTGTGGTGGAACCGGTCGGTGTTGGTCACCAGCCAGTCCTTGCCGTCCTTGTTGTAGATGAACATGTCGATTGGCCGATTGCCGCTACCGAGTTCGACGATGCTGGTTCCTTTGACCTTGGCTCCATCTTCGAGTCCATCGACGGGGAACTTGGCGATGGGAGTGCAGGAGAACGAGCCGACGATGTAGGTTTTGCCATTTTCCTGGACGGGGATGAACGACTGGATGGGAGCGCGAGTTTCCCAGCGTCCGTGTGCGACGTGAAAGGTCTCGGTGCTGTAAACGGCAGCCGAGTTGCCGTGTTCCATGGGCAGCGGAATCGAGTAGATCTTGCTGGCGAATTCACGTCCACTTTGACCGGCGGCGAGCACCCGGCTGCCAGCCAGTTTGACTCCGGTGACGTTACTGACCTTGGCCTGTCCATTGCCAGGCAGTGTGACTCGGACGTAGCGTGCCGAGTCGAGGTCGACGGCGGCGAGCTTGCCGGCCGAGTTGATTGTCAGCAGAGCACTGATCCCATCCTGCTTGCGGATGACCGAGAGGTAGATTCGTCCACTTTGCTGGTTGACGGCCATGTCGACGATCTGGATGCCAGCCGCGTTGGTCCCCAGGGCACCACCGACCAGCGAATCGATCCCATCGACCCGTTTTTTCAGCGGCACGGCCGGACCGATGTCGCCGGTATCGATGGCGACGATGGACCCATTGCCCCGATCGGCGACCAGTAGGACTCCGGCCTTCGCGAAACTCATGCGGCCGATCCTCGAGAACTTCAGGCCCCGGGTCTGAACATTCTTGAGCAGCTTATCGACGGCGGTCGTCTTGGGAGCGGCGACGGAGATGTTCGAGTCGACCAGTGCCAAGCCTCCGGCGGTCAGTATCAGTGCGGCGATCGAGAGCAGTGCGGTCTTGTGTTTCATTGGGGTTGTCCTTGGCGGTGGATGAAACGTCGAGCGGTTGGCGAAACGAGGTTGTCGATTAGCATACCGCTGCCCAGGTTGGCCGTCCACAATCCGAGGCTCCCGCCGCAATCAACTCGAACTGCACGCGTCGCGAGGGGCGACGACGTCGATGGTCCGTTCGACCATGCCATCGGGCAATCCGACGGGCGAGGCGATGACGATGGCGGTCGTCTCGAGTTGGCCGAGCACCCGTCGGATCGTTTCGACTCCCGCCTCGTCGATTTCGGCCAACGGTTCATCGAGCAGCAGCAGTCGGGGTTGGATCGCCAGAGCACGTGCCAGCGCCACTCGCCGGCGTTCTCCGGCCGAGAGTCCATCGACGTCGCGTTCGAGCAGGTGTTGGGCTCCGAGTTGTCCGAGCCAATCGGTTGCCTGTTGTCGCCGGCTGTTTCGTGCGACGTGCCGAGCAGTGAGACCATACTCGACGTTGTCCAGCACGCTGCCTCGAAACAGCCAGGGCTGTTGGTGGACGAGAGTGATATCGCGGTGCGAGCAGTGGAATCGGACCTGTTGGTCGGTGGCAGTTTCGAGTCGTGCCAGCACTTTCAGCAGCGTCGTTTTGCCCGACCCGTTGCCACCGGTGATCCCGATCCGGTCTCCGGCATGGATCTCGAAGTCGGGCGCGACGAGGATCGGCGTGTCGTGTTTCGAGACTGTCAGGTTGTGAGTCGAGAGGAGTGTCATCGGTCGGTTCTCTTTTCTCGGCCGACGAGTCCAACGAGCAGTGTCATACCGGTGGCGAGCAGCAGCAGCAGTCCTCCCATCGCCAGCCCCACAGCAAACTCGCCCTTGCCGGTTTCCAGAGCGGTGGCGGTAGACAGGGTGCGAGTGCGGTCCTTGAGATTGCCTCCGACCATCATCGCGATCCCCAGTTCGGTCGAGCAGCGTGCGAAGGCGGTCAGCACGGCGAGGAACAAGCCTGTGCGGGCTTCGCTGAAGTCGGTCAGCAGTCGTCTGAGTCGGCCGGCTCCGAGCGTACGTGACGTTTCAGAGACCCTGGGGTCGAGTGCCGTGAGGGCACCGTGTGCGAGAGCGACGATGATCGGCAGTGCGAGCAGGGTTTCACCGAAGACGATGGCGGTGGGTGTGTAGAGCAGGTCGAGCGGTCCGAGCGGTCCGCGTCGGGAGAACAGGCCAAAACAGATCAGGCCCAGGAAGACGGTGGGGACACCCAGCAGGCTGCGAAACCCGGTCAGCAGCAGGCGATGTCCAAAGAACCGTCGTCGGGCCAGGCAGGCGGCGATCGGGAGCCCCAGCAGCACGGCCAAAAATACCGCCGACAGAGAAATGCTCAGAGTCCGCCCCGTGGCGTCCAGAACCTGCTCGTCCCCGCTGGCAATCAACCTCGCCGCTTCATTCAGACCGTCGACCAGAAAGTCCATCAGCGAGTGCCACGTGGGTGGGGGTGGAACAGCGGTTCGCCCTGGATCCGGAACGCGGCGATCTGTTGCTGCACCGAGTCCGAGACCAGGTAGTTGGCCAGTTCGGTTGCCAGCCGGACGTTGATCATCGGGTGTTTGTCGGGATTGATGACGAGTACGCCGTAGGGGTTGTGCAACTCGACATCGCCCTCGACCAGTGGGACCAGCGAGATCTTGTCGCGGAGTTTCAGGTAGGTGCCACGGTCGCACAGCACGTGGGCTTCCATTTCGTTGGCCGTGATCAGTGTTTGCCCCATCCCGCGGCCGGTTTCCACGTAGTGACTCCAGGTCTGCAGGCCGCCGACGGATTCCCAGAGTACGAGTTCTTGTTTGTGAGTCCCGCTGTCGTCGCCTCGCGAGACGAACCGTGCCCGGGCTCGGCAGATGGCTGTCAGTGATGGGCCGACACTTTGGCCGCGGATGCCGGCCGGGTCGGTTGTGGGACCCAGCAGCAGAAAGGTGTTGTACATCACGTCGTCGCGTCGGATGGCGTGGCCGGCCTCAAGGAATTCGTGTTCGCTTTCCGCCGCGTGGACCAGCAGCACGTCGACGTCGCCACGCTGTCCCAGTTTCAATGCCTGGCCGGTGCCGACGGCGATCACGTCGACTCGGACGTTGTGAGCCGATTCGAAGTCGGGCAGCAGTGCGTCGAGCAGCCCGGTGTCGGCCGTGCTGGTGGTGGTCGCCAGTCGTAGCACGCTGCGAGGCCCGGTTGCAGATGGGGATCCGGACAGCGGGGATTGGTCTGCTGACCCGCTGCCGCAGCCGGCGCCGAGCAGCGTGATGAGTAGAATGAGTCTAGAGACACGGTTGAGGTGTCGCGGGGTCGTGCGTGATGATGGAGACTTGGGTGTCACGGTCTGGGGTGTTGTGTCTGGTGGATCAGCGTGGCGGGGAGTGTCCGGGGGTTTGCGAGGCACCCAGGCGTCGGGCATCCTGCAGGAGTCGGTCCTTGAGGTGATTGAACAGTTCGGATCCGGAAACGTGTCCATCGTGGTCGGTATCGGCTGCACCGCGGTATCCGTTGGCGATGTGCCAGGCGAACAGTCCATGTCGTCTTTGGGGATCGTCGAGTCCTTTTTGTCCTGGTCCGCAGCTGGTGATCAGGGTGGTGGTCTTGAGTCGTTTGCCGAGTGATTCGAGCAGTGCGGCCGGGTCGGGTTGTCGTTGCAGGTCGACACCATTTCCGGCGTGAGTCACATCGAGCAGCCAGGTCTTTTCGGCTCCGCGACTCGATTCGATCTGGTCGGCGAGCCAATCGAGCGAGATGCCGGTCTGGGCCATGTTGTCCCATTGAAAACCACTCGGAGCGAGCCACAGTCGATCGTCGTCTCCGCGATAGACGTGTCCGGTGGTGTAGGCCAGCAGTTCGGCTCGACCCCGGAGCTTGCCGAGGAATCCGGGTACCTGTTTCTCGAGATCGGCTCGGCCGGTATTACTGAGTCGCAAGGCGTGTGTGGTGTCTGTTGGGATACGATAGAACCAGCCGAGGTGATCGGCGACGAGTTTCAGGTCGTTGCCGGCGAACGGCAGTGGTGTGAGTGATTGGTCATCGAAGCGGCTGGTGCCGATCAGCAGTGCCCAGCGATGGGGGTAGGCTCCGCGTTCGGCTGACACGACGAGTGTCTGTCCGGTCTTGGGTTCGGCGGCGATCCAGGCGGTGTCTTGGGGTCGGAGGTCGGCGAGCTGTACGGGTCGGCTGTTGAGAAAGACGAGCGAGTTGTCGTCGATCTTGAAGTGGGTTGTGCCCGCTGTGGTTTTGAGAGTGAGTTGTCCGGTGCGAGCTTGTGCCGTGTCGACCGAGTCGATCTCGCCGCGGATCATGGGTTGTCCGGCGGTGGTCACGGTGATGGCCGAGATGGTGTCATCGTGTTCGACGACAACCAGCATGCCGGGCTTCAGCGATTCGATGGACCAGTTGGCCCGCTGGGCGGCCGAGTTGCCTCGGCCGGAGATCCGTGCGACCTTGGCGAGAGTCCACGCTTGGGAACCGGGGCTGCTGGCACCCTGCTGCAATTGCAGAGTCAATCGTCGTTGGCCGGGATCGATTTTCGAGACCAATCCGACAGTTCGAATCGTCCGCAGGATCTCGACCCGGATCGCCAGTCTCGAACCACTGCCTCCAGCGTCTTCGACATGAATGGCCGACACCTGGTCGCCAGGTTTCAGTTCGAACAAGTCGACGCTGCGTCCGTTGAGTCTGAGTCGAGTGCCGGTGGCGATGGTCAGTGGGATGTCGTCTCGCTGGTCGCCGGCCTGAGGCGAGAGGATCAGTTGCGAGGCGGGGACATCGAGTTGAGTGACGAGACCCTGGTCGGTCCTGGCATGAGAGGCGGTCAGTTCGATCACTCGGGACTCTTCGTCGGTCGAGCATTTGAGTTCGAGTCGATCGCCAGGGATGAGGTCCGAGAGTTTGGCATGTTGCTTGCTGTCCGAGTGGACCTGGATCAGGACTCCGACCTGGTCATCCAGTCTCAGGTCACTCTCGATCCCCGTCGTCATGTTCCGCACTTTCAGGCGGTGTCCGTTGTTGGCGACCTCCTGGAGCACGACGACATCCGAGACGGTGTCGCGGTTGTTGTTGGGAGTTGTCGTCCCGGGTCCTGGCAGGAAGACCATGAGCAGTGACAGGAAGATCGAGGCACACACGGCGGCGATGGCGAGTGTACGTCGTCGCTTGGCGGTTGGCGTGTCGGCGTTGTCGTTGGCGAGTTGTTCGGTCGAGTCTTCGGTGGTGTCGCTGTCCTTGCGGATAATTTTCAGGTCGATGTTGAGGTCCGAGAGTGCGTCGTGAGCGGATTGGTACCGGCGAGACTTGTCTTTTTCGGTCAGGTTCTGGATGACCTTGGCCAGGTCGTCGGGGACACCTTCGAGCACTTCGCTGATACGTGGCAGTCGGCGATCGGGAGCGGCGTGCCATTCGATCCACGGGTCTTCTCCGGGAGCGTTGCTCCGCAACGCTCCCAGTCCGAGAGCGAGTTCTTCGAACGGGGGTCCGCACATCAATTCGTAGGCGGCGAAGCCGAGCGAATAGAGATCGCTGCTGGCTTCGACTTCACCGAAGTCTTCGGAGACGACTTCGGGGGCGATGTATCGGGTGGCCCCCTTGAGCAGTGTGCCGTCGACATCACTGACTCGACGAGCGAGGCCGAAGTCGCCGAGTTTGATGCGTTTGCGTGCGTCGATCATGAGGTTCGACGGCTTGATGTCTCCGTGCACGATGCCTCGGTCGTGGAGATAATGTAGAGCACGAAGCGAGTGGGCGAGTGTGGTTTTCAGGCCGCGCAGGTCCATTTGTCGCCCGGCCAGCCGTTCGGCCAGCGTCCCCTGCATCAGTTCCATCACCAGCCAACCCTTTTGGCGGTTGATGTCATAGATGGTGACGATGTTGGGGTGTTGCAGTGAGGCGAGCAGTTGAGCTTCCTGCCAGTAGCGGTCCAGTTGCAGGGTCCCGCCGAGGAATTCATCTCGCAGCTGCTTGACGGCGACCTCGCGATCGAGTTCTCGATCGCGGGCTCGGTAGACGGTGGTGTAGCGACCCGTCCCGATGGTTTCGAGCAATTCGTAGCGTGTTTCGCCGTCCACTGCATCGGTCCTCAGGGCGTACACCTCGCCATCGCGGAGGCTGTCTTGATTATGCAGCGGCGGCGGCGGCGGCGGAAGGGAAGCCGCTGGCTGCTTGTGGGGTTCAGGAGCTCTTGAGTTGAGCGATCAGGAGTCTGAGTGTGTCGTCGCGTTGGCGGTCACCTGTGAGACCGGTGTCGGGCAGGTCTTCGGCATTGAGCAGTTTCAGCAGTCGGTCGTAGGCTCGTTGTTCTCCGTTCCGGTCGGCTCGAGCGGCCGACGACAGTGCATCTCGGACCAGGCTCCACCAGAGGTCTTCGGGCTGTTTGGGTTTTGTGTCCTGGAGCATGAGTTTGAGTTGGCTGCGAGCCGAGAGTTGTTGTTGTTCGGCGGATCCGGCGAGCGGTCCTTCGGCGACCAGCAGCAGGGCTGACGCGGCGATACTGGCGACCAAAAGTATCGAGAGTAGCAACGAGTTCGAGCGTTGTGTTTTGTGTTCGGATTGTCCGCCGGCGAGTTCTTCATCGAGGCTCAGTTCGGGCAACTGTCCGTCTTCGCCCAGCTGGACTCGCGATTCCCCCTGGGCGTTGGTGACGAATTTCGCGAGTTGTCTTTTTCGTCGGCGTCCCTTACGACCACGTCGTTGTGTTTTGCCCGAGGCCTTGGTGGACCTGGGTGTGTCGTCTGTGGATTCGGCTGCGTCGTCGTTCTCGGAACCGGTTTCCTCGATTTCGATCGCGAATCTCAGGCTGGTGCGTTGTCCGAGGGCGATATCGGCTTCTCCGGGCAACCAGATCCAGCGTTGTGGAGGAATCGGGTTGCCGTCGATCGAGACGGCGTCCGGGAGCGGTGTGAAGATGGCGTAGCGACTGTTGCGGAAGACGATGCTGGCCTGGTGATCGGCCAGGTCGGGGTCGTCGAGCACCAGCTGGTTGTTATCGGCTCGACCGATGTGGACCAGTTCCGATTCGATCTCGAACAGCAGACCCCGAGCGGGTCCGCGGGTGACGGTGAGTGATGCCGGTTCTCGCGTGGATTTTTGACTGGAGTCTGGCATCGGGTCTTGCATACGGCGTGATTGGCCGTTGCTACTCCATGAGGTCGACGTAGAGGAAGCTGAGGACGAAGGGTCCGAGGATAACCAGGACGGTGGCGGCCATCACCAGCACGCTGGGCAGCAGCATCTTGACTCCGGCCTCGCCGGCAATCGTTTCGGCCCGTTGCGTGCGTTTGATTCTGAGCACATCGGCCTGAGTGCGAAAGAGTCGTGCGAGTGGCGTGCCGAGTGTTTCGCCCTGGATGATCGACCCGACGATGCTGGTGATTTCCGCGTCATCCAGCCGGTCTCTCATGGCTTCCAACGCACCGATGCGGCTTTTTCCCATATTGATTTCCGAGAGCACCCGTCCGAACTCGATGCCGACCGGGTGATCTCGAAACTCGGCGACAGATTCTTCGAGCGACTGCATGAAGGTGGCTCCGGCCTCCATCAACAGAGTCAGCAGGTCGAGCAGGAACGGCAGTCGTTGTTTGATACGAAACAGTCTGAGTGCTGCTTTCTGAGCCAAGCGGCGTCTGAGCAGCCAGACGGTTGCCGGTCCGGCTGCGATTCCGCCCAGCAGGCCTGGAGGGCCGGCGAGGTCGAAGCCGATCGAGATGTATGCGGGGGTCAGCAGTGCAGCGAGGATTTGCATCGTGCCGAGGTATTCCTGGGGCGTCCAGAACCGTGGCAGGCCGGCGGCGTGGATGTCGCGGAGGATGCCTGGCATCGAGTCTTTGAAGGCTCGGCGGTTGACTCGGCCCAGGGCAACCACCAACGGTTGCAGGAACCGGTAGACCAGGCTGCGTCGGCGCAGTTCGGCGATCCGTAACTGGTCGTGTCGCCAGTTGTCGTCGCCGTCGGGTTCGGCCGAGACGGCAGATTGGACGGCTCGGGCCAGGACGGACAGACCGGCGGCCAGCATCAGGCTGGCGATCACCGGCAGGATCGGGAACGGTTCGGATGTGGTTTGGGCCAGGAGCACGGTTTGTCAAATCTCGGGATTGAGAATCATGCGGGCCCAGAGGTAGGCCAGCAGGTTCATGACGGCGGCCAGGCAGAGGATCAGCTGGCCGGGGACTTCGGTGAACAGCATGCGAGTGTGGACCGGGTCGATGAAGTAGTTCATCAGCAGGATCACCGGCGGCGCGAGGGCCATGTAGACTGACGAGGTGCGTGCCTGAGCGGTTTCGGAGCGGACCTTGCGTTCGAGTCGCTGCAGTTCTCGAACGCTGGTGGCGATCCGTTCGACCGTTTCATTCAGTCGCCCTCCACTCTGACGACTGGCCTCTAACGCCGCTGCGAAGAGTGCAAAGTTCTCGCTTTGCAGTCGTTGTTTGGCTTCCTTGAGGCATTGTTCGAGGTCCTTGCCGAGTTGATATTCGCCGACGATTTGCTGGAATTCCTGGCAGATCGGTTTGGGGCTTTGTCGGGCGAGGATATCGAGAGCCTGAGCGAGCGAGAGGCCGGCCTTGATGGCGTTGGAGAGCGAGACCATGGCATCGGCGAGTTGGTCTTCGATCAGCAGTCGTCGTGTTTCGGCGACTCGCCTGAGCACATACCAGGGTAGGCTGACGAGCAGGACGGCGGCGGTGATCGAAAAGACGAGCGAACCGGCGGCGACGAGCAGGACGGCGGCGGTGACCGCGACCACGATCGACCAACTGACCAGGTATTTTCTCAGGCTGTCGGTACGGAGTCTGAGTCGGCGGAGCTTGTGCTTGAGATCGTTCTCGACGTAATCGATCGCGTGCGAGTAGGTCGAGCGGCCTGCGAGTGCCCCGACGGTGATCGCGGTGGCGACCATGCTGCTGCCGAGTCCCTGCATGATTTCCATGGCGTGAGCGTCCTAGGTCTGTTCGCCGTAGAGGAACTCGAGTTTCAGCAGGTCGCGTGAGATCAGCTGGTCGATGAAGCTGGGCATGTAGCCGGTGGGCACCAGCCGGACCAGGTCGCGTGTGCTGAAGATATCGGTCGTCGCCACGTACTTGCGTTGATCGTCGTAGCCGGTGACTTCCGAGATCTGGGTGATGC
>CAVOEV010000137.1:0-12354 GCA_963694825.1 Planctomycetota bacterium
CCACCCATCTCGCCACCATCGCCCTGACCGCCAGCGATAACGACGGCACTGAATTCTTCGCCGAGATCAAAATCGATCGGGACGCTGAACTGGTTGGGTCCCGCACCACCACCACCACCCTCGATCCCGCCCATCGCCATTCCACCCATTCCACCACCCATCCCGCCGGTCGACACACCCGTGGGGCCTCCCTGAGGCGGACCACCGGCAGCACCGCCGCCGCCAGGTGCCGACATGCCTGAAGCGCCACCGCCGCCTGCTCCACCACCGCCGCCTGCCGCTCCATCAGCCCAACGAGTTCCACGGAACAACTGGATCAGTTGCAGTTCCTTGACATGTGAATCGACAACCGAAACCGTCCCGGCATTCACTTCACGAATCGCTCGCAACAACGACGACATCAGCCACAGGTCCTCCTGAGCCGAATAGATCTCCTCGATCGACGGGTCGACATTCCCCCAGGGGTACCGCTGAGATGTCGGCAAGTCCCGGCGGGGGAAGCGGACCTTCCGAGGCCCCTGCCGAGCCTCTTCGGGCTCCACCAACAACCAGACCCGGTCCAACTCACGCTCGTAATCCAACTTGTAGAACGTGCGGATGACGTTCGGATCGTGCTTGGGATCCGGATCCGACAACACCGTGGTCACGTCGTCGAGGCAATAGAACTGAGAAGCACGCCGGCGAATTCGCTCGGGCCAGACCTTCAACTGCTTCTGACCGTTCCACAACTGGTTCGCAGCGTCCCGGGTCCGGTTCGACATGCTCGAATTGATCTTGGCCAACTCGTCAATCCACACGTCGTTCTTCTTGCCAGCCTCCGAAACCAAACCCTCCATCTTCTTGAACGAACCCTCCAACCGCTTCTTCTCGCCGTCGATCCCCTCGGTCAACGCCCCGGTCCCGCTGCTCCAGCCAAACCCCGCCACGCCCAAAACGGTGACGAACAGGATCCAGAACTTGTGAGTGATAACAGGTTGCAGCTTGTCCATGATCGTCCTCGTCGCGTCCCGCACGGGAACTGGTTTCCAGTCCGTGTGTGGCGGAGTCGTGTAAAGGTCATTCTAGTCAATCGGATCCACAAGACAGCCCGGCGATCACGCATTCTGCACGATTTCCCGACTCGTTCAAATGGACTCGACTACGGTGTTTTGGCCGGCGCTATGTCCGACGTGGTAACTGGTGTTGTCGCTGGAATGGATTCCGGCATCGGAGTGGTATCGGAAGTCGCTGCCGCGGCCTGAGCTGCCGCAGCCTGACGTTCGCTGAGAGTGGTGGGTTTCCAGACAAATTCGAGCTTGAAAGTGGTCTTGTCGATCTTCTGGAACTCGACATCGCGGTCCGTCGGAGCCGCTCCGGCGCCGCCCAACTTCGGCCCACCCACACGTCCGCCTCCCGCAGCACTTATCTTGACTCGGCCCGTCGGATCGTAATTCACAACCCCGCCATCGACCATGGTCAGAGTGGCGTGCGAGATCCCCAGGCTCTTGAGCTTCGGTTGCCTCAGGTTCTTCAGCAGCGTATTGACCACGTAGAACTGCAACTGGTCGGTTTCGTTCTGGCCCTTGTGGTAGTGCTCGCCAATCACCGTAAAAACATAACCGCTGCCCGAAGGCGCCGCGGCTCGCTCGGAAGGATCCATGTAGTCGCTGCCATCCCGAGTGGCCACCACCTCGTCGAACCAGCCGGTCTTCAGATCACCGTGTCGCTGGTGCACCAGGTAGGAAATGTGGATGCGATTGCGAAGCACCAGGTTCTGGATGTCCTTCTGATTGCCCACCTCACGCGGCAGACACTCGTTGATCGCACGGAACACCTCGGGAATCAACTCGCTCCGCTCCGAACCACCCAGCAACGTCTGCTGCCGGGTCTGTTCGCCGTCGAAGGCCGAAACTTCGGTGTCGTAGTTGCTCTGTGTCTGAGTGATCTCGCTGTGAGCCTTGTCGCTGGCCTTGGCCGCCGCCACCACCACTTCGTCGCGGACCGAACGGTCGACACAGCCCCGAGGAAACACGTCGACAGCCAATCCAGCCAACAGGATCGACGCGGCCACCACCGCCCACGGCTTCTTCTGACGGATCACTCGAGCCGTCTTGATCTCGCTCGGCAACAACGTCGTGTGCACGCGGGTCACGCCCAATGCCTGAAGAGCCAATCCCAACGGCACGGCAAATGTCAGCACGTTGTCCTGGAATTCGTTCGAATTCAAGACCTTCTCGCCGATCACTCCCTGCAACGACTCGACCCGCTCGACGTCGTACTGCAGACTCTGCTGCAGAAACTTCTGCAAACCCGCCAGCTTGAACCCGTTGCCGCAGCCCAGCACACGCACGATCTTTGCGTCGCGATTGACACTCGAAAAGTACCCGATCGACCGCTGGATCTCGGACACGTACTCGTTGAACACCGGCCGCAGGGCCTGGAATACCGCTCGAGGATCCTCGGACTTCGTCGCGTGACACTTCAGATGCTCGGCCTTCGAAAACGTCAGCTTCATTTCCTTGGTCAGTGCCCGAGTGAAATGGTTACCACCCAGAGGGACGTTGCGGATCCAGATCCGGGCTCCGTTGGTGATCAATAACGTCGTGTTGTCGGTGCCCATGTCGAGCACAATCGTGTACTCGTCCTCGTCGCCCACCTCCGAATCCACCTGGATTCCCATCTGGTCGTAACAGACGAAGTTGTACAAAGCCAACGGCGCGATCTGCACCAGGTCGACCTCGATACCGGCGTCCAAAAACGGCTGCAATGTCTCGTACACATGGTCCCGCTTCATCGCGAACAGACCCACCTCGGCGTTCAACATGTAGCCGCTGTCTTCGTCGACGCTGCCCGAAATCTTCTGGTACGTCCAGATCACATCGTCGAGATCAAACGGGATCTGCTGCTTCGCCTCGTACTCGACAATCTGAGCCACCTTGTTCGACTCGACTGGCGGCAGATTGATGAATCGAGCCAGTGAATTCGGACCGGGAAGACTGACCGCCACCCGAGCACCCCGCACGTCGTTGCTCTCGAGAAACGACTCGATCGCAGCAGGAATCAACTCCTCGGGAATCGCGTCGGGCTGGCTGAGAATCTTGGGGTGAGGAATGTACTGGTGGCCCATGGCCAGGACCTGGTCGGCCGCCTCGGCGTAACGCAAATGCACGGCCTTCAGACCAGCTTGGCCAATCTCAATTCCCCATACGTCTTGACTGTCAGCCATCGTCGCCTGACTCCCACCAATCTTCGAGTTTTCCACCTCAAACCGCCCGACATCTACTGATGCCGCGTGACCTAAGGCTATCACGCGGATTTCCATCAGGTCAATTCAAACCGCCAACACGCGACGCTTCACGCGCTTCATCTCCTTCGACGACCGGACAACCGCTAGAGTTCCGCTGTTCTGACCGCTGCCACTCTCTCGCTTGGTCCACAACCACCCTCCTATTACACTCACAATCTGGATAACTCTGACTTTCCCCAACTCCACCCGCCGCCACCCGCCGCCTTTTGCCGCCTTTTGCCGCCTTTATTGCGACTCGATGAAACGACCATATGGTCGCCCGCAACCAGCCAAGCAACCCACGGCCATGAATCTCACTGACGTCGTCATCCTGATCCCCAGCCACAGCCTCGAAGACTTCCCCACCGAACTGGGTGAAGACGAGGCGGCCAGCCTGCTGAATGCCTTCGCCGTCGCCTGGCACCCACGACTGCTGGCCGCCACCGGCGTGATCCCCAACTGGCAACGAGCCGACGAGCCGATCGAACCCTCGCCCGGACAACTGTTCCTGGTGCCCACCGCCAGCACCGACTGGCTCGGACACGATTGGGCCGCCCGAGCAACAGAATCCGGCTGCCACGTGATCACCGATCTCTCGGATCGAGACGAAATGATCGCAGCCGCGCTGGCTACGCTCGACGACACACCACCCGACACACCACCCGACACACCACCCACCGAGTCAACCGGCGACGCACCGGCTTCGGACCTGCCCAACCACGATCCGGATCCGGACGTCACACTCGACACCGAGCTCGTCGCCGATTTTCTCGCCCTGGGCAGCTGCTACCTGCAAATGGAACTGCTGACCCGGCACATGCATCACTTCGGCAACCTCGACGAAGTCTTCCTGCAACGCGAAGCGGTGATGGGAGCCGAAGCGGTCGTGGCCGGAGACGGCGAGTCAGCCCGGGCCCACTTGACGATCTGTTTCGAGTCACTGCACGAGGCTCGCGAACGGTTCTACCCGGTCGAGTGCTACCTCGTGGACCTCTGCCTCGTCGTCCCCGAAGTTGTCAACGAACACTTCAAAACCCTGCTGACGACCGATCCACCGGTCAACCTGCTACTCAGAGCCGCCGATGCCGCAACCATCGTCGAACAGCATCCCGACCTGGCCAAACTGGTCGGCGATGCGTGGGATCGGGGGTTGATCGACGTCGTGGGAGGCGACCACGACGAGATCGAGGTGCCGCTGGTGCCACTGGATTCACTGCTGTTCGATCTCCAGAAAGGCCGACGCACACTCGAACAACTCTTCGGACGCGAACCCACCACCTGGGCACGCCGCCGCTTCGGACTGGGGCCACTGCTCCCCCAGTTGATCTCACGCAGCGGTTACCACTCCGCCCTCCACTTCCTGCTCGACGATGGACTCTACCCCGACAGCGAACAAAGCAAACTCAGATGGGAAGGCTGCGATGGGACGGTGCTGGATGCCATGTCCCGGATCCCACTGGCCGCCGAAGCGGCGACCAGCTTCCTGAAATTACCGATGCGGATGGCTGAATCGATGGAAGAAGACCAGGCGGCAGCACTGATGCTCGCCCGCTGGCCGGAAATCGAATCGCCCTGGTTCAACGACCTCGTCCGCATGCACAACTACGCACCCTGCCTGGGACGATTCGTCACACTCGATGACTACTTCCAGAATACCGACACGCCCGGACGCATCTCCTCCTACAACGCCAGCGAATACCTCGCACCCTTCCTCACACAATCCGTCGCCGCCCGAAACCCCGACCCCGTCAGCCGCTATCTCCAACACTTCAAACGACGAGCCCGGTTCGACTCGGCCGCCTGGTGCCACAGCCTCGCACGACTCCTCAACCAACAGCCACTCGACGCACAAACACAATCTGAACTCGAATCACTCGTGGAATCCGCCGGCCGGGAATCCGACGACTACGAAAGCCACACCCAGGACCAACAACACGTCGACCTCGCACTCGATGCCTTTCACGATACCGCAACCAGCAACCTCGCCGATGTGATCACCCAACAAGCCCACCCGCAGCACACTCACGATCCACCCACCGGACAACTGATCGTCAACACACTCTCGTTCCCACGCACCGTCGCCTTGGAACTCGACGATCATCTCTCCATCCCAACCGATACACCCGGACTGCGAGGTGTCCAAGATACGTCCCAAGGACGCCGAGCCATCGTCGATCTGCCCGCCTGTGGTTACCTCTGGCTGCCTCACTCCAAACACAGCGACCACGCCGACCACGCTGACAATTCCCAGGCACCGCTCGCCGAAGAACTGCTGCTGAGAAACGAGTTCTTCGAAGTGCACATCAATGCCGAGACCGGAGGCATCGAACGGATCAAGGGCTACGGACGACAACCCAATCTGCTTAGCCAACAACTCGCCTTCCGCTTCCCCAGAGAACGGACGGTGACCCGAAACGGGGACGATGACCAGGACCCCACCCAACAGGACCCCGCCCAACAGGACACGACCACCTGGTACTCGAACATGGTCGGGCACGGAGTCGAGGTGATTTCCCGAGGCCCACACATTGGCGAAATCCGCACGCACGGAGAACTCGTCGACCCACAGACCGGCGAAACCATCGCCGCGTTCCAACAGACGTTTCGGACCACCAGATACCGGCCGAGCGTCGAAATCGATATCGAACTCGACATCCGGAAGACCCCCGAAGGAGACCCCTGGAGCAATTACCTTGCGGTTCGCTACGCCTACGGTGACGTCACCGCTGCCATCACCCGCAGCCAACTCGGTACCGCTCAACCGGCCGGAACCGATCGCTTCGAAAGCCCCTACTACGTCGAAATCGCCAACGAGTCGCACCGCGTGACCGTCGTCGCTCCCGGAATGCCCTTCTACCGCAAAACCGGCGACCGCATGATCGATGCCATCCTCGTGCCCGAAGGAGAACAGTGTCGGAGGTTTCAGATGAGCATCTCGGTCGATCAACCCTACCCCATGCAGGATGCACTCGACCGCTTGGTGCCACCACTCGTCAAAAACCACGTGCCACAACCACCGGACAACCGACAACACGGCTGGTTCCTGCACCTCGATACCCAAAACGTCCAGATCACAAGAATCCTCGATCTTGCCGAACTGCCCGACTCGTACGACGACAACGACCCGGACGACGACAACGCGATCGACACGCCAAGTCGCGAACCAACTCGACCGGCCAACCAGTCGTTCGGGTTTGCCGTCCGCTTGCAGGAGACAGAAGGCCGACACCGTAGCGCGACACTTCGCTGCTTTCGCACGCCGTCCATGGCCCGGCAACGTGACTTCCAAGGCCGAACACTCGCCGAATTGCCCATCGAAGGCGACGCGGTGCGGATCGACCTCACAGCTCACGAGATCGCTGACGTCGAACTGAGATTCGATACGACCGACTCCGACAAGTCCTCCGACGGTCCGGACGCCGATCAACCATGATTGTCACGATCGACGGACCGGCCGGATCGGGCAAAAGCACCGCAGCTCGACAACTCGCCCAACGACTCGGCTTCGACTACATCGACACTGGTGCAATGTACCGAGCCGTGGCTCACAGCTGCCAACAGGCCGACATCGACACGACCAACGACCTGCTCGTCACTCGCCTCGCCGCCACGCTCACGATCCGCTTCGATGGAAACCACCTGCTGCTCGACGACATCGACATCACCAGCAGCCTGAGATCCCCGGCCATCTCCGAAGCCGCCTCCCAGGTCGCTCAGTACCAGGGCGTCCGAGACGAAATGGTCCGGCAGCAACAGGCCATGGTCCAGGATCGCAACCTGGTCACCGAGGGTCGCGACCAGGGGACCGAGGTCTTCCCCGACGCCCGCTGCAAGTTCTTTCTCGACGCGTCGGCCGAGGTTCGGGCGCTACGCAGACAGGAAGAACTTCTTGCTCGAGGCGTCGACGTGCCGCTCGACGAGACTCTCGAACAAATTCGACAACGAGACCACCGCGATCGCACTCGTCCCGTCAGCCCGCTCCGACCCGCTCACGATGCACTCGTCGTCGACTCCACCAAGCTCACCCCACAACAGGTCCTCGAACAACTCGAATCCTACACCCGAAAACAACTCGAGCTCAAATCCGACTGCCCGGCCGACTAGTGCACCGGCGCCGCGATCCCGTGACGCTTCATCTTCTTGTAAAGCGTCGTGCGGTTGATGCCCAACGATCGAGCCGTCTGCTGGCGGTTCCAACCATGATCCTCCAGCGAATCGACAATCATTCGACGCTCTG
Organism: Planctomycetota bacterium; assembly: GCA_963694825.1. Taxonomy (GTDB): domain Bacteria; phylum Planctomycetota; class Planctomycetia; order Planctomycetales; family Planctomycetaceae; genus UBA8437. Next base: position 7,503 of record CAVOEV010000137.1, read on the forward strand.
GATCCGCCATGGCCGACTTCAGCCGATTGCCCGCCAGTCCCGACTCGCCCACCATCCGGTCCTCACACCGTAACGTCTCGGGCAAATCGTCGACCCGGATCACCTCGCCACGACACAACACCACCGCACGCTCGATCACGTTCACCAACTCTCGCACATTCCCCGGCCAGTGGTACTCGCACAATCGACTCATCGCCTCAGAATCGACCGACACAACCTGCCGACCCAATTCCCCAGCAAACCGATCACGGTACGACTCGACCAACAACGGAATGTCCGTGCGACGCTCACGCAGTGGAGGCTGAGTCAACGTGATCACGTTGACCCGGTAATACAGGTCCTCGCGAAATGACCCCTCGCGGACCAAGGACTCCAGATCCTCGTTCGTCGCCACGATCAAACGAACATCCACCCGCTCGGTCCGACTCCCACCCACCGGCTCGAACTCCCGGTCCTGGATCGCTCGCAACAACCTCACCTGCATCGCCGGCGAAGCCGTGTCGATCTCGTCCAGGAACAACGTCCCACCGTCCGCCTGACGGAATCGGCCGGGACGCGAAGTGTGAGCACCCGTGAAAGCGCCCGAAACATGACCAAATAACTCGCTCTCAAGCAAACTCTCGCTCAATGCACCACACGACACTTCCACAAAGTCCTGGTCACAACGGTCGCTGTGATCGTGGATCGCTCGAGCCGTCAAGGTCTTCCCCGTACCACTCTCGCCCTGGATCAATACCGTCGTCCGACTCCTCGCAACCGTTTCGACCAACTCGAACAACTGCTCCATCCGAGGATCGCAACCAATCAACTCCGCTCCCCAACCAGCATCCACCCCAGCATCCACCGACTCCGGCTCCGGCTCCGGCTCGGATGCCAAGTGTGGTCCATCAATGCGTCGGGCCATGGCCCGAGACAGTGATGCGACCAGTTCGTCGTCGACAATTGGCTTGGTCAGGTAATCGTCGGCTCCCTCACGCATCGCTTCCACCGCTCGGGCAATCGATCCATAACCGGTCAACAGGATCACCACCGGCGGATCCGGACACTGCCGACACCACCTCAGTACGCTCAACCCGTCACCATCGGGCAATTGCACATCGCAAAGCACCACGTCGAACGACTGCTCACGCAATCGACCAATCGCATCACCGCAACTGACACTCGTCTCGGTCCGAAAACCCCGAGCACGCAGGTCGTCAGCCAGGAACTCACGAATATCTCCGTCGTCCTCGACAACCAATAACGATCCGGGCTGAGCAATCATGAGACTGACTGATTATGAGGGTTATAGGGACTCGTTGAGTCGACAGGTTGCTGGCAGGGACAGCCCCAGACAGCTCGGTTTCTCAAACTTACGTCACGTCTGGCACGTGGTCAAAAAACCACACTGTCTGCACAAACTTGACCACACTTGGAGGGCGCAACTAGACTCGAAGTTTGGCCCCCGTTATTCAACCACGTGTGCCACGTGTGCCACGTGTGGCGAAACGGACCGAATCTCCCTCGGGTATCCCTCGTGCGCAGAGCCCTCATCAGCGACATCCACGGCAACCTCGAAGCCCTCGAAGCCGTGCTCGAACACATCCGGGGTAAATCGATCCAGGAGATCTACTGCCTGGGCGATATCGTCGGCTATGGACCCAACCCGCGAGAATGCATTGATCGGGTAAGAGACTGTGCCGTGTGCCTGCTGGGGAACCACGATCAGGGAGCACTGTTCGACCCCGAAGGGTTCAATGCCGGAGCCGAACGAGCCATCTTCTGGACCCGCACACAACTCGAATCCGGCGACCGGCTCGGAAACGAAGAACGCTGGGACTTTCTCGGTGAACTCCCCCGAGTCCACCGGGAACCGGGACTGATGTTCGTACACGGCTCCGCACGCAATCCGCTCAATGAATACGTCTTCCCCGAAGACATCTACAACCAAAGAAAGATGGAACGGATCTTTGCACTCGTCGAACGCTACTGCTTCCAAGGCCACACCCATATCCCAGGCGTCTTCACCGAAAGCCTCGACTTCGTCTCGCCCGAAGAATGTGAGTTCGTCTACACGCTCGACGACTCCAAGGCTCTCGTCAATGTCGGCTCCGTCGGACAACCCAGAAACGGTGACCCCCGAGCCTCCTATGTCATCCTCACCGATGAACCAGCCGAAACGGGCAGCGAGACGGACGACGCAACGGACGACGAAACGGACAGCGAAACGGGAGCCGGAGCGGTTCGAGTCGAATTCCAGCGAGTCGACTACAACCTCGACACTACCGCCAAAAAAATCTACGCCATCGCCGATCTCGACAACTTCCTCGGAGATCGACTGCGGGATGGACGCTGATTGATGGAAGAATTTCGCCGACTGCTCCTGTTCATGGCGCTCTCGATCGCCCTCCTGATCGGCTGGACCTGGTTCAACCAAACCGACCAGCCTCTCGAACCACAAAATCCGCCAGCTCGAAAGCTCGCCGACAACGACAAAACCGCAGTCGATCAGCCCGAAACGAAACCGGAAACGAAACCGGATACGAAACCGGATACGAAACCGGATACGAAACCGGATACCGGGCCGGACGACAAACCGGATACCAAACCTGCCACCAAGCCCGAGTCCTCTCTACCCCGTCATCCGTTCGAACTGGTGACTATCGGTAGCAGTGACCCTAAGACCGGCTACGGTCTGCAGGTGCAACTGGTCACTCGCGGCGCGGCCATCCTGATCGTCTCGCCCAACGACCCCCGCCACCTCGCACTCCCTAAACCCGGTATCGCCGAAGCCCCCCCCCTGTCATTCGTCGGCGACCACCTGCGTCGACTCGACGTCGACCACAACGGTCTGAGTGCCGAAGAACTCGACGTCTGGAAACCGTCTCGGCTCGGAGTCCGCCGGTTGCCGCTCACGCTGCAAACGTCCATCGACACTCTCGACAAACAACTCGACACCCTCGATCGAAACGCCAGCCTCAACCAGATCAACTGGGAAGTCGCCGATCGGTCCACCGATCGCGATATCCAAAACGGCGTCACCTTCCGGCTGACGGTCGGCGAGATCACTCTCACCAAGACTTTCCATCTCAGACGACTCTCCGACGACAATGTCGACCTGATCACCACCGGCACCGACCCCGCCAGTCTCGTGGATCGCCTGCCCGCCGCCTACCAGCTCGACTTCTCGTTCACTCTCAAAAACAACGGCTCCACACCCGCCGACCTGGCCTACCGACTGCAAGGACCGGTCGGCTTGCCGCTCGAAGATCTCGACAACTCGCGCTACGCCAGCTCGATCAAGTGGGCCAAGCAGGCTGGCAGCCAAATCGAAGTCGTCGACGCCATCTCCTCGGCCGATGTCGCCGAGACCGAAGACGAAAACGAACGGCAACAGCAACCGGCCGAGACCTGGCATTACGTCGGAGTCGATGTGCAGTACTTCGCAGCACTGCTGTTCCCCTCGACCGAACAAGTCCAGCAAAGCCTCGAACAGAATCTCAGCGACAGCCCCCGAGGCTACCTCGCTCACGCCCAACCGCAGCTCGTGTATCGAGACTCCAAGTCGACCCCGTATGTCCACGCCAGCGTCGTGCTCACCTCACACGACATCGAACTCGACCCCGGCGAATCAGTCACGCACAGCTACACACTCTACACCGGCCCGAAACGGCCCCAGCTGCTCACTCCGCTCAAGGCCCAGGATGTGCTCGACGTTACCAACATCTTCTGGATCGGTAAGCACATCTCCCGTGCCATGCTCTACTTCCTCGGAGTCATCCACTCGCTCGTCCCCGGGCTGGGATACGGCTTCGCCATCATCGTCCTGACCATCAGCGTCCGCCTGGGTATGCACCCGCTGACACGCAAACAGGCACTCAGCGCCAAGATCATGAAGGATCTCAAACCCCAGATCGAACAGCTCAAGGAAAAACACGGCGACGACAAGCAGGCCTTCGGTCGAGCCCAGATGGCGCTGTTCAAGAAACACAACTACAACCCGTTCTCCGGTTGCCTGCCGATTATCGTCCAACTGCCAATCTTCATCGGCCTCTACGGGGCGCTCGGCAGCTCCGTCGATCTCCGACGTGCCTCGTTCCTCTACATCGACAACCTCGCCGGACCCGACCGACTATTTCCCCTCGGATTCGAAATCCCCTACCTCGGGTCCGACTTCAACCTGCTACCACTCGTCACCGTCGTGCTCTACCTGCTCAACAACCGCATGTTCATGCCGCCGCCGACGACCGACGAAGCCGCCATGCAACAGAAGATGATGAACGTGATGATGATCGTCTTCGGGTTCCTGTTCTATCGACTGCCCGCCGGTCTGCTCGTCTACTTCATCGTCTCCACACTCTGGGGCATGGGCGAACGCAAACTGATGGACCTGCTGCCCACTCCAGCACTCAAACCGGTCGTCGAAGGACAGGACAAACCTCGTCGTGGCATCATGGGCCGGTTCGGGAACTGGATGGACCAGGCCCAACAAAAAATGGAAGATCAAAAACAGGACTACGAACGGCAGCAGAAACTGCAAAAGAAGGACGGGTCCGGCAATAACAAACGCAAGAAAAAACGACGCCGCTAACTCCCCCCCGCCCCCGCCACCGATGCTCCTCGACAACGACGACACGATCGCCGCCGTCGCCTCGCCGCACGGAAAAGCCGCTCGAGGCATCGTGCGCGTCTCCGGACCACACACCGTCACACTCTGCCAAGAACTCTTCTCGCCCGATCACGCCGCCGTAACACTCGATACCAGCACCGCCCGCCGATACACCGGCTCGTGGCCAATCGGCAACAACCCGCGATCCGGCAGTTCCCCACCCGCCAACCTGCCCGTCGACCTGCACCTCTGGCCCAACACCGC
>CAVOEV010000138.1:0-12251 GCA_963694825.1 Planctomycetota bacterium
GTCCGAGATGCCCGCTACAAGCTGATTCACTTCTACAACCTCGACGAATGGGAACTCTACGACCTGGAACAAGACCCCCGCGAAATGCAATCGGTCTACGGGTCGCCGGAATACACCGAAATCACCGCGAGACTGAAAGACGAACTCGTACGACTCAAAAAACACTACCGCGTCCCCGACGACCGCGGCAGCGTCTCAAAAGATGGAAAGCCGAAAGCCGGATCCCAGCGGAAACGACCGAAGACGCGTAATAAGAAAACACGCAATCCGTAGAACCGGCCAGTCCCAAGCAACCCGTCGTCCCGACACCGGGCCGTGACGGCAACCCATCAGGCCGTCACCGAAAGCAGTACCCGGCATGCTGGCATTCGTCCTGTTGTGCGTGGTCCCACCGCTGCTGCTCTCGGCGTTGACCACCGGACTGCTCAGACGCTGGGCACCCGCCTGGGGTCTCGTCGATCGACCCGGCCCACGGAAAGTCCACCACCATCCGACACCCATGGGAGGAGGCATCGCCGTTTGGGTCAGCGTCATCACACCCCTGGCCATCGTAACAGCACTCGGCGCAAACCTACTGCCAGGACTCTCGCTCAAAACATTCCTCCCCGCAGATGTCCTCGAACAACTCGACGTCTCGCAATTTGCCTCCCGCTTGAGCCAGCTTTGGGGCATCCTGGCCGGAGCCACTCTGCTGGCAGTCGTCGGATTGATCGACGACTTCCGCAACCTGTCGTGGAAGCCGCGACTGGCCGTGCAAATGCTCGTCGCAGTCGGGCTGGTCGTCGGTGGAGTCCGAGGAACTCTGTTCCTGCCCAGCCCGATCATCGCAGCCGCCGTCACCGTGGTCTGGATCCTCGTCCTGATCAATGCCTTCAATTTCCTCGACAACATGGACGGACTCTCACCAGGCATCGCACTGATCGCCGCCTCGCTGTTTGCTTTCGTTCTGCTCCTCGGGACCCCAAGACCTCACTGGCTCGTCGCCGGAGTCCTGCTCGTCCTCGCCGGTGCACTCGCCGGCTTCCTCTGCCACAACTGGCCACCCGCCAAAATCTTCCTCGGTGACGCCGGCAGCTACTTCATCGGCTGCCTGCTCGCCACCCTGACAGTGATCGGTACCTTCTACGAAAATGACCCCAACACCGCAGCCAACACCGCAGCCAACACCGCAGCAATCGGCCGCCACGTGATGCTCGCACCCCTCTTCATCCTCGCCATTCCACTCTATGACTTCACCAGCGTCATGCTGATCCGGTTGCGTCGCGGCCAAAGCCCGTTCCAACCCGACAAGAATCACTTCTCCCACAGACTCGTCGAACTCGGACTCTCAAAACCTCACGCTGTCCTCACCATCCACCTGGCCACACTGATGACCGGCCTCGGCGGAGTCCTGCTGTACCAGGTGGCCGACTGGTCGGGGGCCATGCTGATCATCGCACTGATCGCCTGCGTCTTGGCACTGATCGCAATCCTCGAAACCGTCGCTCGCCCACAAGCATCACCCGACTCATCACCCGACTCATCACCCGACTCATCACCCGAAGACGGCCGGGGGACTCATGCCTGAGGCGTCCGGTACCAACGACACGACCACTTCCACGACTTGGGCCGCCGACTCGGATCTGTCCCCCGCATGGCTGACCATCGCGGTGGGACTGCTGGTTGCTCGCTGGCTGATGCCGGCCGAATCGACAGCTTCAGGAACCACGCTGTGGCTGGTCGGCGGCTGGCTGCTGCTGGCATCGGCCTGGACACTGGCTCGACTGCGCAGCTGGCCGATCGCCCCGCTGCGACTCGACCGCATCGATCTGGCCGTCACGCTGCTCGTCGCCCCGCAACTCGTCTCGGCACTGCTGATGATCATCACATCAGACGGCAATGCCCGGACCGCGGCCAACATGGGCTGCGAGTGGGTCGGAGTGCTGGTGAGTTTCGTGCTCCTGAGACGCTGGCTGGCCAGGCATGCCGATTTCGATGCCGCCCTGCGACTCGCACTGGCCGTCGCCATCGGAGTCTCGATGCTCGGCGTCTGGCAACACCACGTCGGGTACCGCACGGCCATCGCCGAATTCGACAGGCTCGAAACCGAACTCGCCATCGCCCACCGCGTCGGCAACATCTCGACTATCCGCCGCATCCAGTCCGAACTGGCCGCATCGGGCATCCCGCTCGACGGTCCCGCAAGAATTCTCTGGGAACACCGTTTGCGAAACAGCCGCGAACCCTACGGCTTCTTCGCACTCGCCAACTCCCTCGGCGGACTCCTCGCACCAATCCTGCTGACAGGCTTCGCACTCTGGCCCGCCGCCATCCGCCGTTACCGATCCGACACGCAACCCACAGGGTCGCTTCGGGCCATCCTACCACTTGTCCTCTACGGACTGCTGTTGCTGCTGGTCGCCTACTGCCTGCTGTTGACCAAAAGCCGCACGGCGTGGGTCGGGTTGGCAGTCGGTGGCCTGGTGCTCGTGGGAAACCACCTGCTGAGATGGCTGCGTGAGGCTCCTCGACGTGTCCTCATCGCAGCACTCGCACCACTGCTGCTGGTGATCGTGGTACTCGTGACCGGTGGAATCGACCGCGAAGTGCTGACCGAAGCCCCCAAGTCACTGGCCTATCGGCTCGAGTACTGGGAGGGCAGCACGCGAGTCATCTCGGACCGACCGCTGCTGGGGACCGGACCCGGCAACTTCCGCCAGCACTACCTGGCCCACAAGCTCGAAGGGTCCAGCGAAGAGATCGCCGACCCGCACAACTTCGTGCTCGAAGCCACCGCCAACGCCGGACTGTTGGGATTGACCGGGCTGCTGGCGTGCGTCGGCCTGATCATCCGTCGCCGGCCACATTCCGATCCACAAACGCCAAACCTCTCGAACAACACCACCCAACAGCCCCGTCTCATGGCACGGCTTGCCGGCATCTGCGGCTTCGCACTGGCACTGACTCCCGACTGGCTGCTCGGAGGTGCTATCGACCAGAGACTGCTGGCCGTACTGCTGGGAAGCGGCCTGGCCTGGTCGTGCCTGCCCAACGTCGTTCTCGACCCGCTCACCCGCCGTCGAGCCTGCCTGGCGGCCCTGGTCGCGATGTTGGTGCACATGTCCGGAGCTGGAGGCTTCTCGCGACCGGCTTTGCTCGATTTGATCCTGCTGATGATCATTGGCTGCAGACCACTGATGCCACCGAAAGACGCCCACGCCACTGCCGACTCAAACCAATCACTCAATTCCGCACGACTCATCTCAGTCGCTTGTGGCCTCGCGTTCGTGCTCGTCGGCGTTTTCGGATTGCTACCGGTCTTCGCACAAACGACCGCCGCACAGAATGCGACCCACGCACTGCTCGAAGGTCGTACGGCCACCGCCGCCTCACTGCTCGCCGACGCACTACAGGTCGACCGACTCGATCCCGCACCCACACGACAACTCGCACAACTCAGGATCGGCCAGGCAGCCTCCGATCCGACCAACGACGAATTCCTCGATCAGGCCGTCACCGCCGCCAAAAACACCCTCCGCCGCGATCCTCACAACTGGGTTTCCGCTCACGACCTCGCCCGAATCTATCACCTGAAATGGCAGAACCGCCCCGAACCGGGACTACAGCAGCAAATCGTTCGCTGGGGCACCGCTGCCATCGATCGCTACCCCAGCAACCCCCGTCTCCACGCCTGGATGGCCGAAACACTCGATCAAATCGGACTCGCACAAGACGCCAAGGATCAGGCCCGGACCACACTGAGACTGCACACACTGCTCCAACAGCGAGGTCACGTCGATAAACTGCTCGACAACACACGACTCACACAAATGCAAAACCTGATCGACACATCCCAGGTCTCCCAGCCACGCAAGACACCCTCGCAATGAACCCGAAAACCGGGGCCGAGGCAACCAGTTCGTCATCCTCATCCCACTCATCCCACTCATCCCACTCATCTCACCCAACACCGCCGACCGCGATTGACCGACTCGAAAATCGCAACCTAGAATGACAGCCCCCCGACAACAAGTCGGTCATCCGGCCGGAAACACATTCATCCAAGTCCCACACCGAGTGTGGCCGATTTCGTAATAGACGGAGTGCTCGTACCAGCCCACCCAGTGCTCAAACCAAGTCGCCCACCCCACATCTTCCCTCAATCGGCTCGACACGCTTTTCAGAGGTCGCCATGCGGATCATCGTCATCATCCTGACATTAGTGGTCGCCATCAGCGGGTTGTTCCTGGGAGTCAAAGCGTGGCGCGAATCGACTACCGTCACGGTCCGACTCGACGACCCATCCTCACTCCCGTCGCCATCAAGGAACGGACCGCACCCCAAGGCGGTCATCGTCGGAGGGACCGAGTACGACTTCGGGATCATGGAACAAGGCCAAGAATCCGAGCATGTCTTCACGATCCGCAACGACGGAGACGCTCCGCTGCGACTGGCGGCCAACTACAAGGGAGCCAACACCTGCGAATGCACCGTTGGCAAGCTGGAACGCAACCTCATCGAACCGGGCCAAACCGTTCACGTCACCGTTTCCTGGGGCGTCAAGAAACCCGCGATCTCCTTTGCTCACTCGGCTCGCATCCGCACCAACGACCCCGACATGGTGACCATCCCCTTCCTGATCAAGGGAGTCATCGGACGCCGGGCTGTCATCAAACCGTCACCCGACTGGGGTGTCGGACAACTGGAGCCCGATGACATCGTCCAGGTCGACCTGACAGTCCACACCGAAATCGCAGACAACTTCAAGCTGCTCAAGATCGAAAACCCCTCCGGCCTGCTCGTCACCTCAAGCCAGGTCATGACCGACAAGGAACTCGCAGCCCTCGCAGCCGTCGACAGCGCCGCTCCGGATGACACCGAAAAGATCGCCAAGGTCAACGCACGACTCAAGGCCGGCAACAACCGGCCACTGCCCAGGGCTGGCTACAAGATCACCGCCACCGTCGATGCCTCCAAGTTCCCCGCCGGACCCTTCGTCGAAACACTCACACTCCACACCGACCTCGCAGACAACCACACGATCAACTTTCGGCTGCGAGGCAGTCGCTCGGGTGCGATCGAATTCATGGCGGCTCGAGGCAGCGAATGGGTCAGCACGAAACTACTGCTCAGACTCGGGTCGTTCTCCGCCGCCAAGGGCAAGTCGCTGAAAATCCCGATGATGATCAAAAACGTCGAAGGCGATGGCAAGATTCAGGTCACGTCCACCAAACCCAAGTTCCTCCAGGTCGCCATCCAACGCGACCCGAACTTCCCAGCCAAAAACAACCGCCGCTACTGGATGACGCTCACCGTGCCGCCAGGCCAACCGCCCGTCGTGCTGACTCACCGACGCCGAGGAATCGTTACGCTCACCCTCGATGGCAAAACAAAACGGACCATGCGATTCTTTGTCGGTTTCGTCTCCCGATAACCCACTCGACGCCCCAACCCTGCCCTACTCTGCCCCTTCCCCCGATCCACTGACGACTCGACAACTCCATGCCACGCTGGGTAACTCCACTCCTGTGCACCCTTCCGATCGCCACCGGCTTGGCCACGTGGTTTCTGATGTCCGACCCACCTGACACGATCGACTCAACCGGTAATGCAACCGGCAACACTCCAGCAGCCGGAGCCAATCCTCTACTCCAAGACTGGTCCACCGATCAACTCACACTGGTCATCTCCGGACAACAACACGGGTACCTCGAACCGTGTGGCTGCTCGGAGACTCAATCCGGAGGCTACTCGAGACGAGCAGATTTACTGAAGCAAATGAGCGTTCGGGGGTTTCAACCGATTGCCCTGGACCTGGGCGGACTGGTTCGCCGACGTCGAGAACAAAGCCGGTTGAAGTACCAGACAATGCTCGCGGCCCTGGGTGACATGTCCTACTCAGCCGTCGCCATCGGACCCGAAGACCTCGCACTCGGCGCCGACTTCCTACTCTCACAAGGCACCACCGACGACTCGGACAATCCAGAGAATCCAGAACAACCCAAGACTCCAAAACCGCCTGCCCGACCGGTCCTGATGGCCGCCAACGTGTGTCTCTTCGACAGCGACGACTTGCCCGGTGCTCCCACGGCCAGCCGCCTGATCAAGACAAAACGGCACACGATCGGTATCACCGCGATCCTCGACCCCGCCCTGGCCAAACCACTCGAAGCCGCCGGGACTCTCCAGGACGTGACCATCCGGCCACCCGAGGACGTTCTTCCCGTAGTGATCGATTCTCTGCTGAAGCGAGGAGCCACCCTCCTGGTGTTGCTCTCGCATGCCTCACCCGAACGCTCCATCGAACTCGCCCGACAATTCCCCCGCTTCCATCTCGTCGTCAGTGCCGGCGGCCCCGAGGATCCTCTGACCGACAACCCTCGAATGGTCGGCAATACGACGCTGATTACCGTTGGACAAAAGGGGAAATATGCCGGAGTCGTCGGAATCGGTGATTCGGACAAAACGCCTCGGATTCGCTTCGAACTGGTCAACCTCGATGACCAGCGGTTCACCGATCACCCGAAGATGATCGAAGCCATGACAACCTATCAACAAACCCTCGAACAACTCGACCTCGCCGCCGCTCTACTGCCTCTCGACACCAGTGGCAACCGCCGCTATGTCGGTTCGGCCAAGTGCGGAGACTGCCACACCCACGCCCTGGCCAAATGGCTCAAAACTCCGCACTCGGGTGCGTTCGAGAGCCTGGCACGAGGACGACGTGGACAGGAACACAACTGGGTGCCGCGGACCTTCGACGCCGAATGCCTCGCCTGCCATGTCACCGGCTGGGAACCCCAGGAGCTGCTCCCCTACAAAAGTGGCTTTGTCGACCGGAATACATCCGCTCACCTGCTGGGCAACGGTTGCGAAAACTGCCACGGACCCGGCGACCGACACATCGAATTGATCGAGGCCGGACAGACCGAACAAGCGATGCTCGAAGTTCGAATCACACTAAAACAGGCCCGGAACAAAGTCTGCATCGGATGCCACGATCTGGACAACAGCCCGAAATTCAACTTCGACACATACTGGCCACGGATTGCTCACCCCAATAGAGACTGACACAGTGTCCATCGACGTACCCAGCCGCATTCGATTCCTGACCGATCTCGGCCTGTTGTGGCTGGAATGGTCCGATGGCCTCTCGTACAAAATCCCCTTCCGGGCACTCCGTCAACTGTGCCCATGTGCCTCGTGTGTCAGCGAAACCACCGGCCAACGGGTCCTCGACCCCGATTCCGTACCAGCTGACATCAGTCCCTCGGACGTCGAATACACGGGCAGCTACGCGTTGAAAATCACCTGGAACGATGGCCACGACACCGGGCTGTTCACCTGGGAATATCTCGACGAGATCGGCCGGGCCATCCAGCAGTACGAGGCCGATGATGCCGATTGAGGTCGAACTGAAGTTCCCCCTGACCGACGATGCCCCGACTGCCAAACAGCTCGTCGAACGACTCGAAGCCGTCGGAGCTCGCGCCCAACCAGCTCGGCAGCAGGACGACCACTACTATGCTCACCCCGGCCGAGATTTTGCGGCGACCGACGAAGCCCTGAGAATCCGTGAAGACAATCACCAGGCCCGGCTGACCTACAAGGGACCGCTGATCGACGACGTCGCCAAATCGAGACTCGAATACGAAACCGCGATCGAATCGGCCGACGTCGGAGCCAGCATCCTAGAGGAACTCGGCTTTCAACTCGTCCGGACCGTCTCTAAAACACGACGCCCCTTCGAACTCAATTGGCACGATACCGATGTCGAAGTCGTGATCGATCAGGTCGTGGGCCTTGGCGAGTTCGTCGAACTCGAGATCATCAGTGACGAAAACAGTCACCAGGCCGCTCGAGACACTCTGATCGAGTTGGCCGCGGAAGTGGGGCTCACACACAGCCAACGGCAGAGTTACCTCGCACTGCTGTTGCAGAGCGATCTGGAAAAAAACGACTGAAACGGCCGCTGAAGAACACGAGGACCGGCCTCGTCTCGTGTCATCCCGAACGCCTCCACACCCTGCTCGCTCGGCACGGACTTTGAATTCGAACCGTTTTTTCGGCAGACTGGCGTTGAAAACCAACCCGCCAACAGCGAGTATTCGTGTTCCGGAGAAGGAAACTGCCGGACAATTTCAACGCGTTCGATTCGAACGCGTTCCAGTCAAGCGTGTCGAGTTTGTGACTCTGTGAGTCCAACACGGCCGCGCCGCGGGACAAAGGAGTGACGACCCCCATGGCCAAAAGCAAAACACGGAAAAAGTCCGCCAAGAATGACCCCGCGGGCATGCTCAAGAATGCCGTCGGGCAGATCGAACAGGCCTTCGGCCCCGGCGCGATCATGAAGCTGTCCGGCACGGCGAACCACAAGATCCAGGGCATCAGCACCGGTGCACTCTCCCTCGACCTCGCTCTCGGAGGGCAGGGCATGCCACGAGGTCGGGTCGTCGAACTATATGGACCCGAGTCCAGTGGTAAGACGACTCTCGCTCTGCATGTCATCGCCAACGCACAAAAAGCCGACGGTATCGCCGCCTTCATCGACGCCGAACATGCACTCGACCCCTCATGGGCCAAGAGACTCGGAGTCAACCTCGAAGAACTCCTCGTCAGCCAACCCTCCTACGGCGAAGAAGCTCTGCAGATCACCGAGATGCTGATCAAGTCCAACGCCGTCGACCTGATCGTCATCGACTCGGTCGCCGCACTGGTGCCCAAGACTGAACTCGATGGCGAAATTGGCGATACCCACGTCGGACTGCAGGCTCGGATGATGAGCCAGGCGATGCGGAAACTGACCGGAGCGATCGCCAAGAGCAAAAGTTGCGTGATCTTCATCAACCAGATCCGGGAAAAGATCGGAGTCATGTTCGGCAGCCCGGAAACGACACCCGGTGGCCGTGCCCTGAAATTCTACAGCTCGGCTCGAGTCGATGTGCGCCGCATCGCAACTCTCAAGGATGGCGACCTCGCTATCGGCATCCGCATGAAAGCTCGGATCGTCAAGAACAAGGTCGCACCCCCGTTCCGAATCGCCGAATTTGATATGCTCAGCACCTGCGGAATCAGCCTCGAAGCCGATATTATCGACATGGCCGTCGAAGACCGCATTGTGCAACGCAGCGGAAGCTGGTTTAGCTACGGCGAAACCCGACTCGGACAAGGACGCGAAAAAGCCCGGCTGTGGCTCGTCGAAAATCCTGACAAGCTCGAGGAAATCCGCGACAAGGTGCTTGTGGCTCGAGGCTTTGGACCCGAGGATCCGGCCGAGGCCGAATCGGACGACATTTCCGAAGCGACCAAAACTCCAGAAGACACCGGCCAAACGATCGAAGACACCGGCCAAACAACCGAAGACACCGGCCAAACAACCGAAGACACCGGCCAAACAACCGAAGACACCGGCCAAACGATCGAAAACACCGGCCAAACGATCGAAAACACCGGCCAAACGACCGAAGACACCAGCCAGACTGCCCAAGGCGCTGGCGAAACGCCTGCGGTGATCGAGTTGCCTGAGGCGGAAGTGGCCTAGTCGGCCCAGCCACAATCCTCCACACGACTCCACCGACACCGACCGCCGATGAAAACCGATGAGATCCGCGAGAAATACCTCGCGTTCTTCGAGTCCAAGGGACACACCCGACGTCCCAGCGACGTGCTGGTGCCACCCGAAGACCCGACCGTGCTATTTACTCCGGCCGGAATGAACCAGTTCAAAAACCAGTTCCTCGGCATCGGTGCGCTCGACTTCACACGCGCCACCACCTGCCAGATGTGCCTGAGAACCGGTGACATCAACAACGTCGGTGTCACCCCCTATCACCACACCTTCTTCGAAATGCTCGGGAACTTCTCGTTCGGTGACTACTTCAAGACCGAAGCCATTCACTGGGCCTGGGAATTCCTCACCGGATCCGACTGGATGCACCTGGATCCCGATCGACTCACAACCACCGTGTTCCACGAAGACAACGAAGCGTTCAGGATCTGGACCGAGGAGATCGGGCTGCCCGAGTCTCGGGTCCGACGGGACGATGAATACGAAAACTTCTGGCCGGCTGGTTCGCCGTCGAACGGTCCCGACGGTGTCTGTGGGCCGTGCAGCGAGATCTTCTACGACACCGGCAACGGCGAACCGGTCGAGATCTGGAACCTGGTCTTCACCCAGTTCAACCGCGTTGGTGACCCTCCCGAC
This sequence comes from Planctomycetota bacterium, assembly GCA_963694825.1. Classification (GTDB taxonomy): domain Bacteria; phylum Planctomycetota; class Planctomycetia; order Planctomycetales; family Planctomycetaceae; genus UBA8437. The sequence continues at coordinate 10,184 of CAVOEV010000138.1, forward strand.
AACCTCAACCCCTTGCCCAAACAGAACATCGACACCGGCATGGGTCTGGAACGCATGGCCGCCGTCATCCAGAAGGTCCCCAGCAACTTCGAAATCGACACCATGCGTGGGCTGTGCGAAGCGGCCGGCAAGGTGGTCGGCCTCGACTACTCGTTCAACGATAACTCCGGTCGCCCCCTACGTCGCATCGCCGACCACATCCGGGCCGTGACCTTCTGTATCCACGAAGGAGTCGAACCGGGGAACGAGAAGCAAAGTTATGTCGTCCGGCAACTGCTCAGACGCGCTCTGCTCGAAGGCTACCTGCTCGGCCGGCACGAACCCTTCCTTCACCAACTCGTCCCCGCCGTCGTCCAGGCCATGAAGGCCGCCTACCCCGACCTCGCCACATCCGCCGATCCCGTCGCCAACGTCGTGCTCGAAGAAGAAAACCAGTTCCTGGACACCATCGAGCGAGGCGTCGGAAAGTTCGAAACACTGGCTCGCCTGGCCGAATCCCAGGGCCGCACGGTGATCACCGGCGACGAAGCCTTCGACCTGCACCAGACCGACGGGTTCCTCGTCGAACTGACCGAAGCACTCGCCACCCGGGGCGGACTGAGCGTCGATAGAGAACAGTTCGACGCCCGCATGACTCAACACATGGCCGGCAGCGGCTCCGGAGCATTCCTCGACAGCGTCATGGCCACCGGACCACTCGATGAACTCCGCAATCGCATCGGTGCCACGCGGTTCGACGGATACGAATCTGCCGAGGGACCTGTCCAGGTCGAAGGCATCATCGCAAATGGCGAATTGGTCGACGACTGGTCCCAGACCGGCGAATCCGCCGTCGCCGCCGTCGTACTCCAACAAACCCCCTTCTACGGCGAAGCCGGTGGACAGGTGGGCGATGTCGGTCAACTCAACGCACAGGCGACCACCTTCCAGGTCACCGATACCGTCCGCGATGGCGAACTGCTGCTGCACATCGGCTACCTGGATTCGGGAAGCCTCACAACCGGTGACCCACTGACCGCACAGGTCGATGACCAACGACGGGACGGGATCCGAAGAGCTCACTCGGCCACACACCTGCTGCACCACGCCCTGCAAACCGTGCTCGGGCCAAACGCCATGCAACGCGGGTCGAAGGTCGAACAGGACGCGTTCCGATTCGACTTCGCCCACAAACAACCCGTCACCGCCGATGAACTCAGGCAAATCGAAGACGTGATCAACGCCCGAGTGGCCCAAGGTGCGGAGGTGACGACGGAACTCATGAACCTCGACGACGCTCGCGAAGCCGGCGCCATGGCCCTCTTTGGCGAAAAGTACCCCGACCGGGTCCGAGTCGTCCGGATGGGTAACTTCAGCACCGAACTCTGCGGAGGCACTCACCTGGACAACACCGGACAGGTTGGGCTCTGTCGCGTTGTCTCGGAAGATCCGGTTGCCAAAGGGATCCGACGGATCTCCGCTCTGACCGGCCCCAGAGCACACCAACAGATTCGTCAGACCGAATCGGTCGTCCAGCAACTCTCTGTCGCGCTCAAGGCGCCGCCCGAAGAACTTCTGCCCCGAGTCCAACGCCTGCAGGACGATCTCAAACAGGTTCAGAAACAACTCGCTTCGCACAGTCGTCAGGCCATCGCCGGAACCGCCGATGGATTGATCGACGACGCCGAAATTATCGACGGGATCCACATCGTGGCTCACCGGGCCGAAGGAGTCGACCGGGATGGATTGCGAGACTTTGCCGACCTGCTTCGCAGCAAAGCTCAGGCCGTCGCACTGATCGTCGCCGCCGAAGTCGATGGCAAGGTCGCTCTGACCGCAGCGGTCAGCCCCGAATTGATCGACCGGGGACTCAATGCCGGAGACTGCGTCAAGGCGGCGGCCAGTGTGGTGGGAGGCGGTGGAGGTGGTCGACCGGATCTTGCCGAGGCCGGAGGCAAGGACCCCGGCCGGATTGCCGAGGCACTCGAAGCCGGAGCCGCCGTCTATCGCAACGCTCTAGCCTAACCCAGGGACTGGCTCTCCGCCCCGGCCCCCGGCGAGTGGCCTGTCCGCCGAACCGCTGCGGACC
>CAVOEV010000139.1:0-12100 GCA_963694825.1 Planctomycetota bacterium
CAAACGACGTAACGCCGGCGTGCCCGGAATCGCCTCCATGGCCGATATCCAAGACGTCCAGGACGCCACCGGTGGCAACTCGCCAAACTCTCACACTCCACCGCAACCCACACCGCAACCCACACCCAAAACCACACCGCAACCATCACCGCAACCATCACTACAGCCGCCAGACGCAACACCGCCGGCCAAGAAACCACGTCGTACTTTCATCGGCAAGACGACCGCCGATGTGATCGACTACAAGAAGTACCGGTCCAACCCGTTCATCGTTGTCGTCGAAAACAAGGTCCAAGGCAGCGATCCGCTGACCGTCGCCGCCACCGCTTACGTGGCCGCGACTTCCCGCGTCAGTGCACTGAACTTCAAACGGCAACTCGACATCATCAAGGCGTCAAAAGGACGGGCTCCAACCTTTGCTGAATTCGAGAAGCTGCAAAAACAAATGAGAATCGAACTGGCCAAGTTGCCCCGATACCAGGCCTACGCCTACGACGAATCGACCGGTGGACTGCTGGTGGTCGAGAACAAACAATACAAGATCCAGATCTACCGCGAAGCCGGTATCCCCATCGAACCCGGTGACAAGGTGTACGAACAGAAACTCAAGTCCAAACAACAATCCCAATAGACCAGCACACGCTGCTCACACAATCCTCAGTCAGCGCTGACCACAAACCCGCACCACAAAACCCGCTCAGTTGCCGCCAGACAAGGGTGGCAGTTCCTTGTGACTCAGAGGGTGGAACCTCCGCACCCGGACAATCCGCCACTCGTCGCCTTCCTTTCGCCAGGTCAACGACCACAAGGTCGGCTGGTGACCAACCGCTCCGTATCCCACAACACTCAACGAAGCGTTGGCACGGAACCGGGTCTCGGCGATCGAATCGTCGGAAGTTAGAGTGGTCTCCAACGCGGTGATTCGAATCTCGTCCTCGAAACTGACCATCGCCAGTCCGGCAGCGACCAGGGCCTTGAGAGTCAGTTCCGAATGGGAAATGAACCCCAGAGCCTCGACCACTTCCTTGGCCTGGACGGCATCGCGAAGATCGAGAACGCAAATCTCCAAACGTTCGCGTTCGGTCACTATCCGCCGCTCCAGTTCCCACACCCCGGCCACCAGCAACACGGCAACGACGGCCAGGACCAGGAACCGCGTCTGCCGTCGAGAACTCCAGGCAAGCATCAAGCCGACCGCAACGACCGACAATCCGATCATCAGCGGCCAGGGATTCTCCGTCAGCACCCACATCACCCCGGCAACTCCTTACGACGACATTTTCGCCGGAAGTCTAGGCGCACAGGTCGTCAATTGGCAACAGGCGACCGCTCGACAGACGCCTCGGCCGGCTCCAGCACAATCCGCCGGCGAGCCACTTCCTGGCCTCCACATCGCACAACCAGCGAGTACTCGCCGGGAACCAGTGCGTCGTGAAGAACGTAAAGAAAATTGGCCCGAAATACCTCGCGTGGCACCACCTGCTGGACACGGTCCAGCAATCGGTTGCCGCTGTCGTGAAGGTTGCACTCGATCACCAGGTCGGGATGCGGAGGATTCAGCGTGCACTGAGCAAATAACCGCTCGCCCTGCCGAAACGTCGACTTGTGACCAATCACGTAGCCACCGATCATCATTTTCCCCATCTCGAGCGAATGCACAAGGTCCTTGGGACGGACTCGCGAACTGCCCTCCATCATCGCCTCGACCGTCGCAGCGTCCAACTCGACCAACTCATGAGGACCCTCGGAACGACGTATCCCGTACGGATCCAACTGGTGCTCCAACTCGACACCAAGAACTGCCACGACAAGCAACATGCAGGGAAAGGCCAAGGCCAGACGACGATGCCAATGATCGGCCAGCAGAACACGCCGCGGTTCCGACGTCCGAGTCGATCGCCAGAATCTCGACAACCAACCTCGCCAACGCGTCACGTCATCGGTCTTGATGAAGGCCAGATAGGTGGTCATCGAAACCAACGGGAAAATGTGTAAACCCAACGTCTCACGTGTGCCCATATGGAACATCACGCCCATCAGCAATGTGATCCAGCGTCCATGACCACGCCAGCACATGAAAATGAACAGAATCTCCCAGACCACCGAGATGTAGGCCATCGTGACCACCAGCACCGGGTAAAGCGTCAACTGCTCGCCGATCGCGTTCGCGTTGTTCACGTCGGTCATGAGCCAGAATCTGAGTTGGTCGCCCGAGAAGAATGTTGGGGTGTGGATCTTGGTGACCGCGGCTCCGAAATACACCAACCCGATCAACAACTGCATCAGCCGTCGAGGCCAGGCCGGAAACTCGGGTGGGGCGATTCGACCCGGCTGCTTCTGTCGAGACAGCCAGGCGTCCACACTCCACACCGAACCACACCTCGAAAAACTCAGCAACAACAACACGTGCGAAGCAATCACCGAGTACTTGGTGAAGGTGCTCAGGCAGTCGAGCGTGTTGAGATAGGTGTAGATCAACAGGCAGCCGATGACCGAAATGCGGGTCCGCCAACCGATCATCGTGGTCACCAGGAACACGACCAGCAGCGTCATCAGAATCACCGCCACCGTCCCCGAAGGAATCGGCAGCATGTGGAAGTAGCCGTAATTGTCCGCCAGAGGCGCGACGGCTCCGTCGGATGAAAAGAACTCGCGAGCATGCAGCCAGCGACGCAGCACCACGTACAGCAAGATCGCCGGCAACACCATCCGACACAACGCCAAGCCGTAAGGAACCTCTGGTGCAAAGAAGAACTCGTTCAGAGAACCACGCAAGCCCCGGTTGGTGACGCCACGTGCCTCTGGCCCGGACTGTGGCAATAGAGATGTCGAATCAACCATGTCTTTCATACCGGATCGTCGAGGGATGAAACCCTGCTGAGTAAATCGCCTGGAGGAACGCCTTGAGAGCTGGAATCACTGGGCCGATGGAACTCGCTCGGGATCGGCCACCGGGAACGATGACGACGAATTGACGCCCGCCATTGGAATCAACCGACCCGCTCGCAAACCGTCAAATGGACGCATTGTCGCTCGCAACTCGGGCGATAGACCGGCCCGAGTCGAGTCGGGTTGAGACACCAGGTTTTGGGCCGATATCGCAAGATCGCCCTGTCGAGCCAGCCACGACTGGAAACGCCGGACCGGTGTCCCGCAGGGGGCCAGGATCTGACGGACCTGGAAGTAGCTGTACCTCTCGCGAGGCTCGTCGGAACAATGATTCCAGACCGAATCGGGCAAATTGTACTTCTTGGCCCAGTACTCCTCGATCACCAGGATCCGCTTCATCGGCGGGGCCGACGTGTGATCCAGACAGTTCTTCGCCAATTGGCCGGAGTGATTCAGGAACGGGTCGTAGTGATGACGGGCCAGGCTGCCAAACGGTGTGAACTCGGTCCACGGACCCGGAGCCAAGCTGTAGTACTTGTTGTCCTCGCCCTCGCCAATGATGTGCACGCGGTTGGCATAGGCCGACCAGCCGCAGAACATGTCCCACACCACAAAATACATCGCCGGGTGCGACGCCGTGTTGAAGTTCAACGTGTGACAGACAATGCCGTAACCCAGCGAGCCAAGGTAACCGACAATCACCAGCGACACCGCCCATCGCTTGATCCGACCCAGCCAACTCGCAACACCTCGCCGCAGACCAGCCACTTCGACTTCGTTCGCCACCATATCCACGTTCCCGCCTGACTCGAAATCCGAGTTTTTCGTCGGCGGAATATCGTCGTCTACGGCCAGCAGGTCAAGATGAGACTCCCCCAGGGACTGGCTCACCAGCCGACAATGGCGGCGCAGCTGCCTGTCCCCCATGCCACTCTACGACTCGGCCAACACGATCGCATCAAGCAACCCGTCCCAGGTCGACTCGACCGCCTCGACAGCAATCTCCAATCCCGCCTCCACAGCCGCCTGGCTCGTCACCGGACTGATGCTGGCCAGGCGAGTCGACTCGAGAGACAAAGGCCGGTCGGCCGTCAATCGGGCGACTCCCCGAGCAATCGAAGGACTCGAAAGACCGATCCAGTCTATCGCTCCCGCCGACAACCGTTCCAAAACCTCACTCGGAAATGACTCGACATCCTCGTTCCGATACACGACCACCTGCTCCAGGCTCGCACCAGCCGCGCCAAGCAACTCACAAAGTACCTCACGCCCACGGTTGGCTCGAGCCCACAGCACCCGGGCTCCGTCGACCAATGGACTCAACGACTCGGCCAATGCCTCGGCCCGATACGTTTCCGGCACCAGGTCCGCTCGCAAACCGTACTTGGCCAGTGCCTCGGCCGTCGCCGGACCGATCGCCGCCAGCCGACAACCAATCAAACGACGCACATCATCACCCCGATCCCACAACCGACCCAACAACCCGGACACTCCGTTGGTGCTGCTGAAGACGATCCAGTCGAACTCCTCGAGACGATCCAAAACCCGGTCAACCGCGTCCAACGACTCCGGTGGACCAATCTCGATCGTCGGCATCAACACCGGTTCGGCTCCCAACCGAACCAACCGACTGACGACTTCGCCAGCCTGCCCGACCGGTCGAGTGATCCCAACCGAACGACCCAGCAAGGGCCTCGTTTCGAACCAGGCAATCGATTCTCGCTCGGTCACACATTCGCCTATGACGATCAACGACGGAGCCGTCATTGCCGCCGCCGACACCAACCCAGGCAACTCGACCAGATCGCCAGTCACGGTTTTCTGGTCCGACAAAGTCCCACGGCTGATGACCGCAGCCGGCGTAGCGGAGTCTCGACCCGCCTCCAGCAACCTCGATACGATCTCCTCCAATCGATCCAACCCCATGTAGAAAACCAACGTCCCGGAAAACGCAGCCAGCAGCCGGTAGTCGATCGCCGAGTCCTCCTTCGTCGGGTCCTCGTGACCGGTTACCAACAGCACGGCCGAAGACTTGTGCCGGTGAGTCAACGGGATTCCGGCGTAGGCGGCTGCGGCAGTCGCCGCAGTGATCCCCGGCACGATCTCAAAAGGCACTCCCGCTTCGGCCAACACCCGAGCCTCCTCGGCTCCGCGACCAAACACCAACGGGTCGCCACCCTTCAGACGGACCACCGTCCGACCCGCTCGAGCCTCCGATACCAGACGACAGTTGATCGAATCCTGGTCCAACACCCGACGACCACCTGACGGCTCTCGCTGAGTTCGCTCGCACACCGCCGTCGTGTGTTCCAGCAACAAGGGATTGACCAACCCGTCGTAAAGCACCAGGTCCGCCTGCTGAAGACACTCGAGACCACGCAAGGTCAGCAATCCCGGATCGCCCGGCCCTGCACCCACCAGGAAAACCCGACCGGTCGCTGAACTGCCATCCCACAGATTCGTTCGTGGCTCCGAAGTCTTTGTCATCGCAAATCGCAGTTCGCTCGAGCCACCCGACGATCGGTGACAGGGTGTCGGACAACCGGCCAATGCCGACTCACTCGCCGCTCCGATTATCCAACCCACCACCCCTCGCCACAACCCGGACTCTCTCTCAGGGACTCCCTCACCAGCCGCCAAAGACGGCGCAGGTGCCTGTCCCGAGCCCACCCTCGCTTTCTTCACCACCAAGCTGATTGCTAGAATCACCGCTTCGCAACAGAAACGCCAAACGACACGTCAGCCGAGACAGGAACACGTCCATGACTCGAATACTACGAGCCCGACCACTTGCAGCCGCAGCCACCGTCCTGCTCATCATCGCAACCGTCTCACAACGTATCGCCGACGCGGCCGATGTGGCCGGAACATCCGAATTGATCTCGATCATCAAGTCGGTCGACAAGAAAGCCAAAGGCAACCCGGCCGCCGGACGAGCGGTCGCCGAACTGGCCGCGGCCGAACCCGGAGTGTTGCTCGACGTGCTCGCGGCGTTTGACAATGCCAACCCCCTGGCTGCCAATTACCTGAGATCGGTGGCCGAAACGGTCGTCGACAAAGCGATTGCCGACAAGAAACCACTGCCACGCAAACGCCTCGAAACATTTATCGGTGACCTCAAAAATAACCCGCAAGCCAGACGGCTGGCGTTCGAAATCCTCGAACGCGTCGACGGCACCGTCGTCGACCGCCTGATCCCCGGCATGCTCGAAGACCCCAGCCCCCTGTTCCGACGCGATGCCGTCGCACGACTCCTCAAGCTCGCCGATCAACTCGCAAAGGAAAATCAATCCGACCTCGCCACGACGCTCTACCGCCGAGCCCTCAAGGGTGCCACTGACGATGACCAGGTCCGGGCGATCGCCAAACCGCTCCAGAACATGGGCGAAACACTCGACCTGCAACGCCACTTTGGGTTCCTCACGCAATGGCACATCGTCGGACCATTCGACAATTCCGACAATAAGGGCTTCGACACCGCCTACCCCCCCGAAAAACAACTCGATCTCAAGACCAGCCTCAAAGGAAAACTCGGTCCCACTGCCTGGAAACTCTACAAGACGAAAAACGAGTTCGGCATCCTCAACATCGCCAAGCAAATCCAACCCTACAAGGGCGCGGTGATGTACTGCTCGACCGTGTTCCAGACCAAAACACCCTCCTCGATCCAGTTTCGACTCGGCACGCCCAATGCCTGGAAACTCTGGGTCAACGGACGCCAGGTGTTCGCCAACGAAGAATACCACCGAGGTATGAAACTCGACCAGTTCTCCGTCCCCGTCATGCTCCGAGCCGGATCCAACACCATCCTGCTCAAGATCTGCCAGAACGAACAGGAAGAGAGCTGGGCTCAGAGGTACGAGTTCCAGATCCGAACCTGCAACAAATCGGGTATCGCCGTGCACCCGGCCGACAACTCGGCCAGTCTGCCCAAACGCCAGAGGATTCAACCATGACCCGACTCAATCGCCGACCGACAACCCGCCACGCCACCGTGCTGCTCTTGGCCGGCTGGCTCGCGACCGCTCTCTGCACCAACCTCAATACCAGCCTCGCCCAGGCCGATTGGCGGCAATTCCGTGGCAACGACAGCTCGTCAGTCGCACCCGGAGAAAAACCGCCGGTGACGTGGGGCGATACCGAAAACATCGCCTGGAAAATACCGCTCAGCGGACGAGGACTCTCGGGCCCAATCGTCGTCGGAGATCGCATCTACCTGACCTCCTCGGATGGCTTCAACCAGGACCGACTTCTGGTCGAATGCTACGACGTGAAGACCGGAGTCCGCCGCTGGAGACGGTCGTTTCAGGCCACAGGTCGCACGCAATGCCATCCCAAGATGGCCAACGCCACACCGACTCCCGCCAGCGACGGAAAACGTATCTTTGCATTCTTCTCCAGCAACGACCTCGTTTGCCTCGACCTCGACGGCAACCTGCTGTGGTATCGCGGATTGACTCACGATTACCCCAACGCCAGCAACAGCCTCGGCATGGCCTCCTCACCCGTCGTCATCGGCGATACCGTGATCGTGCAGGTCGAGAGTCAAGCCGAGAGCTTTGCCACGGGGCTTGATGTCGAAAACGGCACCACGCGTTGGCACGAAAAACAACACCGCTACGACAACTGGTCGTCACCCATCGCACTGGTCCACACAGACCCCTCCAAGAGCCTGGTGCTGCTGCAAAACATGGTCGGCGTCCGAGCTCTCGACGCGCGAACAGGCCGGGAAGCCTGGCACTTCGACCAGCCCGCCTCGCGAACACCCTCGTCCGTCGTCGCCGATGGCACCGTCTACATCCCGGCCAATGGACTCACCGTCGTGCGACCAGACGACGTGAAAAACACGACACCCAAGATCGCCTGGAAAAACAACCGGCTTGGATCCGGCACGCCCAGTCCACTGGTCTACCGCGGAAAAGTGTTCACGATCAGTGGCCCGATTATCAAGTGTGGTGATGCCGCCACCGGCAAACTGCTCTGGCAACTCAGACTCAAAGGAGCCTTCACCTCCTCGCCGGTCGCCGCCAACGGACACCTGTACTACTTCAGCGAAACCGGGCTGACCTACGTGATCGATGTGACCGGCCCCAAGGGGAAAATCGTCGCCGAAAACCAACTGGGCGAAACAATCCTCTGCACCCCGGCAATCGCGTCCGACTCGGTCTTCGTCCGCAGCAACGGATTCCTGTGGAAGATCAGCCACTAGAACACCGGACACCGACCGCAATGCAAAACCTGCTGGCCGTCGGATTGGGCGGCTTTCTCGGAGCCATCGCTCGCTACACGATCGGACAGTTCGTCCAGTCGAGGCTGGCGTCCCGGTTCCCCTGGGGCACCCTGGCCGTCAACGTGATCGGTTGCCTGCTGATCGGAATCCTCCTCGGCTGGATCAGCGGCCGCCAGAACGTCTCGAAATCAACCGAACTCTTCCTGGTCACCGGGATTCTCGGGTCCCTGACCACATTCTCAACTTTCGGTCACGATACGATCGAACTGCTGGGACGGGGCGAAGTTCCCGCCGCAGTCGGAAATGTCGCCCTGAATGTCGCCGTCGGACTCGTCGCCGTGGCCATCGGACTGGCCACCACACGCGGACTCGCCTGAATCCTCAGCCCAATGCTCACACCGCTGGCTTTCTCTGGTAGTCATGGCTGACCTACAATGGAGGTTTGCTCTGACGTGAACCCAACTGCTGGCCGGCTTTCACTGCCGGCCATGATTCCAACGAGTCGAGCCGATGAACGCCGACAATTCCGCCGCCACTGCGGATCAATCCAGTCCAGTGCCCGGCACCGCTCAGCCGGTCAATCACGATCAGGTCCTGATTCTCGACTTCGGCTCCCAAACCGCTCAACTGATCGCTCGACGCGTTCGAGAACAAAACGTCCTTTGCCGGATGGTCCGACACGACCTCTCGATCGAACGCATCAAGGAAATCAATCCCCGCGGACTGATTCTCTCGGGAGGCCCCGCAAGCGTCTACGCCGATGACGCACCACTGCCCGACCCCGAACTGTTCGACCTGGGGATTCCCATTCTCGGCATCTGCTACGGAATGCAGGTGATCTGCCGACAGCTCGGAGCCAACGTCAACTCGGCCGACACCCGGGAATTCGGTCGAGCCCCCTGTCGAGTCGTCGATCCCGGCGGCCTGTTCGCCGGACTCCCAGACGAACTGGTCGTGTGGATGAGCCACGGAGATCAGGTCGATGACCCCGATGGGATGTTCGTCTCACTGGCCTCAACCGAGTCCTGCCCGCTCGCAGCCGTCAGACACTCCGATCGACCCATCTACGGACTGCAGTTTCACCCCGAAGTGACGCACACCGACTTCGGCGGCCGACTGCTCAAAAACTTCGTCCAGGATATCTGCGGGTGCAAGGGCACCTGGAATATCAGCTCGCTGATCGAACAGCAAATCGAATTGATCCGCACTCGGGTCGGTTCCAAACGAGTCATCTGTGGGCTCTCCGGTGGAGTCGACTCGTCGGTCGTCGCCGCACTGCTCTCCAAAGCCATCGGCGACCAACTCTCGTGTATCTTCGTCGACAACGGCCTGCTGCGGTCCGGCGAGGCTCAAGAAGTCGAAGATCGGTTCACCGAACACTTTCAGACCGACCTGCATGTCTCGGATGCGAGACGCCTGTTCCTCGATGAACTCGCCGGTGTCGACGATCCGCAACAGAAACGGAAGATCATCGGTCGAGTCTTCATCGAGGTGTTCCGCAAGGAGGCCGAATCGATCCCCGATGCCCACTTCCTCGCCCAGGGAACTCTCTACCCCGACGTGATCGAATCCGGAGCCAACCCCGATGGACCGGCCGCCGCGATCAAGGCCCATCACAACGTCGGTGGACTGCCCGATGAACTGGGGTTCGAACTGATCGAACCACTCAGAGACCTGTTCAAGGACGAGGTCCGGCAAATGGGCGAAGCGTTGGGGCTGCCCGAACACCTGATCTGGAGACACCCGTTCCCCGGACCCGGACTCGCCGTTCGCTGCCTCGGTGCCGTCAGCGAAGAACGATTGGATACCCTCAGAGACGCCGATCGGATTGTGATCGAAGAACTCAGAAAGGCGGGGCTGTATCGAGATATCCAGCAGGCGTTCGCCGTACTGCTGCCAGTGCAAAGCGTCGGAGTCATGGGCGACGACCGGACCTACCAGGACACGATCGTCGTCCGAGCCGTCTCCACCGACGACTTCATGACCGCCGACTGGTTCCGCATGCCCTACGATGTCATGGAACGGATCTCGACGCGGATCACCAACAGCGTCGCCGGAGTCAACCGGGTGGCCTACGACATCAGCTCAAAACCGCCCAGTACGATCGAGTGGGAGTAGCCGAGGTGAAACTCGCCTGATGACTGCGATCCTGGGCATCTCTGCCTTCTACCACGACTCGGCCGCCGCGCTCATCGTCGATGGGAAAATCGTAGCCGCCGCACAGGAAGAACGCTTCACCCGAAAAAAACACGACTCCGGGTTTCCCGAAAATGCCATCGAATACTGCCTGGCCGAAGCCGGACTCAAACCCGATGACCTCGACTACGTCGGCTTCTACGACAAGCCACTCGTCAAGTTCGAACGACTGCTGGAAACCTACCTGGCGTTCTCGCCCAAAGGACTCCGAAGCTGGCTGACCCTGCTGCCCAACTGGCTTCGCACGCGGCTGCACCTGCCCCGAGTCATCAAGAAAGGACTCGGCCGAAAGTACTCTCGGCGAATCGTCTTCCCCGAACACCACGAGTCGCACGCCGCCAGCGCGTTCTTCCCCAGCCCGTTCCCCGAAGCCGCCATCCTGACCGTCGATGGCGTCGGCGAATGGGCCACCGCCAGCTACGGGTGGGGAAAGGACAACCGCATCGAACTGACTCACGAAATGCACTACCCCCACTCGCTGGGACTCCTCTACACCGCCTTCACCTACTACTGCGGGTTCCGAGTCAACTCGGGCGAATACAAACTCATGGGACTCGCACCCTACGGCGAACCGAAATACACCGACCGCATTCTCGAACACCTCGTCGACCTGAAACCCGACGGATCACTCAGAATGCAACTCGAATACTTCAACTACTGCCAGGGACTGACGATGACCTCGTCAAAGTTCCACCGGCTCTTCGATGGACCACCACGCGCGCCCGAATCACCACTCACTCAGAAACACATGGACATCGCAGCCAGCATCCAGGCCGTCACCGAAAACTCCATGCTGAAAATGGCTCACCATGTCCACCAGGCCACAGGAATGAACAAGCTCTGCCTCGCCGGTGGAGTCGCACTCAATTGCGTGTCCAATGGCCGAATCCTCCGAGAAGGACCGTTTGATGAGGTCTGGATCCAGCCCGCGGCAGGAGACGCCGGTGGAGCACTCGGAGTCGCCCTGCTGATCTGGCACCAACTGCTCGACAATCCCAGGCCACACGACCAACTCGATTATCAGGGTGGCAGCGATCTCGGACCAGAATTCTCCAATCAACAGGTCCAACAGTTTCTCGACTCGGCCAATGCCGTCTACCAGAAGTTCGACGATGCCGATCAACTGTGCCACGAAGTGGCCAAACTTATCGCCGACGAAAACGTCATCGGATGGATGCAGGGCCGGATGGAATTCGGACCGCGGGCTCTCGGACGACGCAGTATCCTCGGAGACGCCCGCAGTACACGCATGCAGTCAGTCATGAACCTCAAGATCAAGTTCCGAGAATCCTTTCGACCGTTTGCCCCCAGCGTGCTCGAAGAACGAGTCGATGAGTACTTTGATATGCGGCCCGGGGAACAAAGCCCCTACATGCTGCTCGTGGCCGATGTGAAACCCGACAAACGACTCGAACTCGACGAGACCGAACTGGCCACGCAAGGACTCGATCAACTCAAAATCCAACGCTCCCACGTACCAGCCATCACACACGTCGACAACTCGGCACGCGTTCAAACCGTCGACCCCGTTCGACACGGGCGATACTACCAGTTGATCAAAGCCTTCGAAGAACAAACCGGCTCACCCGTGCTGATCAACACCAGCTTCAACGTCCGTGGCGAACCGATCGTCTGCACCCCCGAACAAGCCTACCGATGCTTCATGGCCACCAATATGGACGTGCTCGTCATCGAAGACTTCGTGCTCAAAAAACAACAACAACCCGACGCCGAAAACCACGGACTCGATGACTACCTCGCTCGCTTTGAACTCGATTGATCCGC